>SXOA01000128.1 GCA_005778405.1 Planctomycetaceae bacterium
GGCAGGCGGCGCTCGGCGATGTCCAGGTTGGCCATCACCTTGATGCGGGTGGTGATGGCGAAGGCCAGATGTCGCGGTGGCGGGACCATTTCGAAGAGCACGCCGTCCGCCTTGATACGGATGCGGAATTCATCCTCGA
The DNA here is from genome assembly GCA_005778405.1 of Planctomycetaceae bacterium. Classification (GTDB taxonomy): domain Bacteria; phylum Planctomycetota; class Planctomycetia; order Pirellulales; family Pirellulaceae; genus SXOA01. The sequence continues at coordinate 140 of SXOA01000128.1, forward strand.
ACGGCTCGAAGTGGACGTCGCTGGCATGGTCTTTGATGGCCAGGAGCAGCACCATGTTGAGCAGCTTGCGAACCGGTGCGCTATCGGCCAGGGCTTCAATGCTGGTGAGGTCGGTCGCGCCGCCGGTCGCCGCCGCCGCCATCGCCTTCTTGAAATCGGGATCATCCTCCAACTCCTGGGTGATGCTCTCGATGGTGTCCTTGTCGGAGGAATACCAGCGATCCAGTGCTTTCTTGATATCCGTTTCCGTGGCGATCACCACCCGCACTTCATACCCCAGCATCTGCCGCAGCTCGTCCTGAATGACGATGTTTTGAGGGTCGCAAGTGGCGACGGTCAGGCGGTTCCCCTCGAACGCGACGGGGACGACGCGATAAAGCTGGGCCATGGACTCGGTGATTTTCTTGAGGACGTCGTGCGACAGGCCAATGTCGCCCAGCTCCACCACCTGCATTCCCATCTGTTCGGAGAGGGCCTGAACGATCTGCTCCTCATTGAGCATGTTCATTTCTTGGGCGATCTTGCCGAGCAGCGTGCCGGGCCGGGTCTGCTGCTCTTCCAGCAGCATCCCGAGCTGGTCATCCGTGACGAAGCCCATGTCGACGAAGATTTGCCCAATTTTGCGGATAGCCATAGCTTGTCTCGAGTGCTTTCCCTCGCTTGCGCTGCGGGTTAGTGTCCTCTCCTGTTCCCTGACTCCTGACCCCTTCTTAATGTCCCGGCGGGCGCTTCCCCTGGTTGGGATCGTTCTCGGGATTCATCGGCTGTGGATCGTCTAAGCCGCTTCGCTGGAAGTTGACAATCCGCTTGGCGAGCTCGTCGCCGTTGTGGGCCCTCGACAGGACGTCTTCGATCGTGCATTTCTCTTCCTTCCAGAGGCGGAAGAGATGGTCGTCCAAGAGCTGCATGCCGTACTTGGCCCCGGTCTGAATTGCCGAGTTGATGCGGAACGTCTTGTTTTCGCGAATCAGGTTGGCGATCGCCGGATTGACGATCAGAATTTCATACGCCGCGATACGGCCGCCACTGATCTTCGGCAGCAGCGTCTGGGCCACCACGCCGATGATCGAAGTGGAAAGCTGGGTGCGGATCTGATCCTGCAGGTTGCCGGGAAAGGCATCGATGATGCGGTTGACGGTTCCCTGGGCACTGTTGGTGTGCAAAGTACCGAACACAATGTGCCCGGTTTCAGCCGCGGTGATGGCGGATTCAATGGTTTCCAGATCGCGAAGTTCGCCGACGAGGATCACATCGGGATCTTGCCGCAGGGCGCGGCGGATGGCTTCGGAGAAACTGGGGACATCCACGCCGATTTCGCGCTGATTGATCGTGGACTTTTTGTGGAAATGGTAAAACTCGATCGGGTCTTCGATCGTGATGATGTGGTGATCGACGTTCTCGTTGATGTAGTTCACCAGGCTGGCCAGCGTGGTGCTTTTTCCCGAGCCGGTTGGCCCGGTTACTAGAAACAATCCGCGGGGCCGGAGCACCAACTTGGTCACCACGTCTGGCAGGCCCAACTGCCCTGGGGTGAGCATGTCGTTAGGAATCTGCCGCAGCACCATTGAGACGTTGCCGCGCTGTTTGAAAATCGAGACGCGGAACCGAGCCATGTCGCCGAAGGCGAAGCCAAAGTCGGCACTTCCCTTTTCCTGCAGCTCGCGCTGGCTCCGTTCGGGAGCGATGCTCTTCATCAAAGCGACCGTGTCGTCCGGCTCAAGAGTTTTGGTTTCCAGCTTCCGCAAGCGGCCGTGGAGTCGAAACACGGGGGGCTGGCCGACAACGATATGAATATCGCTGGCCCCCTGCTTCACGCAGGCTTGCAGAAGTTTGTCGATGAGAATCGTGGCCATTGCCGGTCTTTCCAAACAGGATCCCGCCGCATGGGCAACTGCCAGGGGAGGGGATGAAAAGTGTGTTTTATGGAATAGCGTTAGAGGAGAGAGACTCGTCCAACGGCTATCTGCTAAATGTCTGTTCCGGAAGGTTGCTGGTGCTTAGAACCTGTCGCAGCGGCCCTATGAATAGAGAATTCCAGAAAAATTGTCGGGTCAATCTGCCTTCTTCTGCCTGCTTGGGAAACGGGATAGATGAAAGTAATGTCTTCCAAGCAGGGGATTATTGGCGCACCAGAAGTGGAAAGCAAAAAGGTGGCAGAAAATTTCCTTGATTCTCGAGATTAGAAGTTGTCCTGCTCCGTCCGCTTGGCGTTGCGATAGACTTCTTCCAAAGTGGTAATTCCCTTGATCACTTTATAGATTCCATCGACGTAAAGCGTTTTCATTCCTTGACTTATGGCTACTTTCCTGATTTCCACGGCAGATTGGCTTTGGAAAATCATCTCGCGAATCTTGGCGTTGATCATCATCAGCTCGAAGATCCCTAGACGCCCGCGATAGCCGCTTTTGCTGCAATTTCCGCAGCCCTTTCCTTTCATGAAATGGGCTTTGGAGGCCATCTTTGCCGTAATTCCCGCATCGGTCAGCACGCTTTCGGGAATCTGCATGGGGTGCTTGCAACGCGAGCAAATCACGCGAACCAGCCGCTGCGCAAGGACTGCGATGACTGAACTGGCGACCAAATAACCAGGCACCCCCATGTCAACCATGCGCGTCACAGCGCTGGGCGCATCGTTCGTGTGCAATGTACTAAAAACTAAGTGTCCAGTCAAAGATGCTTGGATTCCCATCGAAGCAGTTTCTGAATCTCGCATTTCACCCACGAGGATGATGTTCGGTGCCTGCCGCAACATGGAGCGAATGATGCGGGAGAAATCGAGCCCAATGCTGTGCCGAACCTCGACCTGGTTAATGCCCGGCAGGTAATACTCGACCGGGTCTTCGGCCGTAATGATCTTCCGGTCGGGGCGGTTGAGGGCATTGAGGGCGGCGTACAAGGTGGTCGTTTTACCCGAGCCGGTCGGGCCAGTTACCAGGATAATGCCGTTGGGGCGGCGGAGCAGGCTTTGAAACTGAGTAAAGTTATCTTCGGATAACCCCAATTGGCGCGTGCCGACTTTGATGTTGTCCTTGTCGAGCAACCGCATGACCACGGATTGGCCATGGTTGGTGGGAATGACGGAGACTCGTAAATCCAAGTCTTTGTCCCCTGCCGTGATCTTGATGCGACCGTCCTGTGGTCGGCGCCTTTCGGCAATATCCATCTTGGCAAGGATTTTTATACGCGAAATAATCGCCCCTAGGAGTCGCCGAGGCGGGCTATCCCGCTTGTGCAATATGCCATCGATACGGTAGCGGATTCTGACGACTTCTTCAAACGGCTCGACATGGATGTCCGACGCCCGCAACAAGACCGCCTCGGTAATCATCAGTTGCACGAGGCGGACAATCGGAGCGCTGTTCTCGTCCACCGCGTCCTGGGCGGACATCTGCGACTGGGCTTCCGTCTCGGTAAAGTCGATTGCTGTATCGGTGAACTCTTGAAGGACGGAGTCCGCCGATTCACCTTCGACCTGCGTATAATACTTGTTGATGGCTTCCGTGATTCGCTCGCGGGGGGCCAAAGCGATATCGATCTTGCGGTTGAGAATGAACCGCAGCTTTTCGATAGTATCGATGTCGTACGGGTCGCTGATGATGACTTTCAGGGAGTCTTCCTGCTCGGAGAGCGGTAGCACGTTGTTTTCGCGGGCGACCGATTCCGGCACAAGTTCGATGATGTTTTCGGGAATCGCCACTTCGGCCAGGTCGACGAAGTCGCGGCCGTGTTCCTGGGCCACCGCTCGCATTACGTCATCCGCCGAGCAGTAGCCGAGCTTGATAATGCAATCCTGCAAGGACGTGTTGGTGTCCTTGGACATCTGCCGGGCTTCATTAATCTGGTCCTGCCCAATCAGGCGGCGGCGGAGCAGAATCTCGGTAAAATCTCCCTTGCGGGCCATGGCAAACTCCTGGACACAAAAGGCAAATGCCCCGTTTCAGCCGACAATACACGCGCGGCGCAAGGCGAGCGCGCCGGAGGACACGAACGTGCAAAGACAAAAGCTGCCTTCCTTCTCGTTCGCCTGTCCGCTGGCGCCGCGAACCGCGGCCGGAATAGATAATCCCGCCATTTATTCTAATTTGGCGGGAAATAGCCGCGATAGGGGGCGCTGCAATTAGCGAAGTTGAGCCTCGCGGAGGCCGCGAGCCAGAGCGCCGCCCGCCGCAGGCTCCACCGGATAGTGATCTAATGGATACTTTGCTGCCGTCGCCGGGGGGCCGGAGGAAGTGCCGATGCCGGCTGCGGCGCGGAGGTGCTGGGCGAAGGACTCGCTGGCCGGTTCAGCCTGCGGGCCCGAGAGGTCGTCTGGTACCTCCGTGACCAATGGCCCGATGTGTTCCCGGACGGAGACGATCTCGGCAATCTGCTGGTCGTTCAAAGGTGGCAAGGCAACGGGCCGGTTTTCAACCAAGGGCGCTGGCTCCCAGCTTTGCACTACCGGGGGCCCGACGTAGGGATCTGCCCCGGTGGAGGAGAGTATCGGAGGGGGTAGTGTGACGGGGGCGCGAGGGCGAATATCGAGCGTTACCTCGTAATTGACGAGCCCGGTCTGAACCGCCAGCGTACCGCCCGCTCCGAGCAACATGCCGCCGAAGGCGACAAACAGCATTTGACCCGTCTTCATAGCGCAGCCTCCGTGCGACTTGCATCTGGTCCTTGTCTGGCCGGGATTATATTCCTTTATCCGACCGGGCTCCAAGACGAGTTTTCCCGCTTACGGAGTGACTCTTGCGTCTTGCAGCGTCACATTATTCTGCTTGACGCTGGTCCCTTGCAGCCGAACAACCTCGAACAGCAGGTCGGCCTTCTTTCCTGAGGCAACTTTCGCTGTGAATTCCACCGTCTGAAAGTCGTGCAGTTTCGGCGCGAGCTGACTCCTAACGAGGATGTGGCCGGGAAGCGTGCGGCGGACTTCGATACTGATCTCCTTGCTGGTGTAGTTGCGAATCCGCTGGCTGAAGATCTCGTGATCCGTCCAGCCGACGAGGGTGGCGTTTTCTTCCTTGAAGACGCCGTCGCCGCCGATTTTGCGGAATTCGTTGGTGCCGTTGATTTGCAGCGTCAAGTCGCTGCGGAAGATGCGGAGCTTGATCAGCTCAAAGATGACTTCCGGATCGACGCCGAGATTGAGCTCGATCTTGTCGCCGATGGGAATGTACTTGACCGCTTGCTGCGTCAGGTACGACAGGCCGTCCCGGCCGTTGTCACGAAAAACGCGGACCACCCCGTCGGGGAGCGGCGTGGTGCCGAGCTTGGCATCCTTGTTGTTCTTGAGCAGGTACATCCGCACAAGTTGCTCGCCGTATTCCTGGGGGCGATAGCGGTATTCAATCTTGAAGGGAATAGTTTGCCCTTCCAAAGAACGCATCCGCTTGCTCCAGCCGTTGTTAATCGTTTCAGTCCCCTCAATGGTGTAAATGAAGTACTCGCTCAGACCTTCCTTAATGATCTCTTTGGGAGCGGGGGCTTCGGCCGCGGGAGCAGCTGCACCAGCGGGCCCGTTGGCGGGGATCATGAGGGCGTCTTTGGCCGCTTTGAAGCGATAGTTCTCGCGCAAATCGCGCGACAAGCTCTCGACCTCGGCAATCGGAATCTGCGCGAGCTGGGCGATTTTCTCGACGAGGTTGATGGTGCCGACGACCAGGCGAACCTGGGCCTTTTCGTATTCTTCGCCGCTGTTGTTGTGTACCCGCACAAAACCCTCGAAACTCATCTCCTTTTCGTCTTTGTCGGCAATGCAGATGTAGTCCGCGGACCAAGTGATGCCGCTGGTGAAGTAGGTGATTTGAATCTTGGCCTCACCGTCGATTTCACTTTGTACATTCCAGTACAACATCTGCGGCTTAGCGTGCGGAAAGGTAGTATCGATCACTTCGAGCTTGTCGGCGCTCGTCAGGAAGTTGAGCTCGACACTGGAAGGATCAATCAATGTGTTGGCCCAGGAGAATTGGAGTGGATTGACACCCTTTTTGAACGTCACCGTTCGTGTCTCGCGGACTAGGGTGATGTCTTCGCTGTTGTAGATCGTGAGTTGGACGGTATTACGCGCGGGGACCGTGGAAAGATCGACGTTTTCCGCGCGGAGCGGCGCGAAACCACAGGCGAGCGCAACAACCACCAGTAGGGTGCATGAGCGCCAGCGAAATGCACGCGTTACGTGCGTTGTATTCGTTCCAATCACGGTTTGATCTCCGCGTTTTCCAGCGTGATGTTGTTCTGTTTGGCGTTACGTCCCTGGTGGCGAACTATTTCAAACAGCAGGTTCGCGGTTTTTCCGGCAGGGACTTTGGCTTTGAAATCCACCGTCTGATAGTCATGCAGCTTGGGTTCGAGCAGGCTGCGGAAGTGAATGTGGCCCGGCCAGGTGCGGCGGACTTCCACATTGATGTCCTTTGCGCTGTAGTTGCGAATCCGCTGCGAATAGACCTCGTGCTCGTCCCAGCCGACGAGCGTGGATTTCTCTTCCACTCTCACCACGTCGCCGTCGATCATGCGGAATTGGTTTTTGCCGTTGATTTGCAGCCAGAGGTTGTCGCGGCTGACCCGGTGCTTCTTGAGTTCGAACAGAACTTCAGGATCGGAACCGAGATTCAGCTCAATCTTGTCGCCGATAGGGATGTATTTGACCGGCTGGTGGACGAGGTACGAGAGTCCTTCGCGGCCGTTGTCGCGAAAGACCCGCACCACTCCATCCGGCAGCGGCGTCGTGCCGAGCTTGCTGGCCAGATCGTTCTTGAGCAGATACATCCTGACGAGCTGCTCGCCGTATTCCTGCGGCCGGTAGCGGTATTCGATCTGAAAGGGAACCTGCTTCCCGTCAAACGACCGCATCCGTTTGCTCCAGCCGTTCTGGATCGTTTCGGTTCCCTCAATCGTATAGATGAAATACTCGCTGAGCCCTTCCTTGACGATTTGCTTTTCCGCCAGGGCTTCGCCGGCTTTATCGACTTCCTTCATTTTCGCTTCGCCCTTCTCCATGAACTCGTGTGTGGCCTTCTTGCGAAGTTCTTCCAGGCGGCCGTTGGCAAGTTCCTTTTTGGCATCGTCCTGGGAAATGCTGGCGAGCTGGGCGATTTTCTCAACGAGATTGATGGTGCCGACGACCAGGCGGACCTGAGCATCTTCGTACTCTTCGCCGCTGTTGTTGAAGACCCGAACGAAGCCTTCCAGGCTCATCTGCTGCTCGGCCTTGTCCGCAATGCACAGATAGTCCGCCGACCAGGTGATGCCGCTGGTGAAGTAAGTAATTTGGACCTTGGCTTCGCCGTCGATCTCGCTCTGCACGTTCCAGTACAGCATCTGCGGCTTGGCGTGCGGAAAAGTCGTATCGACGACTTCCAGTTTGTCGGCGCTCGTCAGGAACTTGAGCTCCACGCTGGAGGGGTCGATGAGCGTATTTGCCCAGGAGAACTGCAACGGATTAACACCTTTCTTGAACGTCACCGCGCGAGTCTCGCGAACGAGGGTGATGTCCTCGCTGTTGTAAATCGTGAGTTGAACGGAATTGCGCGCAGGAACGGTCGAAAGGTCGACGTTTTCGGCGCGGAGAGTCGCGATGCACAAGGCGAGGAGCGCTACCGCCAGTATCATACGCAAATGGAAACTCACGGCTTCACCTCCGCCCTTTCCAGCGTGATGTTGTTCTGTTTGGCGCTGGTCCCTTGCTTGCGGACGAGTTCAAAGAGCAAGTCGGCCTTTTTGCCGGCAGGGACCGTGGCATGCAGTTCGACAGTCTGATAGTCGTGCAGTTTGGGCTCCAAGGAGCTTTTGAAAATGATGTGGCCGGGGATGGTGCGGCGGATTTCCACGCTGATCGGCTTGCTGCTGTAGTTGCGGATTCGGTCGGTGAGAGTCTCGTGGTCGTCCCAGCCGACAAGCGTGGCATTTTCTTCCTTGAACACGCCGTCGCCGCCGATCTTGCGGAATTCGGCAGTGCCGTTAATTTGCAAGATCAGGTCCGTGCGGAAGGTGCGGAGCTTGACCAGCTCGTGGATGACTTCCGGATCGCGCCCCAGGTTGAGCTCGATTTTGTCGCCGATCGGGACGTATTTGATGGCTTGCTGCGTCAGGTAGGAAAGGCCGTCGCGGCCGTTGTCCCGGAAAACCCGGACGATTCCATCCGGCAGCGGCGTGGTGCCGAGTTTGCTGGCTTCGTCGTTCTTTAAGAGATACAGGCGAACCATGTACTCGCCGTATTCCTGCGGCCGGTAGCGATGTTCGATCTTGAAGAGAATCTTCTGTCCCTGCAGCGATCGCATTCGCTTGCTCCAGCCGTTCTGGATGGTCTCGGTCCCCTCGATGGTGTAGATGAAGTACTCGCTGAGCCCTTCCTTGATGATCTCTTTGACTTGTTCTTGCCTGTCGGCGCGGGGCGCAGCGTCCATCGCGCCGAAGAGCGACAGGCGTTTGGATTCCTCATACTTCACGGCAGGCATCGACTCTACCGCCGGAACAGGAATATTAGCGAGCTGAGCAATCTTTTCGACCAGGTTAATCGTGCCGACCACGAGCCGAACCTGGGCATTTTCGTACTCCTCGCCGCTGTTGTTGAAGACCCGGACGAAGCCTTCAAAAGACATCTCCTTTTCATCCTTGTCGGCGATACACAGGTAATCCGCCGACCAGGTGATGCCGCTGGTGAAGTAAGTGATTTGAACCTTGGCCTCGCCGTCGATCTCGCTCTGCACGTTCCAGTACAACATCTGCGGCTTGGCATGCGGGAAGGTCGTATCGACCACGTCCAGCTTGTCGGCGCTCGTCAGGAACTTGAGGTCCACGCTGGAAGGGTCGATCAGCGTATTCGCCCAGGAGAATTGGAGCGGATTCACACCTTTCTTGAACGTCACCACGCGGGTCTCGCGAACGAGGGTAATGTCCTCGCTGTTGTAGATCGTGAGCTGGACCGAACTGCGCGAGGGGACAGTGGAGAGGTCGACGTTCTCAGCGCGGAGAGGCGCTACGCACAGTGCGACGAGCCCCGCGGTCAAAATCGCACGCAAGAGACAACTCACGGTTTCACCTCCGCCTTTTCCAGCGTGATGTTATTCTGCTTGGCGCTGGTCCCTTGCTTGCGGACGAGTTCGAAGAGCAGGTCGGCCCTTTTGCCGGCGGGGACCGTGGCGTGCAACTCCACGGTCTGATAGTCGTGCAGCCTGGGCTCCAAGGAGCTTCTGAAGATGACGTGACCGGGGAGGGGGCGGCGAATTTCCACGTTGATGGACTTGCTGGAATAGTTGCGGATGCGCTCCGAGAAATTGTCATGATCATCCCAGCCGACGAGAGTGGCGTTTTCTTCCTTGAAGGCGCCGTCGCCGCCGATCTTGCGAAACTCGTTGGTGCCGTGAATCTGCAGGATCAAGTCCGTGCGGAAGGAGCGCAGCCTGATCAGTTCATGGATGACCTCTGGGTCGCGCCCCAGGTTGAGCTCGATTTTGTCGCCGATGGGGACGTACTTGATCGCTTGTTGCGTCAGGTACGACAGGCCGTCGCGGCCGTTGTCCCGGAAGACCCGGACAATGCCATCGGGCAGCGGCGTCGTTCCCAGCTTGCTGGCCACGTCATTTTTCAGGAGGTACATGCGGACCATGAATTCGCCGTATTCCTGCGGCCGATAGCGATACTCGATTTGGAAGAGAATCTTCTGTCCTTCCAGCGACCGCATCCGCTTGCTCCAGCCGTTCTTGATCGTCTCGGTTCCTTCGATGGTGTAGATGAAGTACTCGCTGAGCCCTTCCTTGATGATCTCTTTCGGTTTCTCGGCATTCCCTTTGCCGCCACCGCCACCCATGCCACCGCTGCGAGACAGAGTGGCGCTGAGTGCTTCTCGCCTCACTCCAGCCAGTTCTTCGGCTTCCATTTGGGCGACTTGAGGGACAGGAATGTTCGCAAGCTGGGCGATCTTCTCCACCAGGTTGATTTTGCCGACTACAAGACGGACCTGGGCATCTTCGTACTCTTCGCCGCTATTGTTGAAGACCCGGACGAAGCCTTCAAAGGACATCTCTTTTTCATCCTTGTCGGCGATGCAAAGGTAATCCGCGGACCAAGTGATACCGCTAGTGAAATAAGTGATTTGAATCTTGGCTTCCCCGTCGAACTCACTCTGCACGTTCCAGTACAGCATCTGCGGCTTGGCGTGCGGGAAAGTGGTGTCCTGTACGTCGAGCTTGTCGGCATTGGTCAGAAACTTGAGTTCCACGCTCGACGGATCAATCAGAGTGTTCGCCCAGGAAAACTGGAGTGGATTGACACCCTTTTTGAAAGTCACCGCGCGAGTTTCACGAACGAGAGTGATGTCCTCGCTGTTATAGATCGTGAGTTGCACCGTGCTCCGAGAAGGGACGGTGGAGAGGTCGACGTTTTCGGCGCGGGCTGTTCGCAGCGACAGGCCGACGATCAGCAGGCAGAGGAGGGGACGCAGGAGCGTCGAGGACGTGCGTTCCCGCGCGGAGCGTGGGAACGAGGATGTAGTTGAACTTTGCATGAATGTGTTCTCCTTGTTCGGGTGGCTACAGGACTGGCGATTACCACTCGTTTTTCAGGATCACATTCAGCTTGTGCTCTTTCTTATCGGCCTTGCCGTCTTTGGCTCGCGGCGGGAGTTTGACGTGGAAGACGACCTGGTCGAAGGTGCTCTTCTCCTTGTCGGGACCCCCTTCGAAGGTTGTGAGCTTGCCAAGTTCCCATTCCACGTCGCGGCCGGTGTCACCGCGGACTTCGTTGCGGATGTGCCGCAGGTTTTCGACGATGTCGAGCGTAACAGCAGTGTCCTTGAAATTTTCAATTTCATATTTCAGGACGATTTCCTGATTGAAGACATTGCCGCCGATCCGCTTGTTCTCGTTTTTGTCGATGGTCCGTTTGACGACGACGTCCTGGGCGACGCCCAGATAAAGCTTCATCTCGTCGTCCATCGGCGTGAATTTTCCCCAATCCTCGCCAAGGAAGGCGGTGCCACCTTCGCCGCCGCCGTCGATGAAAATGCGGACTTTGCCGTATTGCAGCGGGGCCAGGCCGAGGTGGTTGGCCTTGTCGTTCTTTAGCACGTAGTGCATCGGGACTCGGAGCTTGTTCTGGGCCCGATCGAGGTAATCGAACTCGGCGGGATTGCAGGTATAGGTCTTCTTGATCGGCACCTTCTCATACTTCTCCATCAGCATCTCTTTGGTCTCGTTGAGGCCGACCGGCTTGAGGAACCGTTTGCCAAAACCGGCCCAAACGCCGGTGCTGCCGAAGGATTCATTGGCAAAGTTTTGCAGCCGCATGTATTGGGAGAGGGTGAGACTGGCTTCGTCTTTCGACGCCACAGCTCGGTAATTGAAACTCTTGTTGAGGTTGCCGAGCAAGTAGCTGACCCGGACCCGGACGCTACCGGAATCGCTGCTGCCGACTGCCCAGATGAGTGCCGCTTCATTCGGCGGATAGCTGACGGAGAGAACTTTCACATCGATCATTTTCTCGCCAATCGGCGCGATGACGCGGAAAACGATGGTATTGGGGTCAATTTGCGTGTTGGCCCAGGAGAAATCGACCTGATTCTCCCCCTTCACCAGTGGCACGACCCGCTCTTCTTCGACGAGCGTGGCCCCAGCGTTATCGAGCTGGATTTCCACTCGCTCGCGGACGGGCAAAGTTATCAATTTCACCCGCGCTAGTGCCGCCTCGGGATAAGCAAACAGGCCGGCGAGGGAGCCGCCAGCAATAGCGGCGGAATACAGCAACTTCTTGAGAGGCAACGACTTGCGCATAACAAACTCCGGTGATAGAAGCGGCGGCGCGGAGGAAAAAGGCCGCCAAAGGCCTGAGCAAACATACGTTTGTCTGGAAGATAAGACGGCCCAGGCGGCAGAGTCGTTTCCGCGGGCACGAAAATCTTCAGGAGCACTACCAGAAGGGAGTTGGGGAGCGGAATTGCCGCCACTACCCGTAAAATCATTCGTCCATATATTGACTTATGTTCACACTACGTAATAATACGTACAGTCATCAGGATTTGCCCAATCCAAAGGAGATTCGCCGATGCTCGCCGCTCATCCCGTCCGCCGCACACCTTGTTTGGCAACTCGCCGTGCGCGGGTGCCTCTGCGGGTTTATTCGCCCCAGGGCAGCGCTTGTCCCGCTGAGCGTCCCGCGCAAACGCACGCTTCTCGAACGGGCGAAGTGCAGGCGATTGGCCAGTTGCTTCCGCTGGTGCTGTCGAGGTATTTGACGCCGGGTGAATGCAAATAGCTCCACTCAAGCCGTCGTCTCGTCAAACGGATTCTCAAAGTCCTTCATCGCCGATTCGAGCAGTGGCGCGGAGGGTGCTGCTGGCTCGACTTCTTCCGGGACGACTTGGGCGGGAAGAGGATTCTCGAATTGATTGGCGGAAATAGCGTCATCCGGGCGGACAACAACTCGCTGCGTGGAAATGGCGACGACGACAATCAGAGTGCCCGGTTCGATGGCCATTCCGTCGCTTACGGCGTCGTAACTCTTGCGGTCCACTTCCACCACGCCTCCCGGCATCATCAGGCTCTTCGCCACGCCTTGTCTCCCCACCAAGTGCTGCATGCCGCGATAGGCCTCCGTTTCCGGCAAAACTTCATCGGGACTTTCAGGCCGCTGGATCAGCATCATGCGGCCGATGGGAGTTTCGGGCCAGTACTTCACCGCCAGAATACAAGCCGTCGGAACGATGATCAAAACGGCCACAAAAGTAGCCGTTCCATAGACCGGTCCTGCCATAAACGCGAGCACAATCGCCGCCACAAACGACAGAGCGGCCAGCACCCCCAGCGTGCCGCTGGACGGGATGAAAAACTCCAGCACCAGGAAGATGCAGCCGGCGAGGAGGAGGATGAGAGCCCAGAGGAGGAGGGACATAGGTCAGGGATCAGGTGGACAGGGGTCAGCAGAGGCGGCGGACTCAGAAATGACTCCTGACTCCTGATTCCTGGCCCCTGCTTTCATTCCGCCATTTTGACGAGGACGCGGTTGCCAAGGACTTCTGCAACATACACTGCGGCCCCCTTGGGAATCAAATCCCCATCGCTGATGACGTCCACCACTTCGTCCCCAAACCGGGCTTTGCCCGAGGGGGTAAGCTGCGTGGTGGTGATGCCCCGTTTGCCGGAAAGATGACCCCAAGCGACCAGCGCTTCGCGGCGCTGGATATCTTCCAGTTGCTCTCCCTCCGGCGGCTGGAGGAGCATGCGGTTGAAATAAGGAGTGTGAGGGAGGAAGCGGCGGATGACACCGATGGAAATGACTCCCCCCGCCGCGCCGGCCGCCACCATCATGAGCGACACCGGCAGTTGCCGCATCTGGTATGCGTTGCCCGGAAAGATGAAGGTCTGGCTTGCCAGCAAGATGGAAATCACAATCATCACGCCGCCGCCGATTCCGAAAACTCCCGTTCCCGGCACAACAAACAACTCCACGCAGATGCAGGCCACACCGGTGACAAATAGCAGTATCTCCAGCCAGCCGGCAGTGTGGTTCAAAAACTGCGACCAGAAATACAGCACGAAACAAACCGCGGAAATGAAGCCCGGCAATCCCACGCCCGGTGTCGAAAGTTCGATCATCAGCGCGAACCAGCCGATGAAGAGGAGCAGCCCCGCAATTCTCGGATCAGCCAGCCATTCGACCACTTCGAACACCCAGTTGGGGCGAACGACTTGAATATCGTCGTACACGTATCTCGATTTGAGCTCGTTCAAGCTGCCGATAGATCCCTGCGCAAGGCCGATTTCAATCGCCTTGGCACCCGTCAATCCGCGGGACAAATCCAAAGGATCTCCCTGCCTTACCCAGTCGTCCCCGTCTTTCAGCTCGCGATGCTCTGTGGCGGAAAGGTAGCGAGTTTCGCCGCTCGCGGCCCGCACATAAGGAGCAATTTCCATGCGGGGATCCGTCAGCGCCAGCGGCAGCGACCAGTTGCGTCCCAATCTGCCCGCGAGTTGCTTAAGCGGATCGCGAACTGCTTCGATCACGCGGTCGTCAATCGCTTCTCCCTCCCCACCCAAGTCGGCATCCTCCGCGACCAGGAGCTCGTCAGCGGACCAGGCGATGATGGCAGCGTCAGCGAGCGCCTTTCGAGTCACCACGGTCACGGTGTGATATTTAGGATCAAGCTCGGCGATCTCCTGGGCCAGTCGGAGACTTTGACCAGGATCGCCGCCGGCACTGGCGATCTCCACGACGAGCAGGTTAAAGTCATCGCGCTCGACATGTTCTTGAATGCTCTTGATGACCCGATTCACTTCCCCTCGATGAACCACTTTGTCAAACTTCACCAGAATTGGCTTCCAGCCATCGGAAGGTGCTAGTCTCTCGGACAAGCTGGCCAGCGGCACATCCAACACGCTCGCCAATTCGGCAGTGCTGTTCGCCTTGTGGCTGGCGAAGCTGAATTTGTCCCGCAGGGCCAGGCCGGAAAGAAGGTGCGGCTCGCCCGGCTGAAAGACCGTCTCTTCCTTGATAATCTTGCCCTCCCGCTGGAGAGCGTCGCGTCCCTCCGCCGTTTCAAAACGGACGCCGTCGGGAGTGGTGATCTGATAAACCGCGGCGCGGTCGTCGATGAAACCGTGGACAATCGCCTCGGGAACAGTCCGCCGCCGCTTGGCGATGCTGGAATAGTTCGCAATGACCGCTTCGTCCACCGTGTCCGGCAACACACCGGCGGGCCCGAGCTCCATTTCCTTAGCTACGATTAACTGTTCGCAGGCCAGGACCGGCAACACGGCGTGCCCCTTTACGCTGCGTGGCAGATAGGCCACGGTGCGAACCGGGCTCACTTGTTCGCTGGTGAGGAACTGGGCGAGCCCGAGAGCGCGGCCAAAATCACTCTGTTCTCCCGCGCTGCCGTCCGCTGCGATGAATTCCAGAACCAGCGCCGGCCGCGGACCGGCCTTAGGCAGGTCCATCTTTTTCAGCGACTTCAGGATCTGCTGGATGCGGCTCTTCACCTGGCCATCGGCATTGCCGATGATGGGCAAGGGAACTTGAATGAGAAATGCTCGAGGTGCAGGTGGGCCCTTGGGGGGGGGGAGCTTTCTCTTGAGCCGCTCCGCCAATACCCCAGGCCAATAGGGCCATCGCCGCCAGCCCGACGCATCGCACCGCACGCCGCTTATGGGTCAATTGCATGTCCATCATTCGCACAGCCCTCAATCTATTCGCCATCGCCGCCGTCATGGACTCGGCAGTCGATGTCGTGATGTGTCAATTATAGGCGAGCGGCTGGGCATTGGCATCGCGCCGCGAGCCGAGCCTGGGCTAAATCGTTGACGCCGCAGAGGTTGCGCCTCGTAGAATGATTCGCGACCGGGCTGCGTTTATTGCCCAAATACAGCCGACCACTAACAATCCGGTCGACCCGGGACACGGTGGTTCATGCTTTTGCCACTCTCATGCGAATACTTTACGAATGTCCGTGAGGAATGCAGGCTCATCTGGCCGGTAACGTCTGCCCCTCCATCCACCATTGGCCCAATGTAGAATGACTACAGCCGGCCTGCCTGGCCCGGCCCTCGTGTGCCTGCATCCCTCCCGCCATGTCCACAGCCACGGAAGTCTTCGATCCCTACCGCGAATGGCTCGGCATTGAGCCTCATGAGCTGCCGGCGGATCATTACCGGCTGTTGGGACTTGCGCGGTTTGAAGCGGATGCGGGAAAGATTGCGACCGCTGCGGATGCGCGGATGAGTTTGATTCGGTCCAATCAGACAGGGCCGCGGGGTTCGTTTACCAATACGCTGCTCAACGAGATTACGGCCGCCAAACTTTGCCTGCTGTCTCCAATCGCCAAGGTGCAATACGACACGTTCTTGCAGGAACGCAAGAACGCCTATGGCCCTGCCTCGGCCCCGGTCACATTTTTTCCGACGGCTGTTCCGCTGATGGCTTTGCCGCCGGCCTTTTCACCCTATCAAGCGGCGGGAGTACCGACTCTGGAGCCTCCGCTGGCCGCGCCGCCAGTCGCGCCGAGGGCGATACTGCTCGCACCCCCCAAGCAAGTTCGCAAATCCGAACTGGCCATCGATGAGGACAAGCCGCCTAACGAAATAGAGCCCATTCGAAAGAGCAGTCTCGTTCGCAGCGTCGGAATCATGGCGATCGCCATCCTGCTCATCGCCGGCGGAATTTGGGGAGGGTCACAATACCTATTGCCGCCCGCGGAGAAAACAGAAGTCCGACTAAACCCCGGCGGAAGTACCACCGACCCAGGCAATGGTGAAGCACAGCCGGAGCCGCCGTCCGAAACGCCGCCCGATCCCGCGGCCAAGGCGATCGTGGTCCTGCAAGAAGGGAGCCGCGAATTGAGCCTCCCCCCTTCCGCTGCCGTGCTGATAGGAGCCACCAGCCTGAAGATTGCCATCTCTGAAAACGTACTCACCAATTGGAGTTCCGCGGAAGATGGGGCGACCTGGAAGTTCAAGCTCCTGCATCCCGGCTTCTTCAAGCTGGACATGAGCTACTCTGCCGCGTACGAAGGAGAGGACATTCGCGTGGAATTGCTGCTCGACGAGGAGTCGCTGCACAACTTTCATCTGCCGCCGACCGGCGGTGCCGATGATTTCCAAGTCGTCTCTCACACCATTGTCGTCAAAGCCAGCGGAACGCACACTTTGAGCATCCGTCCCACCGGCACCGTTCCCGCCGATAGCCTCGTCATCAAATCGATCCGCTTCATTCCAGTCGGCGGCCAGCCCTAAAACCTAAGGGCGAATGATTGATCGCTAAAAACACGTGTCCACTCCCTCGGACTACCGCCGTCCCCTTCGACCGCCGCAGTTCACCCTGCGGACCCTGATTTGGATCATCACACTCTTGGCGGCAATGTTCTCGCTCGTCAATGTAGTGCATCCGGTGGTCATGGCCGGGTTGCTCCTGCTGATGCTCCTCATCGCGGCTCATGTCGTGGGCAACGTCCTCGGCACGCGACTGCGAGACATCGGGGATCGGCCGGTGACCAAAGAGGGGCGTGAAATTCCGCCCCGGCGGTTCAACCCGCAGGTGGACCCGTCGAGCTTTGCCCCGCCGACCGACCTGGCGAGCAAAGTGGCCCTCGGTCTGCCCATCCTGATTGTTTCCTCGGCCGGTGTACTGGTGGGAGGAATCTCCGGTGGACTGTGGGGCTTCCTATCGGCAGGCAGTGGCGAGTGGCAAAACATGGCCGTGGGGGCGGTTGCGTTTGGGTTTCTCGGCGGCTTTTGTTCCTTTGGCATCTTCAGCTTCACCCAGGTCATTTTGGGGGCCTGGAAGCAGGCCAGCCAATCGCCCCAACACCCGCGCCAGGCCGAAAACGAGATTCGTTACCCCTTGTAAGCAAGCACCTGTTTCGGGATATTAAGGGGCTTCCCTTTTGTTAATGTGAGGCAGGAGTTTTGCCAGATGGCTCGCTACCACGGTCCCAAAGGACGCGTTAATCGCCGGCTCGGAACGCTCGTTTACGAGAGCGCGGGAGCCGCCAAGGCTCTCGACCGCCGCAGTGACAACCCCCCCGGCATGCACATTCGTGGGCGGCGGCTTTCCAACTGGGGAAAGGCCTCGGCCGAGAAGCAGAAAATCAAGCACTATTACGGTCTCCTGGAGAAGCAACTCCGCCGCTATTACCACCTGGTGAAGTCCAAAAAAGGTAATACCGGCGAGCAACTCTTGTCCATGTGCGAACGGCGGCTGGATAACGTCATTCGCCGGGCCGGCCTGACCAAGACCCGCCCGCAAGCCCGGCAGGGAATTGTTCACGGACATTTCTTCGTGAACGGCATCAAAGTCACCAGTCCGTCGTATAGCCTCCGCCCCGGCGACGTGATTTCCATTCGCCCCAACGAAGCCATCTATAATCTCTACAAGGGTGCGGCCGAGAACTCCAGCACCACGATTCCCGATTGGATTACCTTCGATAACGAAGGACTCCGCGTGACTATGGTGGGTCTCCCGGGTGCCAGCGATTTCAGCCTGCCGGTGGAAGTCAACATCGTGGTCGAATTCCTGGCACGGTAAAGGTGGGGTAGGCTTCTTGCCTGCCCAGAAACTGATCTCGAAGGGCAGGCTAAAAGCCTACCCCACGACCCTATGCACACCCCGCTTGTCGTTCTCGGTGGTGGCCCCGGGGGCTATGCTGCCGCTTTCTTTGCCGCCGACGAAGGGCTGGAAGTCACCCTTGTTGAAATGGAGTCGAAGCTTGGCGGCACCTGCCTGCTCCGCGGCTGCATCCCCAGCAAGGCTCTGCTGCACGTGGCCCGCGTCATTGCCGAAGTCGATGAGCTCCGCGGCGACTGGGGGGTCGAGTTCCCGCAGCCAAAGATTGAAATCGCCAAGGTCCGGGCCCGCAAAGAAAAGGTCATCGCCACGCTCTCCAGCGGCCTCAAGCAACTGGCCAAGCGCCGCAACGTGAAGATCATCACGGGAAAAGGGACCTTTGAAAACTCGACCACCATGCGGATTGAGGGGAGCGACCCTTCGATTCCCGAAGGGGGGAAGCTAACTTTCGACAAGTGCATTCTGGCAACCGGCTCGCTCCCTGCCATGCCTGCCGCGTTCAACATTGGCTCCGACCGGGTGATGGATTCGACAGGCGCGCTAGAGCTCATGGACTTGCCCGAGAATCTGCTGGTGATTGGCGGTGGCTATATCGGTCTGGAGATGGGAACCGTCTATGCACGGCTGGGTTCGAAGGTGAGCGTTGTTGAATTCCTGGATGGCATTCTGATGGCCGCCGACCGCGACCTAGCCAAGCCCCTCCATAAAAAGCTGAACGAGCTTTTTGAAAACCGAATATTCACCAACACCAAAGTCGGCTCGCTGGGCATTCGCGGTGACAAAGTGGAAGTCGCCTTCGAGGGACCGGGCAAATTTGGTACGGAACTCTATGACCGGGTTCTCGTTTCCGTCGGTCGCCGACCCAACAGCCAGGGGATGGGGCTGGAGAATACGCTCGTGCAGGTGACTGAAAAAGGCTTCGTGGTCTGCGACCAATCGATGCAGACGACCGACCCCAATTTCCTGGTCATCGGCGATCTCGCCGGCGAGCCGATGCTAGCCCACAAAGCGTCGCACGAAGCTCGCGTCGCCGTGGAAGTCGTTCTCGGCAAACCAGCCGCATTCGACAAGCTCTGCATTCCCGCGGTCGTGTTCACCGACCCCGAACTGGCCTGGGTCGGACTCACGGAAGATCAGGCCAAGAAGGACGGCATTCCCTTCGAGGTCGCACTCTATCCCTGGGGCGCGAGCGGCCGTGCTCAGGCCCTCGGCCGGACCGAAGGGCTCACCAAGTGGATCATCGACCCAGAATCCGAGCGGCTCCTCGGCTGCGGAATCGTCGGCGCGGGTGCGGGTGAGCTCATTTCTGAAGCGGCACTCGCTATTGAAATGGGCTGCGAAGTGCGAGACCTCACCGAAACCATCCATCCACATCCCACACTCAGCGAAACGTTGATGAACGCCGGCGAAACCTACTACGGCACCGCCACGGAAATCTACAAGCCGAAGCGCCCCAAGACGTAGATCCCTGGGTGCCACGCCCACCGCTCTGCGTGGGCGTGATTGTTAAGACTTCCGCAGCCGCTCGCGTAATTTTTCCAGCGACCTCTTCAGCGGCTCATCCTTTTGAAACTGCGGCAGCGTCGTCAATTGCTCCAGCGCCTGCACGCTTTTGCGGGTGCCCGCGTCGACAAGCACATCCCAGGCAGCGCGGCGGATATTGGCATCGGCATGCGTTGCGTATGGCAGCACCGCCGCTTCGCAGGCCGGACCGATCTTGGAAAGCAAGCCGGCGGCCAGCTCGCGATCGTCTGGGTTTTCCAGAAGCTTGGTCAAGACGCCGATGGTCTGGTCATTGGGAAACCGGGCCATGTTCTCCAGTGCCGCAATCCGCACATCGTTGAAAGGGCTCAGCAAAGCTTCACTGAGCGTGGCCAGATCCTCCTTGGTCGCGACCGTGGAAAAGACCCGCCAGGTGTTTCCCCGCACATTCGGATCGGCGTGTTTGCAAAGATTCAGCAGCACCTCCCGCCGCTGACCAGCAGGAATCTGGCGAAAGTACTCTCCCGCCGTAAAAACTTGCGTGGCGACTGTCGATTGCAAGCCGGTGACGAGCGACTCCAGATTCACTTCAATCCGCTCCGGCGGCTTGGGAGCTTCCTCTTCCGAACTCGCGGGTTCCGCCGGCGGAGTAGTCCCCGGGGGCGCACTCGCGGGCGGCGCTGAAGCGGGAGTTGCGAGTGTCGCCGTCCCCCCACTTGCGGTTTCGCCCCCAGTACCCGCCGCGGGCACGGGCGTTGGCCCCGCACCTTCTTCCGTCGCCGCTGGCTGACCCGAGGAACATCCGCAATAAAACACGAGGCTAAATATCGCCACGAACCAAGAAAGTCGCACGCTGCTCATGGTGTTCGGCAAAGGGAGTTGGAAGCGAGGGATACCACGTGCCATCGTACCATATGCCGGTTACAATGGCCGTTGGTGTAATCAGGTTCACACGCTTTGGACTAACTGGACTGCAGGAGACTCAATCGATGTCACGAATTCCATTAGGAGTTGCCGGTTCGCTCGCCTTCTCGTTCATGCTGTTAGCCGCCGCCACGGCGGAGGACAAAAAAGAGGAAGGCTTTGCCAGCATCTTCGACGGGCAGAGCCTCAAAGGCTGGCAGGGTGGGACCGGGGCGTATGAAGTGAAGGAGGGAGCCATCGTTTGCCTCAAGGACGGCAAGGGAGGCAACCTCTATACCGAAAAAGAGTACGCCAATTTCGTGCTTCGCTTCGAATTCAAGCTCACGCCGGGAGCCAACAACGGCATCGGCATCCGCGCTCCCCGTGAAGGTGATGCCGCCTTCGTCGGCATGGAAGTGCAAGTTCTCGACAACGACCATCCCAGTTACAAAGGCCTTCAAGATTATCAGACCCATGGCTCGGTCTACGGAGTGCTACCCGCCAAGCGGGGATTCCTCAAGAAAGTCGGCGAATGGAACTCCCAGGAAATCACCTGCGACGGCAAGCACGTGAAGGTGGTGCTCAACGGCGAAACCATCGTTGATGGGGACATCGAAAAGGCCAGCACTCCGAGCACCATCGACAAGCGCGAGCACCCCGGCCTCAAGCGGGACAAAGGGTACATCTGCTTCTGCGGCCACGGTGCCCACGTCGAGTTCCGAAATCTGCGCGTCAAGGAATTAAAGTAAGCCTGTGGGGTAGGCTTCCAGCCTGCCCAGACTTTTCTCTTTTGGGCAGGCTGGGAGCCTGCCCCACTCATGCATGCTCTACGGCACTGTCAAAAAAATCGCCGCCGATCGCGGCTTTGGGTTCATCGGCCAGGAAGGGCGGCTGGATGTCTATTTCCACGCGACGGTCGTGGAGGAGGGGAAGTTCGACAACATCCAGCCCGACCAGCCGGTGATGTTCGAGTTGGAAAAGCGGGACCGCGAATCGACCGAGCCTTACAAACCCCGGGCGGCCAAGGTCAAACTCATCGACCGCATCCCGGGCGGAGTCCTCCCCCGCCCGCCGCAATCCCTGGCCCCCAAGCATCATCCCAAAGCCCGGCAGTCTAAACCGAAGTGGCGACGAACTGACGGGTAGCATTGAAGAGTTTGAACAGAAGGAAACGAAGGAAACGAAGAAAGGCCGAAGAGAAGAGGCAGAAAGTAGCCGCTCTTTCCACTTTCCTTTCCTCACTTCGTTACCTTCGTTTCCTTCTGTTCAAAATGCCTTCGGACCCTCGCCCATGCGCTCCGCCATTTTCTTGGGACTACTTTCCCTGCTCCCTTATGGATCGGTGCAGTCTGCCGAGCCGGCGTCCGTCGCCGAGTTGGCCAAGAAGGCCCGCACGTCGATCGTGCTCATCACCATGACCGGTCGCGAGAGCAGCGACAATCGCCTCGGCACGGGATTCGTGATTTCCGCCGACGGCCTGATTGCCACGAACTTGCACGTCATCGGCGAGGCGCGACCGATTTCGGTGCAAATGCCGGACGGCAAGAAACTCGCGGTGACGGAGATTCGCGCTTGGGATAGAAACCTGGACCTGGCAGTGCTGAAGGTGGATGGCAAGGATCTCCCCGCTTTGGAACTTGGCGATTCGGCGAAGCTGGAGCAAGGGGCGCCGATGGTCGCTCTCGGCAATCCGTATGGCTTAAAAAGCAGCGTGGTCGGCGGCGTGATTTCCGAAGTTCGCGAAATCGAAGGCCGCCGCATGTTGCAGCTCGCCATGCCGGTCGAGCCAGGCAACAGCGGCGGTCCAGTCCTGGATGGACAGGGAAAAGTCGTTGGCATCGTCACGCTGAAGTCCCTTGTGCAGCAGAACATCGCCTTCGCGGTGGAGGTCAACGCTCTCAAGCCGCTGCTGGAAAAACCGAATCCGATTCCGATGGACCGCTGGCTTACTATTGGCAGCATCGACAAATCGGACTGGCTGCCGCTGTTTGGCGCAACCTGGCAGCAGCGGGGAGGAAGAATTCTGGTCGACGGCCTGGGGAGCGGGTTTGGGGGAAGATCGCTTTGTCTCGCGCAGGCAGAGCCACCCGAATTGCCGTATGAAGTGGCGGTCAGCGTCAAGCTCGATGACGAAGCGGGTGCAGCCGGCCTCGTTTTCCATGCGGACGGCAAGGATGTCCATTACGGCTTTTATCCCACGAACGGCAAGGTGCGTCTGACGCGGTTCGACGGGCCGGATGTGTTCAGCTGGAAAGTGCTAACAGAGACAGCCAGCGAGCATTACCGCGCTGGCCAGTGGAACCATCTCAAGGTCCGAGTCGAGAAAGGAAAACTTCTTTGCTTTCTCAATAACGAGCTGGTCATCGAGTCCACCGACGACGGCCTGACAAAGGGGAAAGTCGGCTTGGCCAAATTCCGCCAGACGCAGGCCGAGTTCCGCCGCTTTCAGGTCGGCGCGAGCTTGCCGTCCCATCTCCCTGCGCCGGAGCTGGCAGCCAGTCTCACCAAGGAAATCGACGCTCTCCCCCCGCTGGAGAACCTGTTGCCGGAGAAGCTGACGCCACTCGTCGCTGCTCCGGAGGAAGCAATTGTCTCTCTGCGCGCAAAGGCAAAGACGCTCCGCGAGCGGGCGTTAGAGCTCGAGCAGATCGCCGCCGATGTCCGCTTGCGGCAAGTCGCCAATGAACTGAACGCGGCCCTCGAAGTGCGAGACGGCAAGATCGATCTGTTCCGCGCCGCCCTCACTCTCGCTCGGCTGGATGAAGAAGATGTGGACGTGGAGGCATATGTCAAGCAGCTCGGGCGGATGGCGGGAGAGATCAAGGCGAAATTCCCCACGGATGCGAGCGAGGCGAAGAAGCTGGAGGTGCTCAACGACTATCTCTTCCAGCAAAACGGCTTTCACGGCAGCCGCACGGATTATTACAACCGCCTCAACAGTTACATGAATCGAGTTCTGGACGACCGCGAGGGTCTGCCCATTACGCTGTCCGTGTTTTATATGGAGCTCGCAGCCCGGCTGGGTCTCAAAATGGAAGGAGTCGGCCTTCCCGCTCATTTCGTCGTGCGTCATTTACCCAAGATGGGGGAGCCACAGCTCATCGACGTGTTCGAGGGAGGTAAGCCCCTCAGCCGCGAGGAAGCCGGCAAGAAAGTCCGCGAGTTGACCGGTGAGGATGTGATAGAGGCTCAGCTTGCCGCCGTCAGCGAGCGGCAAATCCTACAGCGAATGCTTGGCAACCTGCTCGGCCTGGCCCAGCAGAAGTCCGATAAGGAAGCGGTCCTGCGGTACGTCGAAGCCCTGCTCATCATCGATCCAACTCTCGTCCGCGAGCGTGGCCTGCGGGCCATCCTGCACTTCGAAACGGGCCGCCGCGAGCAAGCCGTGCTGGAACTCAACTGGTTCCTGGAAAACAAGCCAGCCGGCATCGACCTGGAGCAGATCCGGGAAATGCAAAATGCGTTTCGGAAGAAAGGGTAGTAAGGCATTTTGAACAGAAGGAAACAAAGGTAACGAAGGGGCATGAATTGAAGTGGATTTCCGAATCTGCTCTTTGCCATTTCTCTTCTTCTCCTTCTTCGTTTCCTTTGTTCCCTTCTGTTCAAAACTCTTCCCGCCATTTCTGGCATTCTGTCCTTGGTTGTCGTATCATGCTGAGTGCCTACCATCCGCTTTCGGCTTTCCACTTTCCGCTGTTCCCCCGGAGTTCCCCATGTCCCTCTCCCGCCGCCAGTTCACGCAGGCCACCCTCGGTTCGCTCCTCACTTACTCGTTGTTGGAGACGCTGATGACGCGGGATGCCTTTGCGGAAGACATGAAACTGCTGGCGGGGAAATGGATGAAGGATCTCAATGACCTGTCACAGTCCGTGCTCGGACAGAAGCTCAAACAGACGGACTGGCAGACGAAGGTGGATGAGCTGTTCGCCAAGGTGGACCTGGCGGACGCCCTCAAGTTCATCGACTTCGAGAAACTGACGGCGAACATCAAGCACGCCGAGAGCGGCGAGAAGAGCCTGCGGGCGAAATTCCCGCAGGTCGAAGGACTGCCGACGAACTTGGTTTTCGGCCACCAGGTCTTCGCTCTCGGCCAGGGCCGCAGCGTCGTCCCCCACGGCCACAACAACATGGCCACCGCTTTTCTGATCCTCAAAGGGGATTTTCAGGGCAAGCACTACGACCGGCTGGAGGACACGGAAACTCACATGATTATCCGCCCGACCATCGACCGGGCCTTCAAGGCGGGAGAGCACTCGACCGTCTCGGATTACAAGGACAATGTCCACTGGTTCAAAGCGACCAGCGAATCGGCTTACATCTTCAACATCCACGTCATGAACGTGAACCCCGAGAGCAAAAACCGCACCGGCCGCGTCTACATCGACCCCGCCGGTGAAAAACTCTCCGAAGGCCGCATCAAGGCCCGCCGGATTGGCAGCGACGAAGTGCTGAAACTGTATGGGTAGTGTCCGCAGATTTAAGAAAATCCTGATTCCTGATTTCAATCTGCGTTCATCCGCCCAATCTGCGGACAATGCCTTCTTATTTCCGCGGCCGCGTCTTCTTCGGCTTGCTGATCTCGTAGCCCGGATAGCCGCTGTAGCTGCTGCTGGAGAGGCCGTTATTGGTGCCGCCGACGAAGCTCGGGAGGTTGCCCATGATGGTGACCTTCACGATGCCGGTCTCGCCCTGCTTCAGTAATCCGTAATGCACTACCGCTGACGACAGCCGCGAGTCGGTGGTGTAAGGGTTGCTGCCATACATGGTGCCGCCTCCAGCACCGGTGACCTTGTACAGGAATGTCTTGCCGACCTGCCCTTCCACGGCCTTGAGATTGCCGGGGTCGGGCTGGGCTCCCTTGGTGTCGACTTTCTCCACCACCTCCTGCTCCGGCAGGGCCAGTGAACGGAGGGTGCGGGCGTCGGCCAGCTTGAGCTTGAGTTCGCCGAACTGCGTCGTTTGGATTCTGAGGCTCTCGGCGGCAATCTTGCCGACGATCTTGCCGTCCGGCGTTTCCACCGTGTCGAGCTCATTCCCTGTCAGCTCGCCTTCCGGCACAACTTCCCAGAGCTTATCGAGCAGCGCCTCGGCTTCCTTGGCAATATCCGTCGAGCCTTCCTTCGCCGCCTTCTCCAGCGGCTGCCAGGCCCGGGCCTGCTGGGCAAAGAGCTCCGCGGCGGCCGCTTTCCGAGCGTTCACATCGGGGACGCCGAGGGTCTTGATCCACTGGGCAATCTGCAGCTTCTCCTCCTCTGTCAGTCGCAAGGCAAATATTATCCGCCGCACATCCCCCGCGGGGACCGACAGCTTGCCATTGGCCGTTTGCACGACGATCGGCTCCTCCGCCAGTCGTACCTTGAGCTGACTTCCATCCCCCATCGTCACTACCACTCGCCGCGGGTCGATCGCCGCTAGAGGATTTTCCTCCTCTTCCTCCTCGGCCCCTAGCGCCCGGCCCGGCTGGAACACAGCCGCGAATGCCATGAGGAACAGAAGAAAAATGGAGTCGCGGCAGGCAATTCGGTCGCGCATGATGTTAGCCCCGTGATACGACAAGTCACTTCCGGGATAAGACGGGCAAGTACGGCCTGGCGTTCTCCCCCCTTCCGATGTCGCGGAGTGGCGATGATCCCGGCGCGCCGGGATTCCCACGCGGAGCGCGGGAACAAGGACGGATCGGGGAGGTTAGTCCTGCGGCGGTTTTTTCACCACTTTCTTGGGTTGCTTTTTGGGTTTCTTCTTGGGCTCGTCCTGCTTCTGGTCATCACCCGCCTTTCCCTTCTGCTCTTCGGCCTGAATTTTCCCCTTGGTGGTCAACTTGACCTCGACGCCGCTCTTGTCAGCGGTCTCGATCAGAACCTCGTACATGTTCAGCGTCTGTTTGTAATCCGTCACCTGATACAGCTCTTCCGCCAGTTTGATCGTGGATTTGGGGTACTTTTTGCTAACGGCGGCGGAAATCGCCTCGGGGACGCTCTTGACGGGAATCTGCTTCTCGACCAGCTCCATGGCCCCCTTTTCGCTGAACATGATGTCGATGGTCAGCCCCTTCTGCTTGAGCTCGACTTCATAAACGACTTTGTCGCCATCCTTTTCGCGGGCCGCCCCGACTACGTCGGCATCGGGAAACGTTTTCATCGCCGCTGCCAGAATCCCCTCCGGCAACTTCTTGGGGTCGATGGATTCTTCCGAGGCCGCCGTCTTGTCCTCGTCAGCCACTACCTTCTTGACCTTCTTGGGTGGCGGGGCGTCGTCTTCCTTTGCGGGCTTCTTGACAGGCTTCTTCACCGGCTTGGCATCGTCGCTGTCCTGGTCCTTGACGACCTTCTTCACGGGCTTTTTGACGGGCTTGTCGTCATCGGAATCTTCTTTCTTGGCAACCTTCTTCGCGGGCTTGTCGTCATCGTCGTCCTCCTGAGCGGCTTTCTTCGCAGGTTTCTTCACGGGCTTGTCATCGTCATCATCATCCTCCTTTTTGGCCCCCTTCTTCGCGGGCTTCTTCGCGTCATCGTCGTCATTCTGTTCCTCCTTGACGACTTTCTTCGCGGGTTTCTTTTCATCGTCCCCACGCAATTGATTGGCGGTCAGCAATCCGCCGAAGAGCAGGCCAAGCACAACCAAGGTAATATTGATTCGCATCGTGAACTCCTGAGGGAAGACGTGCGCGAGGACGCGTCCGCAGCCGGACAACCGCCACCTCGCCTACAAGTATAAGCCCGGTCAACACCGACCTCGACTAGCCGGCGATAAAACCCAGGGCGCCGCGGTGCTTTACGCTACACCAACGCTGGCAATGCTTAGCCGCCGCGTCTACGCGGCGAATCCCCGCGTGGACGCGGGGGCGAAGCTCCGACTATCCCGACTCCGCCGTGCAGAGTGCTCGTCCTACGAGTCGACAATTCACGCTGTGCCGAACCCAAAAGTGTTGCCCAGTACGGTCCGTTGTACTTTGTGCCACATCGGTCGATGACTGGCTCGCAGGCGGTCGCAAGCCTGCTTGTTAGGAATTGGGAACGTCAATCACGACATCAGGCACGGGAGTCCCTTCCGTAATCGTCAGCGTCACGGGCTGGAAGGTGGCGGGGACCAGATCCTTGACGTCGCCGCCGGCTTCCATCATCCCGGCATCCATTCCACTGTCCGGATCGTTAGAAATAGGCTTACCGTCCGCTCCAACTTTCTTGCTGACCGTAATGGAGTAGGTTCCGGCGAGAGCCCCCTTTTGGGTTCCGGTCACGACCTCAAAATTGCCCTGGGCATCGGTCACCGCTCCCGATCCCTTATAGCCCTGGGGGGGTTGGCCTTGAAGCGTGAAAGTCACCGTTGCCCCGGCCATTGGCTGGCCCCCCTGGGAAACTTTTCCTTTGACCGGAGTCACCTTGAAGCTCGTAAGCTCTTGGTCAGAGCCGCAGCCAGCCAGCAGGAGAGCGACAGCCGCGAGAAAGGTAAAGGGCCGAATTTGGCTGGATACCAACATGAAAGAACCTCTTCTGAAAGGATTGTCGCTCGCTCACTCCGCGAGCGAGGTATTTCAGGCTACCAGAATTGTCCAGAAAAGAAAATCTGGGGGCCAAAAAACGGCCCCCAGAGGTTTGGTCGCTGCAAGTAAGCTCGCCAGCCCACGACGACTATTGAGCGCTAGACAGACTGCGGGCCATATTATCCGCGGGCCGCGTCAACCATACGAAGACGCCGCCGGTGGCGGTCCCTCCATCGTAGCTGATGTTCTGGTTGATGAACTTCACCGCGCCGTCGCACATCACAAACTGGGCACCGGTGGGATGATACGATCCGAATCCCCAAGCATACTGCCGGTTGGTGAAATTATTCTGCTGGTCCATGTTAATCGCGCCGTACCACTCGCCCACGGTTAATGTGCGAGCTGGGCGCTCCGCAGTGGCCGGAAGGGTGATTACTTGCGGAATACCACCCGAGATGGCGCGTGGCGTCCGTCCGTGGCAGCAAGTGTGGACACCGGCACCCCAGTAGGGACCAAAACTGGTGCTGGTCTGGCCGCCGTGGGAGTTCTTGGCTTCGCCGACGGCAATGGTGTTGGAAGTACCATCCGTGCAGTCGCCCAAACCGCTGGAGCTGTCATTGCCGAACATTCCTTTTTCCAGGTTGTTGACGATCGTGTTATGGCGCCGGTCATAATCGGTGTAATTACCCGACGAAAACAAGTAATTGGACCGGGCTACCTGATTGCGAGAATAGAAGTTTGACGGGGTAGTGGGGGCGGCAGTGATGATGGGGGCTGGATAGGTGTCGCTAGGGCAAGTCATGATTTCCATCCGCTTACTGTAGATCTCCACATTGGGATTGACAGCTATCAGATCCGACTGGACGCCGTTTATGAAAGGAGCCGTATACGGAGAGGGATTCGAAACGCTGGAGCACAGATTATAGTTATACGCGCCTGCGGCACCCTCCAATTGCGACAGCATCAAAACCCAGCCTGTCGTGTTCATCACAAAATGGGGCGGATTCTGGTTGTTCGCATCGGCGGGATTCATCCGCCCAGAACCCAGGATGGCCGGCGGAAAGATTTTGTGGGTGTCGTAGTAGACGTGCAATGCGATCCCCTGCTGTTTGAGATTGTTCGCGCATTGCATGCGGCGGGCGGCTTCGCGAGCGAATTGCACCGCAGGAAGAAGGAGGGCCACTAGCACGCCGATAATGGCGATGACCACCAGCAGCTCGACGAGCGTGAAGGCGCGCCTCTTGGAAGAACGTGTGCTCATACAAAAAACCCTTGAACTAGGATGTCCGACGGAAAAGGACGCAGATAAGCTCCGCCTGATTGGCGGATTGACTGTAAAACGTAGGGCCACTGACTGACGTATTGTGTAAAAGCGAAGCAATCAATGTTGCATCACTTCGCCGATCAATCCACAAACCTGGCTGCCCAGGGCGAGAACCGCCACCGGCAAACCACTCCCAACCAGCCTCATGAATCTCAAGTTCTAATCCAACGGGCAACCAAAAGCAACGGTTTTTCAAAGATTCTACTTGATTTTCCCTGTCCCTAAATCTGCCGCTGTTTTTAGCCTGCCGCAGGCGCAAGGGTTGGGCTTCTATCCCAAATACTGCCAGCTCTGGCCGCTTTCGATGCAGAATTCTCTGAATTCGCTGAGAATTGCCAGAAACGACCTATTCAGTGTTAGAATGCCCGATCCAGGAGGTCCCCATGTGCAGATTCCGACCCATTTTGACCTGCCCAATTCGCGGCATTTTCCTGCTTATGTCCATTCTCAACTCCTCCCCAATCCAAGCCTTTGATCGCGGCAGCCCCCACCCTGCCCAGACCCGGAGCGTAGTCTTTGCCCGGCAGGGGATGGTCGCCACCAGTCATCCTCTGGCTGCCCAAACCGGGCTGGACGTGCTGAAATCCGGGGGAAATGCCGCCGACGCGGCCATTGCGGCCAATGCCATGCTCGGTGTTGTCGAGCCGATGAGTTGCGGAATCGGCGGAGATTTGTTCGTTATCTACTGGGATGCCAAGACCCAAAAGCTCTACGGCCTGAACGCTTCCGGCCGCAGTCCGTTCAACCTGAACCGCCAGGTCTTTGCGGAGAAAGGACTGCCGCAGATTCCCACGACGGGGCCTCTTTCCTGGTCGGTCCCCGGCTGCGTGGATGGCTGGGGGGAGTTGCATGGGCGATTTGGCCGCAAAGCCCTGGCAGAAATACTCGCGCCCGCCATTGCCGCGGCCGAGGACGGTGAGCCGGTGCCGGAAGTGATAGCCGGTTACTGGAAAGGAGCAGCGAACTCATTGCGGAAGTGGCCCGATTCAGCGGCGACTTTTCTGATCGACGGCGAACGAGCGCCCGGCGTCGGCGAAGTGATGAAGAATCCTCGGCTGGCGGCATCGCTGCGGAAAATCGCCAAGGAAGGTCCGCGTGCGTTCTATGACGGAGACATCGCCAAGAAGATCGTCGCCTTCAGTGAAAAAAACGGCGGCTTTTTCTCGATGCGGGACTTTATCGAGCACAGAAGCGAGTGGATCGAGCCCGTCAGCACGAATTACCGCGGCCATGACATCTGGGAACTGCCGCCAAACGGACAGGGAATCGCCGCTCTGGAAATGCTCAACATCCTGGAGCAGCACGACCTGCCAGCACTTGGCCACAATACTCCCGAACATCTGCATCTCTTCCTGGAGGCCAAAAAACTGGCCTTCGCCGACCGGGCGAAGTTCTATGCCGATCCGGCCTTCGGCGAGTTGCCGGTGAAGGAACTCATTTCCAAGGAGTACGCCAAGAAACAGAATGCGCGTATCGACCCTCACAAGGCGGCAGAAGATGTTCCCGCCGGCGACCCCAAGCTGACCCATGGCGACACCATTTATCTCACCGTCGTCGACAAGGCCCGCAACTGCTGCTCGTTCATCCAAAGCAACTACTTTGGGTTCGGCTCGATGGTGGTGCCGGGGGACGTCGGCTTCGCCCTTCAGAACCGAGGAGCCCTCTTCGCCCTGGACGACAAGCACGCCAACCGTCTGGAGCCGCACAAGCGGCCGTTCCACACGATTATTCCCGCCTTCATCACCAAGGAAGGCAAGCCCTGGTTTTGCTTCGGCGTGATGGGAGGGGACATGCAGGCCCAGGGGCATGTGCAAATCGTCACCAACCTCATCGACTTCGGCATGAACGTCCAAGCCGCTGGCGACGCCCCCCGTGCCAGCCACAGCGGCAGCGCCACACCGACCGGCCTTGCGGCGGATGGCTCGGGACAGGTCAGCGTGGAAGAGGGGGTGCCGGAAGAGACGGTCGTCGCTTTGCGAAACATGGGACACAAAGTCATGCGCGCCAGCGGTGGCTTCGGCGGCTATCAGGGAATCCTCATCGACTGGAAAAACGGGGTGCTGCACGGAGCGAGCGAGAGCCGGAAAGACGGGGCAGCGGTGGGGTATTAGAGGAATTCCGAAATCCGAATGGCGAATGAATCGCAGGACTAATTCGTCATTCGGAATTCGCCATTCGTCATTCCCCTTTCTGCCTCTGTGTGAGATATTCTCGGCATGTCCGTCGTCAATCCCTATGAATCGCCTGAGCCGGTGACTGAGGTCGTCACCGACGCGGTCGCGCCGGAATCTTCTACCGGCTCTCAGTTCCCGCTTTTCGCTGATCCGTCCTTCTACGGCATGACGGCAACCCAGTTCCTGGGGGCCTTCAACGACAACCTTTTCAAGCAATTGGTGCTGCTGCTGGCCGTCGGCGGGACGGCAGTGGGGGCGGCGGCGGAAGCTGCCGAAGCCTTGGGGAAAGCGCCGGTACGCGAAGGGCCAGACATTCAATCGCTGGCGATGTTTCTGTTTGCTACTCCCTTTCTGCTCTTCTCCGGCTTCGCGGGATACCTGAGCGAACGGTACAGCAAGCGAGCCGTAGTAGTGGCCTGCAAGGTGGCGGAGATCGGCATTGTGCTGCTGGGTATGGCGGCGTTTGCGATGTGGAACATAACGGGCATGGCCGGCCTGCTGGTGGTGCTGTTTCTGATGGGGGGGCACAGCGCGTTTTTTGGTCCGCCCAAATGGGGCATTCTCCCCGAGTTGTTCGCCAAGCGCGATCTGCCGCAGGCGAACGGCATCATGCTGATGACGACGTTCTTGGCCATCATCTTCGGCACCGCCCTCGCTGGTGTGCTGGCCGACTGGTTTGGCATCCAGCGGCTCTGGCTGGCTTCCGCGGCGTGCTTGCTGGTGGCCGTGCTCGGAACTTTAACTTCGCTGCTGATTCGCAAGCTCCCTGCCGCCTCGCCCGGCTTGCCGTTCTCGCCAGCGGCGCTGGCCGTGCCAGGAGAAATTGTGGCTCTGCTGAGAAAAGACCGGCAACTCTTACAGGCGATGCTCGCTTCCTGCATGTTCTGGCTGATCGGCGGGATTGTGCATCCCAGCGTCAATTCGCTCGGCATCGTGCAATTTGGCATGACCAAGGGGCCGACGAGCATGCTGGCGGCCTGCATGGGAGTCGGCATCGCCGCCGGCTGCTTGACTGCCGGGATGCTGTCGAAGAGCAAAGTCAATTTTCGGCTGGTGAAAATCGGGGCTTGGATGCTGGTAGTTCTGTTAGCCATCTTGGCGATTCCTGGCGAGGGAAAGTGGAATCTGCTCCACTACCCTGGCACTGCGATTGTATTGGTGCTGCTCGGCGTCTTCGCTGGCTTCTATGCTGTGCCGCTGCAAGTCTTTTTGCAGACGCGTCCGCCAGAATCGCTGAAGGGACGGACCATCGCAACGACCAATCTGGCCAACTGGATTGCCATCGTCGCTTCGGCCGGCGTCTATTTTTTGTTCGACTTCGTCGTCGAGTGGCTCAGCGTCCCCCGGGCCACCGTCTTCGCACTCACGGCGTTGCTGATGCTCCCCGTCGCCATTTTCTACAAGCCGAGGGAGTAGCCTGTATATTTAATCTTGAACCTCGAACTTTGAACCTCAAACCCTGATCTAAACAAATGCTCGGTGCATCCCTCGCTCTTCCCGCCTACCTCGACCGCCTCAATGCGGAAGTCAGCCGGCTCAGTCAGCCGGATATTCAGAAGATGGCGGACCTGATTTACAGGGCGTGGCAGAACGACAAGTTCGTCTACATCATCGGCAACGGCGGCAGCGGGACGACGGCGTCGCACATGGCCGAGGATTTGGGAAAGAGCACGCTCCTCTCCGAGGATCTGCGGAACGAATCAAAAAAGCGGCTCAAGGTGCTGAGCCTAACCGATAACCTCGGCTGGATCATGGCGGTGGGAAACGACCTCGCTTACGACCAGATCTTCGTCCAGCAGCTCATGAACTACGGCCGTCCGGGCGACGTGCTGCTGGCCATCAGCGGCAGCGGCAACAGCCCGAACATCCTGAACTCCGTCGATTGGGCCAACCGCCACGGCCTCACCACCTACGGCCTCACCGGTTACAAGGGAGGCAAGCTCAAAACCATGCAGCAGCACGGCATCCACGTCGATCTCGATGACATGGGCATGGTCGAGAGCATCCACCTCTGCCTGTTCCACTGGGTGCTGAATGATGTGTTTGCAAGGATCAATAATGAAGGGCGGTATGCGAAGTAGAGGCATAGGAGTCAGGGGCCAAGAGTCATCAAGAAAAGCCGTCTTTGGACGAGATAACAACTCGGGCGACGTTCATATTTCCCAACTGCCTACTGCATACCGCCTACTGCATCTTCCTGACGCCTTCCTCATGCACTCCCGCTCCTTCACCTCCGGCCTCTTCCTCCTCATCGCCCTGGCAGCTTTGGGGGTGGTGCTGGTTTGGATTCCGCCGCAGATTGTGGCCCAGTATGAGCAGGTGAAAAACTGGGAGCCGGTGTGGGTCTACGGCTATTTTGGCATCATCGGCACCGGGGTGGCGATTCTGCTCGGCATCGTCGGCTACTTCTTTTACAGCCTCTGGTCAGCCACTCGCAAGAAGACAGAGCAGCGTGAGCGGCAGGCGAAGAACCCTTCGGAATTATCCAGCAGCGAGAAGCAAAAGGAAGTGGCCGAGAACCTGGCCGCGACCGAGGAACTCCGCCAGGATGCCGCGATCAGTGATGATGTGAAGCGCGAGCTGGCCCAGCTCAAAGGCCGTGTCGAGGAAAAGCAGGAGTCGCAGCGGCTGGAGATTGTGGCGTTTGGGACGGTGTCAAGCGGCAAGTCGTCGCTGCTCAACGCACTGGCCGGGCGGGACGCTTTTCAGACCGACCCTCGCGGCGGCACCACCATCCAGCGGCAGGAAATTCCTTGGCCCGGCTCGGATAAAGTCTCGCTTGTGGATACGCCCGGTCTGGGAGAAGTGGACGGGGCCGAGCACGTCGCCGTTGCCGCCGACTCCGCTCGCGATGCGGACATTGTGCTGATGGTGGTGGACGGCCCGCTGCGGGAGAGTGAGTTCCGTCTCCTTAGCCGCCTGGGGGAAATGGAGAAGCGGGTCATCGTCTGCCTGAACAAAGCCGACTGGTACGAGCCGGAAGACCAGGCGAAATTGCTCGGCCAGATTGCCGGCCAGGTGCAGGAAATTGTCCAGTCACAGAACCTCGTAGCCGTCCGTGCACAATCCGTCACGCGGCAGCGGACTCGCGTGCTGGCCGGCGGTGAAGAAATCGAAGAGACGGTGACCGAGCCCGCGGACATCGCCCCGCTGGCGAAGCGAATGTTGGAAGTCGTCCGCCGGGACGGCCGCGATTTGCTGCTCGCCAACCTGCTCCTCCGCTCCCGCGGCCTGGTGGAAGAATCGCGCCGCCGCGTGCAGGAAGCGCTCGACAAACGGGCCTGGGAAATCGTCGACCGCTACACCTGGGGCGCGGGAGCCGCTGCGGCCATCAGCCCGCTGCCGGTCATCGACCTGATCGCCGGCAGCGCCATCACCGCCAAAATGGTCGTCGATCTCGCCAAGGTCTACCGCCAGCCGATCGACATCAACTCCGCCATCACGCTCCTCGCCCAGCTCGGCAAAAACCTCGTCGCCATCCTCGGCGTCAACCTGGCCGCCCCCGCCATCGTCACGGCCGTCGCCTCGCTCCTCAAAGGAACCCTCCCCATCGCCGGCCAGATCGCCGGCGGAGCACTCCAGGGCATTGTCCAAGCCCTCGTCACCCGCTGGATCGGCGGCATCTTCGTCGAGTACTTCAAAACCGAAATGCAGTTGCCATCCGAAGGTCTTTCCAACCTAGCCCGTCGCGAGTGGCAAAAACTTACCAGCCCCGCGGAACTGCTGAAGTTTGTGCAGGAGGCGCGGGAGAAGTTGAAAGGCGAGCGGCCAGAGTAGGCTGGCCGGCGTCGTCAGACGCAGTGGCGGATGTTTTGCCAGTTCCGCATGACCGGCCCTGCTTCCGCAGGCCGCTCGCTGGTCACCGCCTCATTTTCGCGACATTTGCACCCGCACGAACTCCGCGATATGCTCGATCGCCTCTTTCGCTTCCGGCAGCAGCGGCTCGTGGGACTGGAAGACATGGAACATGCCGGGCCAGGCTTCGAGTTTTACCTTGATGCCGTCGGCACGGGCTTTCTTCGCCACACGCACGCTGTCGTCGCGGAGCATCTCGTGCTCGCCGACTTGAATGAGGAGCGGCGGCAGGCCGTGGTAGTCGCCAAAGACGGGAGAGACGAGCGGATTCTTGGGGTCCGTTTTCCCCAGATAATGATCTCGAAATATGGGCATGGTCTTAGAGCTGATGATGGGGTCGTGGACAGTCTTCAGCGATTCGCTTGCCAGTGTGAAATCGGTGGTCGGCGAAATGGGAATCCCTCCCAGCGGTAGTTGCAGCTTGCGGTCGCGCAGGGCCAGCAGCGTCGTCAGCGTCAGGCTGCCGCCGGCTGAATCTCCGGCGATGAAAGTGGCCTTGGCCGGAGCCGGTCCGGAGGGTCCGTTGGCGATCATCCACTGGTGAGCGTCGACGCAATCATCGAGTCCAGCAGGAAACGGATGCTCGGGTGCAAGCCGATAGTCAGGCAATAACACGGCACACTTGGCCGCTGCGGAGATGTGGGCCGCCAGCGGGAGGTAACGACCCCCCGACCCCGAGACAAAGCCGCCGCCGTGGATATAGAGCAGGCGCACGCCCTCATCCGCCCCCGGCACTAGCACCCATTCGCAGGGAATCTCTCCGACTTTGACTTTGCTGAGCTTGACGTCTTTGATCGTCGGCTCCAAGCGAGTTCCCATCCCCGCGCGGAGCCCTTTCATATCGAAGCTGTTGGTGCCAAAGGGGGTGTTTTTGCGGAGGCGCTCCAGATACGCAGCCCCTTCAGGCGATACCGCTCGCTGGATATCTCCGCTATCTAAGCCGTGGATTGCCGGCTTTTCTTCACCAACGGCCAGCGTTCCTAGAGTGAACCAAACCAGCAGCGACAGCCCAGCAAATCGTTTCATCGCCAGCCTCCGATTTTGAAGTGAAGAAAACATGATACCATCCCCGCTCTCTTCGGGAATAAATCTCCCCGCCCAGCTCGATTAGGGAGTAGGCGCTCGCGCCTCCAACTTCACGCCCAATTCAGGAGCATCCCCATGTCCCCTCACGGCCAGGTCGCGCGCGCTCATTTTCCCGCTACTGAGGAAAATGGAAGCGAGTTTCAGACTCGATTTCTCCTTTTCAATGCCATGCCTTCCTCGTTCGTCAGCGGCATCGTGCATTTCCTGGGAATCATCATCCTGGCCTTGATTACCATTTCGCCGCCAGCGATGGATGAGCAGATTCAGGCGTACTCGCCCCCAATGGAACTGGTCGAAGAGTTAGTCAGCCCAGACATCAAGCAGATTCAGATTGAATCGACGCTTGTTTCCAACATCGCCACTTCCGATAGCACCCAAGCCCTCGCCTCCGATTCGGCCGAAGAAACAGAAACCGTTTCTGTCATTCCCGATTTCGACTCCGCCCCCAGCCCCATTGAGCTCAGCGAAACTGGACCGGAAACCGCGCCCAAGACGGACCTCGCAAAGGCCCTGCACGGCATTACCGGCCCCGGATTCTCGGGTCGTGGGGAACTGCAGCGCAAGGCGCTTGGCGAGAGGAAGGGCGCGAGTAAAGAGAGCGAAGCTGCCGTTGGCCGCGCCCTCAAGTGGCTCGCCGCTCATCAAAACGCCGATGGCAGTTGGAGCTTTGACCATCGCACCGGTCCCTGCAACGGCCGCTGCGGCAATGCCGGCAATCTTTCCGACCGCCGTACCGGTGCGACGGCGATGGCCCTGCTGCCGTTTCTAGGCGCGGGGCAAACGCATCGCGAAGGACACTACCAAGAGGCCGTCCGCCGCGGACTCTACTTCCTCACCAGCCAGATGAAACTGGAAAATCACGACGGCCTGCAAACCGGCAACCTGGCCCAAGGTGGCGGCACACTTTATTCACACGGCCTGGCCGCCATCGCGCTGTGCGAGGCCTACGGCATGACGCAGGACAAATCGCTGATGGCTCCCGCCCAGCTTTCACTCAACTACATCATGTTCGCCCAGCACCGCGACGGCGGCGGTTGGCGGTATGAACCGGGGCAGCCCGGCGACACCTCGGTCGTCGGCTGGCAGCTCATGGCCCTCAAGTCGGGGCATATGGCTTACCTGCGAGTGGATCCCAAAACGGTCGAGAGGGCGGTCCACTTTCTCGACACCGCCGGCACCGACAGCGGCTCGTTCTACGGCTACACCGAACCAGGCCGCGGCCAAGCCACTACCGCCGTCGGCCTCCTCTGCCGCATGTACCTCGGATGGAAAAAAGATAACCCGGCCCTGCAGCGCGGCATCGACTTCCTGGCCGCCACCGGACCCAGCAAAACCAACCTCTACTACGACTACTATGCCACGCAGGTCCTCTGTCAGAACGAAGGGGAAAAATGGGACAAGTGGAATGTGCAAATGCGGGACTGGCTCGTCACCAATCAGGACTCAGCCGGCCATCAAACCGGCAGTTGGCACGTCCCCGGCGACATCGGCGCCGACCGTGGTGGGCGCCTCTACAGCACCTCCCTCTCCACCATGATCCTCGAAGTCTACTACCGCCACATGCCGCTGTATGGCAAGCAGGCGGCGGAGGATGACTTTCCGCTGTAGGTTCCGTTGCAACATCAGTCGGAGCCGTTCACTGCCGCAGTGACGACCATTTCCACCCGGTAGCCGGGCGAGAGCCCTGCTTGCACACAGGCTCGCACGGGGGCGTGGCCGTTGAGAACCCAGGCATCCCAGGCGGCATTGAGAGCGGGGGCGGCGGCCAGGTCCGAGAGATAGACCAGGATTTGCAGCAGGCGATCACGGCCAGAACCAATTTGGGCGAGCGTGGCGTCGATCTGGGCGAGCACCTGTTGTACTTGTCCCTGGGTGTCCTGCGAGGGGTCTTCCGCGACCTCCACCCAGTAGGCTACCCCGGCGTGGACAACCACATCGGACCATCGTTTGGATTGACCGTAGCGCTGGATGTCGCTCATGTCAGATCACATTCCCAGCAACTTCACGATGGCCGCCAAAATGACTTCTGGCTCGGCCATGCGCCCCGCGCCGATCTGGCGGCAGGAGAGCCAGCCGGAGGCAGGATCGACGAAGTGGACGCCATCGGCCCGAAGTTGGGCGACGTTTCGTTGGACGGCGGGTTTCTCCCACATGGCGGTGTTCATGGCGGGAGCGAGCAGGACCGGGGCAGTGAAGGCGAGGTAAAGCGTGCTGAGCAGGTCGTCGGCAATACCCTGAGCGGCCTTAGCCAGGAAATTGGCGCTGGCGGGGGCGACGACGAGCAGATCCTTCTTCTCCGCCAGCTCGATGTGGGCCCCCAGCGGATGGTGCGGGTCATCAAACAGGCCGCGAGCGACGGGGCGGCCGGTGAGAGCGGCGAATGTGGTCGCGCCGATGAAGGCTTCGGCCGAAGTGGTCATCACCACGCTCACGCCCGCGCCGGACTGCACGAGCTTGCTGACGAGAGCCGCCGTTTTGTAAGCGGCGATTCCGCCCGTCACGCCGACGACGATTTCGCGGGTGGGCATAAAGCAGACTTACAAATCTCCCAGATCCAGCTCCATCGATTCGCCTGTTCCTTGGAAGTCGCCGGCGACGCGGACCTTCTGGGTGGCGTCGAGAAAAATCTTGTCCTGGGCGATTTCTTGCAGCACGACCTGCATTTTGTCCTGGGTGTTCAGGTCGACGAGGGCTCGGCTCCCCTGGTTCAATTGCACCAGCCGCTTTTGGATGAGCGTACTGAGCTTGAAACGGCCGCCGACCTTGTTGACGATAGCTTCTTCCTTCAGTTCTTCAATCATTCTTTCATTCCTTCGCGTGCCAAGATGTCGCAGATTTGGTGAACCGACTGATCGACGTCGATGTTATTGATTTGCCAGGTATAGCGGTCCTGCAAAGCCAACTCGCCGCGAGCGACTTCGAGCCGCCGCTGGATGGAAGCTTCGCTCTCGGTGTTCCGCTGCCGCAGGCGTCGCTCGAGCTCTTCCAGCGACCCGCAGTGGATAAAGATGGTGACCGCATCGGGGTGGGCGGCCAGGACGCTCATGGCCCCTTCCACATCAATCTCCAAGATTACCCATTTTCCGGCTCCAAGTCCAGACGCCACTTCGCTTTGCAACGTGCCGTACCAGTCGCCGCGGCCGAAAACCTCTTTGTATTCCAGGAAAGCTCCTGCTTCCCGCAGCCGCTGGAACTCCTCCTTTGTGAGGAAATGGTAGTCCACGCCGACCTTTTCCCCAGGCCGCGGAGCCCGTGTGGTGGCCGAAACGCTCCGCGCGAGCGGCAACTGACTCTGGCACAGGAGCTCACGGACGACGGTGCTCTTCCCCGCTCCTGAAGGGCCGCTGATGACGACCAGCCCCCCGGCACGTGTCGCTTTCGGGCGTGTCGGCTCGGAAGTCATGGCGGCAGCGGGGCGAAAGAGGGCTACGGTTGTTGACATGGGGGATGCCCAAGTAGAGAAAGTTCTGGGCAGGCTGGAAGCCTACCCCACCACGTAAACTCTACTCCACATTTTGGACCATTTCCCGAATCCGCTCGATAATGGACTTGATTTCGATGACGTGGCGGGCGATCTCGGCGTCGTTGGCTTTGGAGCCGATGGTGTTGGTTTCGCGAAACATTTCCTGCGTGAGGAAATCGAGCTTGCGGCCCGGGGTTTCCTCCTTGTGCATCACCTTGTCGAACTGTTCCAGATGACATTTGAGCCGCACGATTTCCTCGGAGATATCGGTCCGCTCGGCAAACAGTCCCACTTCACGGGCCACATCCGCCGGGCCGATAGTAACACCAAACTCCGCCATCAGTTTCGCCAGGCGTTCCTGAATCCGCCCGCGGTAGCCTTCGATCACCAGCGGAGCGCGAACTTCAATCTGCGTCAGCTCGCGGGCGATGATTTGCAGGTTGGAGTCAAGGTCGGCTTGCATCGCTTTCCCTTCCGCCGATCGCATCTGAGCGAGGTTCGTCAGTGCTTCACCAAGGACCGGTTCGATGAGGGGCCAATGGGACTCGGCGGCATCGAAAGTCGCGCCGAGCTCGTTCACCACCCCTGGCAATGCCAGGATGGAATTAAAACGCACCGACTCACCGCTGCCATGCTGCTGCACGATGGCGTCAAGCTGCTTCATATAGCCAAGCAGCACCGACTCGTTGAGCCGATAGTCGTCGCTAGTGAGTTCCCGGTCAACCCGCAGGTTGACTTGAACGGTGCCGCGGCGAATGTGTTCGCGAACGACGGCTTCGACCTGGGGTTCCAGGGCGGCGTATCCCTCGCTGCACCGAACGCTCAGCTTGAAATGGCGGTTGTTGACCGTGCGGACCTCAATCGCAATCGCCATCCCAGTCTGGTGGCGATGAGCTTCTCCGTGGCCGGTCATGCTGAGGAGCAAGAAATAAATCTCCTGATGAAAGTCGCCTCGTGGGCGAGGCGGCGGAGCTTAGCCCTTGCCCTCCAGGGCAGGGCGCTGGCTATTTTTCTGTGCCGGACTTGGCGGGAATGGCGGGTGCTGTCTTCGGTTCCTTCGCCTTGGTTTCAGGCGTTTTCGCGGGCGTCTTGGCGTCTGGAGTCTTTCCTGCTCCCTCCCCCTTCTTCTCTTCCGCCTTCGTCTTATCCGTCTTGGCATCCGTCTTAACAACCGGCGTGGTTGCGGATTTCCTTGTGCTCAATCCGCCCGTCTGCGACTGGCCGCCGACGTAGTAAATGATGAGCATTGTAGAGAGTGCCCAGACGATGGCCACGCCAATCGTAATCTTGGTGAACAGGTCGCCGGCTTTGGTGCCGAAGGCGCTTTGCCCCCCCATCCCCCCGAGGGCTCCGGTCAGTCCGCCGCCGCGGCCGCGCTGTACCAGGATGACCAGGATCAAGAAAACGGAGATAACTGACAGACCGATCGTGTACAAGTAGTGCCAGGCCGTGAATTCGGCGAGGAGGGGAGTCAACATCATCGAACATTCCTTGATTGATTACTTCTTTGCCGCCGCCAGGATTCCCAAAAAGCTGTCCACCTTCAGCGCCGCACCACCAACCAGCGCCCCGTCGATATTCGGCTGGGAAAGCAGTGTCTTGGCGTTTTCGGCCGTCACGCTGCCGCCGTACTGAATCCGGACGCTCGCCGCAACTGCCGGATTGTAGCGGCTTTCCAGCAATCTGCGAAGGTCGGCATGAACCTCCTCCGCCTGCTCGGGAGTGGCCACGACCCCGGTCCCAATCGCCCAGACGGGCTCATAGGCGATGACGATCTTGCCCACCTGGTCGGCGGTCAGCCCTGCCAAAGAGCCATCAAACTGCTCCTGGACGACCGCTTTTGTCTTGCCGGCCTTCCGCTCCTCCAGCAGTTCGCCGACGCAGACAATGGGCGTGAGGCCAATTGCCAATGCCGCCAGCAGCTTCTGATTCACGTCCTGGCTGGACTCTTGGAAGGTGTGCCGCCGCTCGCTGTGACCCAGGATGACATACTTGCACCCTATGTCCACCAGCATCGCTGGACTGACCTCTCCCGTGAATGCCTTCTTTGGGACTTCCTGATGGCAATTCTGGGCTCCCAATCCGATGGAAGAACTTCCCAGCGCCTGTCGCACTGCTTCCAGGTAAATGCTCGGAGGGCAAACCCCTATCTCCACATGCCCATAATCGCCAGCCTTCGCCGCCAGCCCGGCCGCCAACTCCACGGCCTGCGCTCGGTTGAGGTTCATCTTCCAGTTACCGGCAACGAACGGACGTCTCATGTTGGTTTCTTTCCTGGCGTCTCCGAAATCGTCTTCCCGAATAGCGACGCCAGCTTCCGAATTTGTCCCATCAGTTCGGCGTACTGTTTCGGCAGCAATGCTTGCGGGCCGTCGGACTTGGCCTTTTCGGGGCAATCGTGAACTTCAATATGGACGCCGTCCGCGCCGACGGCGACGCCGGCGAGGGCACACGGCGGAATCAAATCGGGCCGGCCGGTCGCGTGGCTGGGGTCGACAATGATCGGCAAATGCGAAAGCCCTTTCACGACCGCGACCGAGGCCACGTCGTAGAGATTCCGCGTGCAGTTATCAAAACCCTTCACTCCTCGCTCGCAAAGCACTACCTGGTTATTTCCTTGCGAAAGGATGTACTCCGCGCTCATTAGCAGGTCCTGCACCGTTGCGCTCATCCCCCGCTTGAGCAGCACCGGACGCCGCGTCTTGCCCACTTCCGTTAGCAGCACAAAGTTCTGCATGTTCCGAGCCCCGACCTGAATCATGTCGGCATACTTGTCGACCACTTCCACGCACCGCGGATCGGTCACTTCGGTCACTACCGGCATACCGTATTTGTCGCCGATCTCCCGCAGGAGCTTCAGCCCGTCCTCCCCCATTCCCTGGTAGGCATACGGGCTGGTCCGGGGCTTGTAGGCTCCCCCTCGAAAAATGTTCGCTCCCGCAGCTTTCACGGACGCGGCGATGGACTCCATCCGGGCCCGGTCCTCGACAGCACAGGGCCCGGCGATCATGGCCAGGCTGCCGCCGCCGATTTTCACCCCCGAAACATCCACCACGCTCGGCTGCGGATGGGCTTCTTTGCTGGCCAGTTTGTACGGGGGGAGTACGGGAATCACGTCCCCCACACCGGGAATCGCCCGCAGCGAATCCGCGCTGACCTTTGTCTCATCCCCAATTAGCCCGATGATCGTCCGAAACGTCCCCCGGCTCAAATGGGCCTTAAACCCCAGACCCTCCACGCTCTCCACCACGTGGGCAATCTGGTCTTCCGAAGCATCTGACTTGAGGATGATAATCACGAGCGACCAGTCCGGCTAAAGCGGAGGCAAAGGGGCGAAAAAACGGGCCAATTTCAATCTCGTATCCTACCACCACTGCCGGAAACCCGTCGAGGGCGGGAGATCGCGAGGAATAGTACTGAAACGGCAATGCTACGCTCACTTCCCCAGCCGGTGTTCCAAGAATGCCCGCACCTTCTTCCGGGCCAGTTTCGATTCCGGCAGATCGTGGTTGAAGACTTGAAAGATGTGCCACATCCCTTCGTACAGATCGAGCTTCGCCGGGATGCCCGCCTGGTCGAGAGCCTGATACTGCCGCACGGCGTTGCTCAAAAAAATCTCTTTCGTTCCGGCTTGAATGAGAGTGGGAGGGAAGCCCTTGCTGTAATCCCCGTAGACCGGCGAGACATACGGGTTTCGCTGATCGGCCGGCGCGGCGTAAGCATCCGCACAATTTTTGAGATTGCCCGGATAGTACAGCAGCGGGTCGGCATCCAGCAGCGTGGCGTACGAATCGCCCGCGTCGGTGATGTCGGCCCACGGGGACCACAGGACTACCG
Organism: Planctomycetaceae bacterium; assembly: GCA_005778405.1. Classification (GTDB taxonomy): domain Bacteria; phylum Planctomycetota; class Planctomycetia; order Pirellulales; family Pirellulaceae; genus SXOA01. Next base: position 43,777 of record SXOA01000128.1, read on the forward strand.
CGGCCGGCATTCCCAGCCCCAGGTCTCGCATCTTCAAAACCGTCGCCGCAGCCAGTCCGCCGCCTGCCGATTCCCCGTAGATGGCAATCTCTTTGAGGGAATGCCCTTCCTTGATGAGGGCCTGAATCACTGCCACTACCTGGCTGGTGACTTCTTGCCACTTGGCGTGTGGCGCTAGCGTGTAATCCACGGCAATCACCCGCAGCCCCGTATCGTGGGCCATCGGCACCGCGCTGATCAGCCGCGAGTTGGCGCTGTAAAGCGTGTATGCTCCGCCGTGGGTATAGACGAGGACGCGCTTGCTCTCCTTCCAACCCTTGGGTTTGATGTCGAGCACCGGAACGCCTCCGAGCTTGCGCGGAGCAATGTCCGGCTCATATTCCTGGACGACGGCGGCACTGGCAGCGGATCGCTTCTTTTCAAACTCGGCTTGGACCTTCTTCCAGGCTTCGATATCGCCAGGTGCCGGGAGTGGCGCATTGCGGACTGTGCGACTAAACTTGGCGAGTGCTTGCTGAGCCTCCGGTGAAATCGTCGTCGGAATATAAAAGTCCGCTCCCCGTGCTGCCGTCGCCATCAGCATTGCCAACAATGTGATGGCATATTTCACACGCAACATCTCATCCATTCCGCGTCGCGAATTCATCGCTAGGGCTCCCGTTTCGTTAGCACGCAACTTTGTCACTCTCGACAGAATAGAATGAGCGTCGGTCTGCCGCGAGATATCGCTTTATTGTTTTGCCACAAAGGGCAACCAGGGAGATTGCGACTGTGTCTAGATTCCAAAGTCAGTCTTCACCGTTTTGTTTCTTTCGCATACCGATGGTTGCCGTGAGCTTGGCCTGCGTATTCGCAGCTACAGAAGGCGGGGTCGCGGCAGAGGAATCGTCCCTCGTCATCGAGCGGTGCACTCTGTTCGATTCGCAGCGGGGCGAATTGCTGCCCGAGCGAACGATCGTGATTCGCGGCGAATTGATTACCGCGGTGCTGGGGCCTGACGACAAAATCGAAATCCCAGCAGGAGCAAAACGCATTGATGGAAAGGGAAAGTTCGCCATTCCCGGACTGATTGACGCCCATGTCCATCTGGTCCACGTGCTCGACTTTGCCCACGTCACTGGCGATGAAGTCTTGCCCCTATATCTCGCTGCCGGCGTAACCTCCGTTCGGAGCACCGGGGACGAGATTGTGGCGGCGACCTTGGTCGCCCGCTTTGCCGCTGCTCATCCACAGTCGAGCCCGCGAGTTTTCACCTGCAGCCCGCTGCTCGATGCCGATCCGCCGATTCACAAGGACATTGGCCGCGGCATCACCGATCCCGCGAAAATCCCAGCCGTGCTCGACGAAATGCTTCGCTGGAACGTCTCGACCGTCAAGATCTATGCCGGCACGGGGCGCGACGTGGGAAAGGTAATCATCGACGAAGGGCATCGCCGCAAGCTCTTTGTGACGGCCCACCTGGGCCGCTATTCGGCCCAGCACGCGGTCGCCGACGGCATCGACGGTCTGGAACACATCTGGTCGGTGTTCAACTATGTGATTCCCGCGGAAGTCGCCGGTCAGCCCGGCCACCGGGGCAAGCTCGACTTGGACAACCCAATCTGCAAAGAGCTGATCACGGAACTGGCCCGGCGCAAGGTCATGGTCGATCCCACCCTGGCCGTCTTTCGCAATATGATTCTGCTGTCCGACGTGCCGGAGGTAAGCGGCCACCCCGACAATGCTCTCGCTCCCCGGCGACTGCGGGAATTCTGGCCCGTCTACTTGAAACAGACCGGCTGCCCGCAGGGTGGGCCGCTGGAAGATCGGCGGCGGGAGTTTGCCAAGTTCCAGGAATTGGCGGGCAAGCTCTACCGCGCCGGCGTGCCGCTGCTCGTGGGGACCGACGCGCCGGAGCCGCAAGTGAGTCCCGGCTTTTCGCTCCATCAGGAACTCGAAATGCTCGTCGAATCGGGCCTTCCCCCCGCCGCCGCGCTGAAAGCAGCGACAATGCACAACGCCGCCGCGCTCCGCCAAGAAGAGCGGCTGGGCGCCATCTCGCCGGGAAAACTGGCGGACATCGTACTGCTCTCCGCGAATCCGCTCGCTGACATCAAGAACACCCGACGGATCGAACTAGTCATTCGCGGCGGCCAGGTCTGCCAGCCGGCGGAATTGCTGAAGCTGGTCCCCAAAGACTAAGTTGGAGTCCCGCCTTCAGGCGGTGCCCGACATCGTGAGCAGCTCTGCATAGCTCGGCGATACCGCGAGCAATTCAGTGCATTGGAGGGAGAATCCGCCCATTTTGAATCCGGCATCAAAACGGAAGGTTTCTTGATGTAGTATGTCGTTCGCAGATTATTGGATTGTTCGCAAAAGTAGCACGCAGGTTGATGTGTGAGGTTAATCCAGAGAGATTTGCCGGCTCGTTTGAGGGAGCTCTTCCGCCAGGCGGAACGAGATGTGTTGATTTCGTCGCCGTACGTCGGCCAAGAAGGCGTCCAGCTCGCACTCGACAATTTTCCGCCAGGGTTTCGGCGTGATGGACGGCTTGTATTTTTGACCGACCTGTCACCACGGAATATTTATCAGTCCGCAACAGATCCGACTGCCTTGCTCAGCCTTTGCGATCAGGTTTCCGGAGCCGCCGTTCAGCATCTGCCGAGGCTTCACGCGAAGGTCTATGTGGCTGACAACAAAACGGCAATTGTTACATCCGCCAACTGCACCGCCGGCGGTCTGTTCCGAAACTATGAGTATGGCGTCGAGATTTCAGATCCGCCGGTCGTGACCGCCATTCGCCAAGACCTGGAAGATTACGGCGCGCTCGGGGCAAGTGTCCCACGCGAAAGACTCGAGTCTTTCTGCGCAGCCGCGATCCAGTTGCGCCAACTCTTCAAAGCAGCTAACGAAAGTGTTTCGCGGCAATTTCGGGAGGCTTTCCAGCAGCACGTTGAAGTAGCGGAAATTGAGCTTATCCGACTTCGAGTTGGGACCGGAGCGCTGCATACAGTTTTTGGCCAGACCACCCTCTATCTACTCAGGCGACATGGAAGGCTAACCACCGAGGAGCTTCACCAATACATTTCGGATATTCACCCGGATCTCTGCGACGATTCGGTGGACCGCATTATCGATGGCAAGCATTTTGGCAAGAAATGGAAGCATGCCGTTCGAAGCGCGCAGCAACAACTAAAGCAGAAAAACCTCGTCGTTTACGACGGTGAGGCGTGGATGGCGGTGGAAGCGCGAACATGACGAAGGCCACCAGCGAGGCAAGCTCGAGTGGGGCGAGAGGGAATTCAAGAAGCACGGCTTGTCTTTCGGACTTGCGGGCGCGATATTTGGCGAAGCCCAAGACCCTCACCCCGGCCCTCTCCCCGAGGGAGAGGGGGAAAAAGAAGCCGCATCCCTTAATCGAGAAGAATCCATGCAGACCATCCGCATCGCTGCCGTCAGTATGAATAGTGAGCTGGGCAAGCGCGAAGAAACACTGCGCAGGATGGAGCAGTTTTGTCAGCAGGCCGCGGCGGAGCGGGCGGAGCTCGTGGTGTTTCCGGAACTGGTGGTGCATGGGCATTGCACGCCGAATACTTGGGAGGTTGCCGAAAGAGTTCCCGAGGGGGAAAGCATTGACGCTTTGTGCGGCATGGCCAGAAAATCGGGCATCATTCTGTGTGCGGGGATGAGCGAGAAGGAGAACGACATTGTCTATAACACGCAGGTGCTGATCGGGCCGGCGGGGTATATCGGCAAGCAGCGGAAGCTGCACATGTCGCGGGACGAGTCGTTTTTCTACAAGGGGGGCCGCGAGATCCGAGTGTTCGACCTGGGGAAGTGCAAGGTGGGGATCGTGATCTGCTACGACAATCAGTTTCCCGAGATTGCCCGCATTGTCGCCCTGCGGGGGGCGGACGTGATTCTGATGCCGCACGCGGCCCGGGAAGGACGCTGGGACGACACGGCCGAGTCGCAGGCTGCCGCTCGCCGCAAGGTGTTTGACTACTTCTCCAGCAGCTACCGGATGCGGGCGCGGGAGAACGCCTGCTTTTGCGTCTATGTCGACCAGGCGGGCCGGGCCGGCTATGTCGATTCGCTGCCGCGCGAGCACTTCAATCAGCCGCACCATCCGGGCGGGGCGATGATCATCGGTCCGAGCGGCGACATCCTGAAGCACACGCAGCTGGAGCAAATCCGGGACGAGATGATCGTGGCCGACCTGGACGCTTCGCTAATGGTGACGGCTCGGAGTCATCCCAATTACACGCTGCGGACACGGCGGCCGGAGCTGTTTGGGGAGCTCGTAAGGGAGCAGGTGCGGGAATAGGGGAAAAAGCGGAGGTCGGAAAGCGGAAAGCGGGGCCAAACCAGCGAA
>SXOA01000129.1 GCA_005778405.1 Planctomycetaceae bacterium
CAACAGCAAGGTCAGCCACAGGGAAACCAATCGTCCAACCCCGCTCAGGATAGCACGCCGGGTGGTGGTCCCCGTGGCAAGGGGGAGGTCGATCCCAAGAACATCGGCAAAAAAGACGGCTGGGGAAATTTGCCTCCCAAGGAGCGGCAGGAGGTTCTGCAACAGATTGGTCGCGAACTTCCCGCCCATTTCCGCGAGACCATCGAGGAGTATTTCAAACGCCTGGCTCAGGATGGAGTAAAGTAGAGGAATGGCCGGCGCGATACTCATTTTGCTGCTCCTGGCCGCCCCCGGCGGCGAGGTGACCGTGGAACCTCTCGAAGGCCAGCCGCTGCATGGCCGCCTCGTCGAACTTTCTGGCGAGAAGGTCGTCATCGATGAGTCTGGTAGCTTGAAGACGCTCGATCCCAAACAGCTTCAATCGGTGGAATTGGGGGGGGTGGCAGTCTCCGAGCGTCCGCAAGTCTGGGTGGATCTGATTGACGGTTCGCTGCTCCCCGCCCGCTCGTTCCAATCAGCCGGCGGCAAGGCAACCTTGGAATCGATCCTGGGAGAGCGTGTGGACATCACCACCCGTTCCATTCGTGCGATCCGCTTCCAATCACAGACTCCCGAAATCGCCGTGCAGTGGCAAGACCTGCTGAGGCTCGAACCCGCCGGCGACATGGTCGTGCTTCGCAAAACGGGCACCCGCGAAGTGGAAGAGGAAGGCAAGCCTCCCCGAAGCGTCACCGAGACCGTGCTCGATCAATTGGAAGGGACCATCCTGGAGGTCACTCCGGCCGGCGCGAAATTCGACTTCGACGGTGACAAAATCGATGTAAAGCGCGAGAAGATGGAAGGGATCATTTTCCTGCAGCTCGCCAAGCGCAACTTGCCGCCGGCTGTCTGTCGCCTCAAGACCATCGAAGGGGCGATTTGGTCCGTGCGTACACTGGAACTCAAGGGAGAAACGGTTTCGCTGACGACCACCTCGGGAGTCAACCAGTCGCTGCCGCTGGCGAGCCTGTCGCAGATTGACTTTGGGATCGGCAATGTACTGTTTCTGGCGGACATCGATCAGGAGCTGAAACAAGGGGAGATCAGTTTTCAACCCAAGAATATGATTTCGTCCTTTAAGCAGCTCACGGCGCCGCGCAAGAACAAGTCGGCGGCTGGCGACCCGCTCAGCATCAAGGGAGTGAAGTTCGCCAAAGGGCTCAGTCTGCACAGCCGCACCAGGTTGGATGTGCTTGTGCCGGAAGGCTATCGGCAATTCCGGACCAGCGCCGGCATTGACGACGCAGCTGGGCCGACCGCCAACTTTCAGCTCAAGATTTTGGGGGATAACAAGGAGTTGTTCACCAGGCAGTTTTCCGCGGACCAGGCGGCCGAGGCATTTCCCATCGAACTGGACCTCAAGGGGATTCGCCGGCTGACCTTGGTCGTGGAAGAAGGCCCTGGCCAGGATTTTGGCGATACGCTCGTGCTGGCGAATGCGAGGCTGACCAAATGAGTAAATTCCACTCGATCGCGCACGTCCTGGCCTGCACCTGTTTGTTGGCGATGGCGACCAAATCGTCGCTCGCCATCGATCCTCCCGCCGCCGTTTTGCAGGCCGAGCAGGCTCGTATTCAGACAATCGACCGCGCGATGCGAACTGCGGTTTGCGTCTTCGCCAAGGAAGGGTCCGGCGGCGGCAGCGGAGTGGTGATTTCGCCCGATGGTTATGCCCTCACGAATTTTCACGTGGTTCAGCCGGCGGGCAGCTACATGAAATGCAGCATGGCCGACGACAAGCTGTATGACGCGGTTGTTGTCGGCATCGATCCCGTGGGGGACGTGGCCCTGATCAAGCTGCTGGGGAGAAGTGATTTTCCAGCCGCTCCGCTGGCCAACAGCGACCTGGTTCGGGCGGGGGACTGGTGTTTCGCGGTCGGCAACCCTTTCCTGCTGGCGACCGACTTCCAGCCAACGGTGACGTATGGCATGGTCTCGGGCGTGCATCGCTATCAGTATCCTTCCGGCACTCTGATTGAGTATGCCGATTGCATCCAGACCGATGCTTCAATCAACCCCGGCAACTCGGGCGGCCCGCGGTTCAACGCCACAGGAGAGGTCATCGGCATCACCGGCCGAATCTCGTTTGAGACGCGGGTGCGGGTCAATGTCGGCGTGGGCTACGCGATTTCGATCAATCAGATCAAGCATTTTTTGGGCTGCCTGCACAGCGGACGGATTGTGGACCATGCCACCTGGGGTGTGGCCGTCAGCAATTCCGAAGGACACGTCCTGGTTGCCAACATTCTGGAGACCTCCGACGCCTGGCGGCGCGGCCTGCGGTATGACGATGAAATCGTCGCATTCGGCGGACGCAAGATCGATACCGCCAACGCCTTCAAGAACGTGCTCGGCATTTATCCCAAAGGATGGCGCGTTCCGGTCACCTATCGCCGCGATGGAAAAGAGCGCGAGACGTTCGTCCGTTTGACCGGCGTGCATGGCGAGGAAGAACTGATTGCCTTGGTGCAAAAAGCTCCCAAACAAGTTCCGCAGCCTGTACCCAAAGGAAAGGATCCCGAGAATCCCGGCCAACCAGAGCCGATGCCCAAGTCGGGTGAAAGGCCCATGCCCCGTCAGCCGCTGCCCATCCCGTTGCCGAAGTTGCCTGGAGCGGAAGCGCCCAAAGTTCCCGCCGAAGCGGCCAAGCTGCTCAAAGCCAGGCCCGGCTACGCGAACTACTATTTCAACGAAATGCATCGGGACCGGGTCTGGTCCGCGTTCAAGGCCAAGGGAGATTTCAGTTCCGCGGGTGGCGAATGGCTATTGGAAGGAGAACTGGCCGGCGGCGGTAAGCTCACCATCAAGCTCGCGGATGCGGCCAGCAGCGGCACTTTCCCGCAAGGCGAAGTCACGCTCGACGCGACCAAAGACCTCGATCAGCAACTTGGCCCCACGGGCAGTGGCGGGCTGCTGGCGGCACTGCATCTCTGGCGGCAGATGCTCGTCGCCGGGCCGGTGAAATTCGGCGGCGCGTCCTATTACGGCACGGCTCCCTATCCAGGCGTAGAGGGAGAGGCCGATGTCCTCGCCGCCGTGCAGAACGTGGCCGAGGTCAACTTTGTGTTCGACAAGAGCAAGGGCCGACTGGCGATTTTGGAAATGTTCGCGGACCCCGAACTAGACCCCTGTGAAATCCACTTTGCCGATTACCGGGACGAAGGGGGCCGCGAATTCCCGCACAAATTGGAAGTCCGGCATGGCGACTCGGTCTTCGCTGTCATCGAGCTCAAAAAGATCACGCTCTCCAGCGCGAAGAAGGAGGAGACCAAGTGATCGGCTTTCGCTCCCTTGCCGTTTCGCTGCTACTCGCCGCTAGTGCGCTAGGCAATGCTTGGGGCCAGGATTCCCTCGCCGACATTGCCGATCAGGCGGAGCCCAAGACGGTCAAGATTTATGGTGCCGGCGGCCTCCGCGGTCTCGAAGCCTATCAAAGCGGCTTTGTAATCAGCGACGAGGGGCACATCCTGACGGTGTGGAGCTACGTCCTCGATTCCGATGTCATCACCATCGCCTTGAACGACGGCCGCAAGCTCGAAGCGCAGCTCGTGGGAATGGACCCGCGATTGGAGATTGCGGTGCTCAAGATCGAAGGGACCGACTTTCCGCATTTCAACCTGGACGAAGCAGTGCCGCTCGATGCCGGGGCTCGAGTCCTGGCCTTCAACAATCTCTACGGCATTGCCACCGGGAACGAGCCGAGCAGCGTGCTGCACGGCATTGTCACCGCCAAGACGGACCTGGCAGCCCGCAGCGGCGCTTACGAAACGGTCTATCGCGGGCCGGTCTACGTTCTGGATGCCATGACGAACAATCCCGGTGCTCCCGGCGGCGCACTCACCGACCGCCGCGGCCGCCTGGCGGGAATTCTGGGCAAGGAGCTTCGCAATTCACACACCAGCACGCTGCTGAACTACGCCTTGCCTGTCAGCGAACTGACGCAAGCCATTGACGACATCCGGGCCGGCAAATCGCGGCCCGCCGCTCGCGAGGAGAATGCCAAAAAGCCCAAAGAGGCCGTTTCGCTGGCGCTCCTGGGAATCCAACTCGTACCGGATTTTCTGGAACGGACGCCCCCTTTTGTGGAGGGAGTCCGGGCTGGCTCTCCGGCGGCGAAGGCACGGATCAAAGCGGACGACTTGGTTCTGTTCATCAACGGCCGGATCGTTCAGTCCTGCAAGCTGGTGAATGACGAACTGATGTTCATCGACCGGCTGGACGAGGTCCGTCTGACAATTCAGCGAGGGCAGGAGCTGCTCGAGGTCACCCTACGGCACGAGGATTGAGCGGGTTCTTTCGATGCGTATTCTTCCCATGCGTATTCTTCCCATGACTTGTGTTGTCATCGCCGCCGCGCTCCTGGGCCTGGCGCGAGCAGTTCTCGGGCAGGTGGATTCCGCGGAGCTCGAAGAGCAGGCTATCCGGGCGGCTGCCGAGGCAGTCGCGCCGAGCGTTGTGAAAATTGAAACTGTCGGTGGCCTGGAGCGGGTTGGCAAGGCCTTGACCAGCACTGGTCCGACCACGGGCCTTGTCGTGGCTGAAGATGGCTATGTCGTTTCGAGCGCCATCAACTTCATCCAGCAGCCGTCGTCGATTCTGGTCACGCTTCCTAGCGGCAAGCGGGCGACCGCCAAAATTGTGGCCCGGGATCATGCTCGCATGCTGGTGCTGCTCAAGGTGGCGACGGAAGAAAAACTGCCCGTCCCCGTGGCCGCGCCCAGAAACGAAATGGCGGTTGGCCAGTCCGCGATTGCCATGGGGCGGACCTTCGACAAGAGCGGGCCAAGCCTGTCGATCGGCGTGATCAGCGCGCTGAATCGCATCTGGGGGCGCGCGATCCAGACCGATGCCAAAATCTCCCCGACAAATTACGGCGGCCCGTTGATTGATCTGCGGGGCCGTGTGATTGGCGTGCTTGTACCCCTGTCCCCGCAAGGTCAAGAAAGCGAACTCGCCGGCTCTGAATGGTACGACTCGGGAATCGGCTTCGCCGTGCCGCTCATTGATATCAATAGCCGCCTGGCAACGCTCAAGTCAGGCAAAGACTTGAAAGCCGGCTTGCTCGGCATCTCGCTGAAAAAAGGTGATATCTATTCCCTGCCCGCCGACGTTGCCGCCAGCCGGGCCGATGGCCCCGCCGGCAAAGCGGGGATCAAGACCGGCGATGTCGTCGTGGAAGTGGATGGCTCGCCCGTCCAGCGGCAGGCGCAGCTCAAACATTTGATCGGAGCGCATTATGCCGGTGACAAGGTCAAGGTTGTGGTTCGTCGCGGCAGCGAGCGGATCGAAACCACCGTCGAGTTGATCGACAAGCTGGACCCGTTTGGGCATCCCTTCCTCGGCATCCTCCCCATTCGCGATGACAAGCTGCCCGGCGTCCTGGTTCGCTATGTCTATCCCGGCAGTCCGGCGGAAAAGTCGGGAATCAAACCAGGCGACCGAATCGCAAAGATGGGAACGCCGCCGATCGCCTTGGCCGATGCCAGTGCATTTCGCGACCTCTTCGCCATTGCTCCGCCGGGGCAGAAGGTCGCTCTCGAAATTCAGCGCGGCAGCGAATTCCTAAAGCTCGAAATCTCGCCGGCGGCTGCTTTGCCGACGGAAGTTCCCGCCGATCTGCCGGTCGCGTTATCCCAGGAGCACAAAGCTCCCGAGCAAAAAGCCGCGAGCGGCCTCGTCGAGATCAAGCTGGCCGAAGAGAAAAATAACTGTGTGGCCTACGTTCCAGAAACCTACCATCCCGATGTGCCGCACGGTGTTGTCATCTGGCTGCATGGAAGTGGCGGCGTGAACCGGGCCGCGCTCGCGGCGCGGTGGAAAGTGGCCTGCGAGAAACAGCACTTGATCGTGCTAGCGCCACAAGCACTCGACCCCAACAAGTGGGAGCCCACGGAAGGGGCTTTCATCCGCAAGACGCTCGACGATCTTTTGTCACATTACAACGTCGATCGCACACGAATTGCCATTTATGGCTATCAAACCTCTGGTTCGCTCGCGGTTCTCGTGGGGCTTTCGAACACGGACCGCATCCGGGCCATCGTTTCCGTCGATGCCGCTCCGAGCGCCCGCAACGCCATTCCGGAAAACGACCCGCTCCTTCGCCTGGCGTTCTTCCTCGCCAATGCCGACAAGTCCCCGGCCGCCGCTGGCATCAAGGCTGCTAGCGAGCGCCTGAAGGCAATGAAGTTCCCGGTGACAGGCAAGTCCCTGGGCGAGGCCCCTCGCGATTTGAACGAAGCCGAAATTGGCGAATTGGCCCGCTGGATTGACGCTCTGGACCGCATTTAGCGACCGTCTTCTCACTCTCCAGCAGTTACCGAACGCTTCTGCACGTGCCTCGCCAGGGCAATTTCGGCAATCTTTTCCGATTCTGCCAATCGTTCTGGACTTTCCGCCCTTGCGGGTCGATTCACATAATCGGGTATTAACACTCGGGGGGATTTTTCCATGAAGACAAGCTTGTTCGCCTTGGTGGCCGTGGTGGCCGCCGCCTTTGGACTAACTCAGACGGCGCAGGCCCAGTACGGGCCCGCCCCAGGCGCGCCTTACGGAGCCTATCCTGCTCCTGACATGATGCAAGGTGCCTATCCGGGCGGCCTGCCTAGCAGCGGCCAGCCGGTTGGTTATTACGGCCCGGAGGCTCAAGCCCCGGCTCCTTCGCCGGAGCAGGCTTTCGCCGGCACTGGCGAAGCTGATTGCGAGCCCGGCTACGGCTGCAACAAGTGGTTCGCGTTCGGCGAATTCCTTTACCTCCGCGCTCGCGATTCGGAAGTCGCCTGGGGGGTACCGATTGACGGCGCCACCGACGCCGACCCGCTCGTTCGCCCGCCGGTGCAAGTCGGCCGGGTTGGCGTCGCCGACCTCGACTTCCAGCCTGGCTACCGGATCGGCTTCGGCCGAATCATCAATGAGGCCAGCGCCATCGGCGTGACTTACACGGAATGGCAGGGGAATACGCACGACGCGCTGAGCACCAGCGCTCCGAACGTCCTGCGGCCGCTAGTCACGCATCCCAGCACGTTCAACGCCGCCTCGGATTATCTCGACGGCAATGCCGACTACGGCATCCGCTTCAAGACCATCGATATCGATTACCACAGCTTGTTCGCTTATTGCTGCGACTATCAGGTCGGCTACACCCTCGGCGTTCGCTACGGAGAGCTCAAGCAGAGCTTCCGGGCGGACTACGCCGCCAACGGTACCGAATTCGTGGAGACCGAGTCCAACTTTTATGGCGCGGGCCTCAAGGCCGGCCTGGACGGCGAGCGGTACAATGAATGCCGAAACCTTTTCGTCTACGGCAAAACGTTCCTCAGCTTGCTCGCCGGCGAAAGCCGGGCCACCTATCTCCAAGGCAGTAGCTTTGACCCGGTGATTGCCAACACCAACTGGAAAGCCACTCGCCTGGTCACCATGTACGACCTGGAGCTCGGCGGCGGCTGGCAGAATGACTGCGGTACTGTGCGGCTGAGCATGGGGTACACGTACAGCATCTGGTACAACGTCACCCGGACCAATGAGTGGATCAACGCCGTGCAGCACAACAACTTTGTCGACCAGTCCGACAATTTCAACGCCTTCATGGCCTTCGACGGCCTGGTTACCCGCCTCGAACTTCGCTGGTAACGGGCCGCATTAGGTCTAACCCTGAGTATTGCCGGCTGGGCAGGTGATTCACCTGCCCAGCCTCATTTCTTGGCCCCTTCTAGCCCGGATTATTCACGGCTGCGGGAATGAAACAGCCTCCGGCTGCATCTAAGAAGTTGGAATACAACGACTTCCAAGTGTGCAGGGAGGCTGACCGTGAATATACACTCTGTCGGGCAAGTGGTGTTTGATTTTC
>SXOA01000130.1 GCA_005778405.1 Planctomycetaceae bacterium
AGAGGCATCACGCAGAGGCGCAAAGCTCGCCAAGGGAGAAGCAGAATGTTGAAAGCAGAGTGATGGGTGCCTGGAACCTCGGATGCATCATCATTCTGCTGCCATGATTCTGCAATTCCCTGACTTCCTCTCTCTTGGGACCGGCGCAGATATCACTGTCGTACGAGACGACACTTAATGCTGCGACGGCCCTAAGGCTCTTCGTACCTCATCAGCCGAAATGGCTGCTTTCGCTGGTAGGATTCGAGGCGGGCTTGTTGATGCGAGCTGTTGGCATGGAGCAGAGGCAGGGCCATGAACTGGCTCTGCAACTCGACGGCCTTTTCGAAGTCTCCCAGCTCCGCATAGGCGGCCGCCAAAGTAGTTTTGGCGAAGGTAAACCTGTCCGATTTTGCGAGCACCTCTTCCGCAATCTGTTTGGCTTGTTTTCCGTCACGAACGCTGGCGTCTGGACAAGTGGCGAGAAATTCGGCCAGAACATTTGCCACAAGGCACCAGGAGGCGACGTCGTCATCGTCGGTCAAGTCCGGCGTACGAAGCTCAAAGGCTTGAAGAGAGTATTTGTGGGCCTGTTTGTAGTCCTTTTGCCTCGCGTACACTTCTGCAAGAAGAGCATAGTTTTCTCGATCGCTGGGTGCATCCCGAATTATCTTGCGAATATCAACCTCAGCCTTTTGATATTCTCCCATTCGCGCCCAGGCCAGCGAGTGCTTCTGCCAAGCCCGATAGTTTGCAGAGATTTCGGAATTCTCCAACTTGCCCTTATCCTTAACTCGATCAATGACCTCTTCGCAATCATGCAGAACCTCGCGCCATTCTTTCATCGCGAAAAAAATCTCGACACGCGTTAAGTAAAAGTCTAAGTAATTTGGTTCTCTAGTGATTAGCCAATTCACTTCTCGCAGCGCATCCTCAAATCTGCCTTGATCCCGGCGAACGAGAGCAAGTTCTTGACGGATATGGCCCGGATAGGGCCAATAAATCCTTTTCGGCGGGTGACTGAGCAGCCGCTCCAGCTTTTCCGCCGCGGCGTCAAGCTTCCCTTCAACGTGAAGCTCTCGGGCCGCGTTCATTTCATCCGCACGCCACTGAATCTCCCGACGCTGCCGCCATTCGCTAAAGTTCTTGCTGAGCTTCTTGCTGACTTTCTCGTTGAATTGGTCGCGAAGCCAGAGTAATGGTGCGGGATACGCGTAAGCGAGAAAGAGCAATACGCCAAAAACACCGCAGACTGCGAGAGGGCTCTTCCGTATTTCGCGGAGGATCGTCCTCATCGTGAATCACAGTTGCAAAAGAAGGTGGCTGGCGGCGCGTCCGCTCCAGAATAGCACGCCCTATTGCGGGAGTGTGAGTCTTACCCCAGCCGCAATTGCGCTTCCACGCGCCGCAGGGCTTCTTCCACCGTGCACTGGCCATGGGGGAGCGGGAGGGTTTTGCCGCTGGCGAGCCACTCGCCGACTTTGTCTTCGGCCGAGAGGACCGTGCTATGGCTTTTGCGGCCGAAGTAGCGGCTGATTTCGGAGTAGGCGCTCCGGGTGTATTTACGGGCGAGCCACATGGCGAGCATGCGGGGGTGGCTGATGGCGGGGGATTTGCTGCCGGACTGCATCTGCTCGGCTTCCAAGCCAAATAGGCTGCAAACCGCGCCGGCGATTTCCGGCAGGCGAACCGCCCGGCGCGTGGCTTGCATCAGGTCGGCCAGCGTGTGCTGCACGAACTCGAGGTTGATGGTGGCTTCGTAGGCGAAAGCCGCAGCGGCCAGGCGGTGCATCGCGCCGGCGAGTTGGCGGGCGTCGCCGGGGAGCTGCGCGGCGAGATAGGCGAGGACATCTTCGGGCGCGGCGAGGGATTTCTGAGCGGCCAGGGCGCGCAGAATTTCCAATCGCGTCGCGTAGTCCGCCGCTTGCATACCGCAGACGAGGCCTCCGGTGAGGCGGGTGGTGATTTCCGGGCCGAGCGGGCGAAGCTCGGACGGAGGCCGATCCGCGGCGAAGATGAGCTGACGTCCTTCCCGCAGGAGCGTGTCGATGGTGTAGAGGACTTCGATCAGCGTGGACTGCTTGCCAGCGAAGAACTGCACGTCGTCAATCAAGAGCAGCTCGACCTCGCGATACTTGCGGCGGAAGCTGGGGAGGCCCGCTCCCTTGAGCGCTTCGACAAAGTGCGTGGTGAACTGTTCGGCGGTCAGATAGATGACCCGCTTCACCTGGTTCGATTGCTTGGCCTGGCACCAGATTCCTTCCAGCAGATGCGACTTGCCGCAGCCGGGGGGACCGTAAAACAGGACGGGTGAAACATAGCCAATCTGCGGCAGGACGGAAACAGCGGCGGAATGGGCGACGCGGTTGCCGTCGCCGACGACGAAGGAATGGAGATTCGCGAAGGGGCGGCGGTAGGGCTTGAAGGACTGTTCGGGCTCGAGTGATCCCGGAGAAACAAGCGGCAGAATATCCGGCTCGGCAGCAGACAGGAGACCTGCGGTCAGACCTTCCGGCGGGGTCGGAGACCCGCGCCGAACATCCGCGTCCGCGGTGCCCGCCTCCAACTTGTCAAACAGCGGCAGCGGCTTGTTGACGGCGAGAACGAGTTCCGGTTCATAGCCCAGCACTTCCGCCGCTGCCGCCAGGATTTCCTTGCGGCCACGACGGAGCCGCTCGAGCTTGAAGCCATCCGGGAGGAGAATGTGAAGCTTACGGTCTTCGAGGCGGATTTCCGCTCCCGTGCCGAGCCACATTTCCAATCGTTGTTGTCCGACCCTGCCGGCAATCCTGGAGAGAATTGCTGACACGATCTCCTTATCGTCCTTGGTCACGCCCGACGCATCCTATGCGCGCACTCCTAGCGGTGAAACCTCAAAGGGGAAATCTTTTCCCCGAGTGCGTCCTAGAAAATTTGGAGCACCCGGTGAGCACCACTGGCAAATAGCGCGATCTAAAGTGGAAAGCGGAGAGGAAATTCCTCGCCACTCAAGACCTGATCGTTCCCAACGGTGGCGAGTATAACCATGCTAGCGTCGTCCACAAGACGCCAGACGAAGGTCTGACAAAGATTTTTTGAGAGCCGCGAGAAGGGGGCGAAAACGAGGAAAATAATTTGTGCGGGAGGAAGTGATTGCGCGTGTGGAAAAAGTGTCGCGGTGATTTGGAACGCCGCCAATTGGCTGTCGATAAGGTGTTTGTCCGCCATGAGTTGTGGCAATGGCCGACACCTTTCTAGGCGAGACTTTTGACCCAAATTGCCCGCTCCCCCCAGGCCCAAAAACCGGCGGCGGAATACATGGCAATGGCCGGTTCATTGGCGGCATCCACGGCGAGCACCAATCGCTCGCACTGGTCCTGCGCGGCGAGCCACTGAGCTTGCTGCGTGAGCCGGCGGCCGAGACCTTGCTGGCGGAAGGCCGGGGCCACGCCGACGTAGATGAGCTCCATCGTTTCATGAGCGGAATGCCGGGCAAGCAGCAGGCAGCCTGCGGGTTGATGGGATGAGTCTTCGCGAATGCGTTCCAGAATGAGCCAGCGCTCCGGCCGGAATTCGCCCACGTGCTGATAGCCCGCGACAACATCGCGAGTATTGCGAATGCCATTGAGTGACGGACAGTCCCGGGTTTCGATGTAGGTTTCGTCGATCAGCGCGGCTAGTTCCGCTTCCTGTCCCGGCTGGAAGGGACGGAGCAGAAACCCCGGAAATGCCGGTGCTTCCACGGGAAAATGCCGCGGCTCGCAGGTCATGTAGAGCAAGTTCGCCGGATTATGATAGCCGGCGTCGGCAAGTTGCCTGGCGGCCGCTTCCTGACCCTGGGAGAGCAGCGCCTGGCAAAGTCTCGCGCCGCCGGCCGCCAGATGCGCTTCGGTTGCGGCGAGTAGGGCCTGCGCAATGCCCTGGTCGGTCACGCCCTCCGCCAGTTGCGCGGGCCAAAGGGTGGCGGCTTTGCCGGGAATCTGCTGGGCGAGGAGCGCACCGGCCAGACTTTCCCCCAGCCAGCCGGCAAGGAGCAGAAAGCCGCTGTGGTCGCCCTGCGTCAGCAGTTGCAGCGACTGGAGCTGCGCGGCCCGCTCCGCCTCGGGCCAGCATTGCATGGCCAGAGTCAGTGTCCCAGAGCCGAGGTTTAGCGACTCGGATTTGATTCGCAGCGGCGGCACAACGCTCATTCCGCCAGAATAACGGGAAACCTGAAACTGACGAAGTGCGAAAGTCCTTCTGGGGGTATAATGTCCAGACGCGGCAAACCTTGCAGCCGCCGTCATCTCACGTAGGAGACTGCTATGCGCCTCTCATTACCCTTCGCGTTGTTCGTACTGGTGGCAACCGTTCCGCTCTCGGCTCAAGCTCAGTTGCTCAAGAAGCTTGAGGACACCTTGAAGAAGACCGCCGCGCCCCTGACGGCACCGGCCGCGGAGGTTCCCACTCCCGCCGCAGCGCCCAAACCGACACCATCTCCGGAAAATGGCGAACTCCCCCCTCCCGCGCCCGAGGATGCACGGCAGCCGGGCTATCTGGGAGCGACAGGGGATACCGATCCGGCAGGAGGCGTGCGAATTGACGGCTTCAAGGAGACGGGGAAGGCCAAGTCATCGGGACTGAAAGTGGGGGACCGGATCGTCGCAGTCAATGGAATAGCTATTCCAGACGCGAACGAGTTTGGAAAGTTGATGGACGAAACAATCTCGGGGCAGACCGTGACGCTGCGAGTCGACCGCGAGGGCAAGGAGCTGGACATCAAGGTGAAACTTGTCGATCCGCCGGCGGCTCCCGCGGAGGTGAGTGCTGCTTCGGCTTCCCCTGCTGCCGCACGAGGCTCGCTGGGCATTACCGTCATCACGCTTTCGGAAGAATTGCGATTGCGGCTGGGGGTGCCGGTGCGGCGCGGAGCGGTGATTACGTTGGTGCGGCCGGG
The DNA here is from genome assembly GCA_005778405.1 of Planctomycetaceae bacterium. Classification (GTDB taxonomy): domain Bacteria; phylum Planctomycetota; class Planctomycetia; order Pirellulales; family Pirellulaceae; genus SXOA01. Next base: position 4,895 of record SXOA01000130.1, read on the forward strand.
TTCACCCGCGGATCGGGCCGGAGTGCCGATTGATGCCGTCGTGGTCGCCATGGATGGGCAGATGGTGGGGAATTCCGAAGAGCTGGTGGCCCTCATCCGGGGCGCGAAGCCGGGAACGAACATGGAGCTGAGCTATTATGTCGGCGACAAGCTCGCGCGAAAATCGGTCAAGCTCGCGCCGGCCGCGGTCATCAGCACACTGCCGGCGGGTTATGGCAGCGAGCCCCCCATTAATCTCGGCCCGCCTGGAGCTTCGCGACCGCTATTGAGCAAGGTGGAGAAAGTGGTGCAAGGGCTGACGAACCCCGTCGCGACCCCGGCCACCAATGCCGCGGACATCGTCGCTCTCCAGCAGAGCTACAGCAACATGCAAGCGCAGATGAAGCTGCTACTGGAGCGGATTGACGAGCTGGAGGCCCGCGTGAAATCGCTGGAAGAAGGCGCGGGCCCCAAACCGGCGGAAGTGGAGCTTCCCAAGGCGAAGCCCGCTGTTCCTCGCGGCGGAGTGCCGAAACTGGAAGCGCCCGACAATCCGTAATACTCAGGCATGAACAAAGCCTTCGTTCGCGAGCCCGACACGACCGAGACTTTTTGTCCCAAATGCGGGGCGGCAGGGGTTCCCGTGCCGTGGATTACCGTGGAGCACCACGTTCCGGAAGAGACGCGGCGAAGGCTGACAGCGTCCTCTTGCTTCTGCATGACACCGAGTTGCGAGGTCGCGTACTTTGACGCGATGGAGTCCTATGTACTGGCAACGGACATGGTGCAGCCGGTGTATCCCAAGGATGTGACTGCTCCGCTCTGTCCCTGTTTCGGCCTGACACGGAACGATGTGGAGGATGACGTGGATGCTCCCAGTCCCGTCAAGATTCGGACGTTGCTTGCTAAGTCCAAATCCCCCGCCGCCCATTGCGAGACAGCCTCGCCCACCGGTCGTTGCTGCATGCCCGAGGTGCAGAAGTACTACTTCAAGGTGAAGGGTGCCGGAGATTGAGCTGCGGATCGTAGGCCGGAGCAAAGAACTCCTGCATGATTTCGCAGAGTCGCAGGCGGGTTTCGTCCGGCAATTCATGGCAATCAAGCTTCACGAATTGCCAGGACCAGGAAGCGTCTAAAGAGCCGCCGTCGGCCTTAGCGGTCAGAACGCCGGCCTTTTCGACCGCGCCGGGAAACTCCTCTTTCAACCGGTCGATGATTTCCCTGACCGGCAAGTCGATGAGCCCTTCAAGTTCGTTGCCAAATTGCAATTCCTGGGCGACATGGGGGTGGGAAAGCGAGAACCCGGCGGGCTGGTTCCAGAAGTATAAGGTGTAAGGCACGGATTGATCTCGCCGAAAGTGGAGGGAGCGGCCTATATTTGGGTTGCCACGTATCTTAACGGGAGAAACCAGTACTGTGACCGAGCCCATCATTTCCGTTTCCGGCCTGCGCGGCATTGTGGGGGAGAGCCTGACCCCCGAAGTGGCGATGCGGTATGTGGCCGCCTTTGCCGCCACTTTGCCGCCAGGGCCCATCGTTGTCAGTCGCGATGGCCGGGCAACCGGGCCGATGCTGGCCAGCGCGGTGCAAAGCGGACTCATGGCGGTCGGCCGAGACGTGCTCGATGGCGGCATAGCCGCGACGCCGACCCTGGGGGTGCTGGTCCGCACGCATCACGCCGCGGGAGGGGTGCAAATCTCCGCCAGTCACAATCCGCCGCAGTACAACGGCATCAAGCTCTTCAGCGGCGAAGGACGGGTCATTCCGGCGGGACCGGGGCGCGGAGTGTTGAGTGCTTACCGAGAGGGCAAGGTCACCTGGGTGAGCCACGACCAGCTTGGAAAACTGCAGCGGCTGGAGGAGACAACTAGCGAGCACCTGAAACTGCTGCTGGCGACCGTGGACGTGGAATCCATTCGTCAGAAAAAGTTTCGCGTTCTGCTCGATTCCAATCGCGGAGCGGGGAGCCTGTTGGGGGCAAAGCTGCTGGAAGCCCTCGGCTGCGAAGTGGTGCTGTTGGGGGGTGAGCCGGATGGGCAGTTTGAGCATCCCCCCGAGCCGACCGCGGAGAACTTGCAGACGGTGACCCGCAAAGTTCAATCCGCTCGGGCCGACATCGGCTTTTGTCAGGATCCCGATGCCGATCGGCTAGCAATCATCGATGAAACCGGCCGCTACATCGGCGAAGAATACACCTTGGCGATTTGCGTCGATCACATTCTGCGGCAGCGGAAAGGACCTGTCGTGACGAATTGCGCCACCAGCCGCATGGCGCAGGATCTGGCGGAGAGATATGGAGTTCCGTTCTTCCGGAGCGCCGTCGGAGAAGCAAATGTCGTGGACGAGATGCTGGCTCGCAATGCGGTTTTTGGCGGGGAAGGGAACGGCGGCCCGATTGATCCGCGAGTCGGCCTGGTACGAGATAGCTTCGTAGGCATGGCCCTGGTGCTTGCTGCAATGACCACTCGCGGCAAGAAAATCAGTGAGCTCGCGGACGAATTGCCGCGCTATGAAATCCGCAAGACAACGGTGAAACTGCCGCCGGAAAAACTTCCCGTCGCGTTCGCAGGCTTGCAGCAGCGATTCCCCGATGCGCGGGCCGACCGCCTCGACGGATTGCGCCTGGACTGGCCGGACCAGTGGCTGATCGTGCGGGGGAGCAACACCGAGCCGATTGTGCGGGCCATCGCCGAAGCGCCGACGGCTGCCGCTGCCGAGGAGCTCTGCCGGGCGGCGGCGGAGGTTGTAACGAAGGTATAGCTGGAGATAGAACGATTGTGCGGCTTCTGCGGGTCACGCGCATGGCGAAAGATATTCTTCGCCGTTGCTAGCTGGCGAGTCGATATTTCCCTCTGCTGATTCGCGCAGGGAAGACTGGTTTCTCCAGGAAGGAGAGTCTCGGCCGGGAATACCACCGGCTATCTCACTGACTGGAAAATCTCGATGCCCGCCAAGACCACTGTTCGAGTTGTCACCCGCGCTTCCGATGGCACCGTCCGGATCAAGGACTATCCAGACACCCAGCCGCTGCTGCAAATGCACACGCAGATCGGCATCGACGATTGCAGCACGGACCTGGCTCTTCGCGGCTATCCGCTGTTCAAAGGTTTGATTGGCCCGATGCCGGAGGGGAAGCAGGTCGTTCGCTACGAGTCCCCCGACGTGTTCGAGGCGCTCACCAAGGAATGGACCAGTGCAAAATCAACGCGTAAGGCCCGGCGGCGGATGCATCCACCGGAAGGGATCGAAATCAGCACCGAGCAAATCTCCTAGCCTTACCCTCCTGCTGCTGAGGCGGCAGGAGTGGAAGCCGCGGCCGGTTTGGGAATAGGCTTGGGTTTGGCCTGCTCGAACCACTGATGTTCGGGGCGGTCCAAGATGCCGTCGATCACTGTGCGGACAGCTTTGGCCTCCGCCTCCTGGCCGGCTTCTTCCGCTTTGTGGGCGAGTTCGCGGGCCTGCGGAATGAACTCTTGATAGAACCGCTCGGCCACCTCGAATGTCCCATGCCAGTGGGCGTAATCGGGAGCCATCATGGAGGCCCCGTGACGCGCCCGACGCCCTTCATGGTGCCAGAGCAGATACCAGGTCCATTCGATCTCGTCGTCGAACTCAGCCGGCTTGGGGGTCAGTAGCTTTTGATCATAGAGGGCCTTCATGATCGCCTGCCCCGGCTTGGCGAACTTCTCGTTGTAAGTGATCACGAAATCGTCGTACTGCTTGTAAAAGCCATCGACGTAGTTTTCGGCGTGGCAGTTCAGGCAGACATTCTTCATCTGGGCACGCTTCTCCTGCCAGGTGCTCTTGATCAGTTCACCTCGCTTGGCCGGGTCGGTTTCCTTAACGACTTCCCCCTTGCTGTCGGTGTCCATGACGAGGCTCACGGGGGGGCGATTGGTCCAGGAGATGCGCTCCCCTGGATCGTGCGTGATCTTGCCGCCATTGTTCTTGTTGCCCGACATGTGGCACGAAGCACACGTGGGAGCCTGGGAATAATCCACTCCGAGCACCCAATTCTCGGCGTCCAGATTCATGTGGTCTTTCAAATCGCGAAACGCGACGCCGTGCTTGGACTCTTCGTAGATTTCCTTTTGCGGGTGATCCGGCCCAAGATGGCATTTGCCGCAATTCTCCGGCTGGCGGGCGCGGCGCGGCGAGAAGTCGTGACGCGAATGGCAGGCCGAACAAGAGCCGAGCGAACCATCGAGATTCAGCCGGCCAATGCCGGTATTCGGCCAACTGCTGGAGTGCAGAAGCGGTCGACCGTTGCTGGCTTTCTTGATTTTGGCGAGGCTCTCCTTGTCGGTCGGTTTGCCGTCCGGACCGGGCTTGAGCTGGTCGAAAGTGATCAGGCTCCCATCGGTCGCTTCCAGGGCGATCTTGCTTCCGTGGCATTGCTTGCAGCCCGTATCCACGAAGGCCATGCCATTCACCTTGGAGACTTCGTGCCCCGGAGTGGGAGAGTGCGGGTTGAATGGAACGCGAGATCCCTCGACGGTTTCCGCGAGAAAATTATCGAGCGATGCCAGGATATTTCCCGCCCTGGCATGATGGCTGGCCATGAATTCGGCTGTCTCCGTCTTGTGGCAGCGGCCGCAGTCCCGAGGAGTCACCACCACGGCAATCAGCGCGCCGTAGTGATCGAAGGCATCCGCGTCCCCCTTTTCGGCCTGATGGCACTCCACACAGCCGACTCCTTTTACCGAGTGCGTGCTCCCTTTCCAGTGATCAATAATTCCGGGAGACGACTTCTGGTGGCACTCGACGCAGGTCGCTGAACTGACAGGAATCGAGACGTGCCGTATGCCGACGCCAGCCTCTTCTTGCTTGCGGGCAACCTCCATCCACTGGACGAAGATCAGAGAGACGATGAACGCCGCACAGAGCAGGGCGATGATGATTTGCTTCGAACGAATGGTCATGCAATGGGATCCTTAGTGCGAAACGGCCGCTTCCCAAACGGTCAAGCCGATCAACAAGAACGTGGCAACGATTCCGATATAGACGCTGATATCCTCAATTCCCGTAATCCACCGCAGAAATCGGTCGATCCAGGGCCAGACAAACATGGCGCCCACGATGAAACCCGAACTGATCACAGCGAACGACAGCGAAAAGAGCTTGAGCCAACGGAACGAAACGTAAAAGAACCATTCCGGCTTGATCACCTCCGGCGTCGTCAGCGGATCGGCTTTGGGGCCCATGGTCGCCGGCAGCACCGTGGCGAGGGCACAGAGCACGATCATGAGGATCAGGCCGATGATCAGTTCACTGAGCATGTGATCGGGAAAGAAATTGAAATAGCGCGGCCGGTCGGGTGGTTCCTGGGGGTCGGGAAACTCCGTGACACCGTGCATTCGCACCTGGGCAATGTGGCAAACTACCAGAAGCACGATCGTCGTCGGCAAAACCGCCGCATGCAGGATGTAGAAACGGGAGAGCGTGCGGGCGTTGTACTCGTCTCCCCCGAGCAGCATCTGCTTGGCAAACCGCCCGACCAGGGGCACCGCATCGCTGATGTTGGCGGCGACCGTCGCGCCCCAGTAGCTCAGCTGCTCGAAAACGAGACTGTAGCCAGTAAACCCCGTGAGCAGCGTCGCCATTAACAGGCACATCCCGATCATCCAGTTCAGCTCCCGGGGCCGGCGATAGGCCGCGGTGAAGTAGACCCGCATCTGGTGCAGAATCACGGCTGCGATCATCAGCGTCGCCGCCCACTTGTGCAGGCTTCGCAAAAACCAGCCGAAGGTGGCTTCATTGGTGATGTACCGAATCGACTCGTAGGCGGTCTCCGGCGACGGCTGATAATACAAGGCCAGGAGGATGCCAGTGACGATCTGCACAACAAACAGGTAGGCCGGGGTCCCCCCCAGGCAGAACCACCACTTCTTGAGGTGGTTGGGGACCGGTTCGTTGGTCAGTTCCGCTAGTTGCTCAGCGGAGACTGGCACTCGTTCCTGCAGCCAGGCGACAATGCGTCCCACGTTAGGCGATTCCTTCGTTACGAGGACCGGACTCGTGCGGACAGCACGCGACCGAAACTAGCGGCGCTTCCAAATAGAGCAATCCGTTTTCCACTTTCAACGGGAACCGCATGAGCGCCTGGTTCGCCGCTTTGGGCGGACCGGAAACCGGGCTCCCGCTTCGATCGAACGCGCCGTTGTGACAGGGGCAGAAAAACCGTTCTCCCTGAGCTTCCCAATGCACGCGGCAGCCGAGGTGCGGACAGATGCTCGACAGGGCGAGAAAGTCTTCCGCCGCGACTCCCGCTCCCTGGCGCGCGACGACAATCTTCGTTCCCGCTGGCGCGGTGAAGTCCAGGGCTTCTCCCGGCGAAAGTCGCTCGACCGCGCAAACAAACATCCAACCGCGGTTCTGCTGGCGAGCCGGATAGACGAATTCTCCGAGGATGTAACCAAAGGTTCCATAGCCGGCGAGCAATCCACCCGTCATGGCGATGCCGGATGTAGACAGCAGAAAGTTTCGTCTCGGGGAATTGTCAGGTGAATTCGTCGCAGAAGGCAATTCGTCAGTCATTTCAGCACTTGGCGACTACCGCGGGTTGATTTCGAAACTATAAAGGGTGCGTGCGTCATCGCACACAATGTGCGAATTCGCTCAGTTATTGATGGGCATTCGCACGTTTTCTAACCAGCTTGCCTCACACTGCATTGCGCGTTCCAATACGCACTTCAAAACTATCGTTCTGGGAGAAATCGCATGAATACGCGTGACGCCATCAAGATTGGCCTGGATACCGGAGAGTTCGTGTCGCTGGGCTATCTGGAAGACCTGACCGACACCGAGTTTCTTCGCCGGCCGCACCCTAATTGCAATCACATCAACTGGCAGGTCGGGCACCTGATTGCGTCCGAGCACATGATGATTGAGAAAATCGCACCGGGCTCCCTGCCGCCGCTCCCCGCGGGTTTCGCGGAGAAATACACCAAAGAGACGGCCACGAGCGACGACGCCAGCAAATTCGCCACCAAGAACGAGCTTCTGGCGACGTACAAGGCACAGCGGGGCGCGACCCTAGCGGCTCTGGCGAAAGAGGCGGACGCTAACTTCGACAAGCCGACGGGAGTCGATTACGCGGCAACGGTGGGGGCCATGTATTCACTGCAAGGGAGCCATTGGCTCATGCACGCGGGCCAGTGGGCCGTCGTCCGGCGGCAACTGGGCAGGGCCCCGCTGTTCTAAGCGGCATCCCTGTCGCTACACCGGGTTGTTGACTGCCAGCATGGCCAGAACGAGCAGCGTCGTCAGGATGGCAACCCCGACGGCGACGATTCCCAGGACGAGCGCCAACAGCGAAATGGCGTCACGGTTTTTGAGCAGCGAGACGAACGCGACCACCATCGCGACAATGCAATACGGCACGAGCCCTAGTGCGCTCACCGCTGGCCACAAAGTGGAATCGTAAGGAACCTCCACGACTTCAATGGCTACCAGGATTGCCAGGATCAGGCCGAGCGCGAGCCCCAAAGAACTCAGCAGGCAAGAAATGTTGGACAGGCGCGAGCGAGGAGTTTGCATGGGAGCTCATTCTTGGTGGGTGGCGCTGTGGACTCCGAAGGCCAGCGCACCAATCGCGGCGGCCAGGGCCAGGTACTGCATGCTGTAACTGAGCGAGCCGGCGACTTGTTCGCTGGTAAGCGCGAGCATGGTGTGATGGCTCCTGGAGGCTGCGGCGTAGTCGGTGGGGCCGCTGCAGCCGTAGAACTTGGTGGAAAGTCCGCCGACGATGGCCACGCAGACGAGCGAGATGCGAAACAGCCGGCCCCACATGGCCCCGGCGCGCTCCCCAAACAGGCTCGAAAGCAGCGGCGTGGCGGACAGCCCTGCGACGTAGTAGCAAACGATTCCCACCACCAGTGCCAGCGTCAATCCAGCCGAGAAGTAAATCAGAATCGGTGGCATAGTTCACTCGCCCCGTGGGGTTCGGGCCCGGGTGGCATGCAGCACGGCGTAGGTCGCCAGCAGCGGCAGAAACAAGGCAAAGACCGCATACAGCAGCATTTCCAGGATGGTCTGCACGCTGTCCGCCAGGCTGAAGGTGAGCGCGACCGAATCGGCCAGCAGTGCCACATCCGGCCGATACCGCACCGCGGCCGACAGCGCCGACAACAACATCACGAGCAGAATCACTTGTTGCCAGAAGGCCTCAATCCGTGCATCCGCAAAGATGGACGCGAGAAAGTGCTTCAGCGCCGGTCGCAGCATAAAAAAAATCAGCAGCGGCGCTGTCACGCCAAGCACAAGCGAAAAGCAATAGACGGAGATGGGGACGGGGAGGAATTCGAACATCAATCTCACCCTTTGTTCCCAAGCTCCGCTTGGGAACGAGACGCATCACGCCCACGCCAAGCCGTGGGCGTGCCACCCGACACGATGCCTACTTCTTCTCCACCACCCAGATATTCCGGAACGCCACCGGGTTGCCGTGGTCCTGCAGGAACAGACCATTGGCTTCGGGGCCTTCGGGATCTTTGCCCGGCGTTCCCTTGCCCAGTTCCTGATCGTCGTGGATGACAATGCCGTTGTGCTTGATGGTGCAGCGGCCGTTCTTCACTTTCTTGCCGCCGTCGTATTTCGCGGCCGTGAACTCGATGTCATAGGTCTGCCAGGAAAGGGGCGGAAAGCAGGCGTTGACGATCGGCTTGTTGATCGAGTAGATGCCGCCACATTCGTTATCCGCGCCGTCCAGGCCAAAGGAGTCGAGCACTTGCAGCTCATAGCGCCCCTGCATATAGACGCCGCTGTTGCCGCGAGCCTGGCCACGGGAGAGGGGCATGAAGGGCGTGCGAAACTCGATGTGCAACGTGTGATCCTGGACCTTGGCCTTGCTGGTGACGTTGCTGGAGGCGAGCAAGTTGTCCTCGATGATCTTGCCGTTCTCGAAGTTGTCCGGCGTGGTGCCATCGAAAAGAACCTTGGCCCCTTGCGGCGGCTTAGCGCCAAGGGTCGGGCTCTTGCGCTCGACTTTTTTGAGGTCGATGATCTTGTTGCCGTCAGGGTCCGTGACCGCGAGCACTCCGTCCTTGATGGTTGCTACCCATCCTTCCCCTTTTGCGGTAACCACTCCGTCTTTCAGTTCCCCCTTGCCCGGCTTGGTCTCATCCCCCCGTTTCCAGCCGTCGCCGGGAAGGCCGCCGTTGTATCCGATGACATCGAATTTGCCGTCACCCAGGGCGATCACCTGCGAACCCCATTTTTCATCCCCTTCACCACCGGCGTATTCACCCTGAAAACCAAAGTCCGGGCCGGCTTTGGCGGCATCGGTGAAGGCGGGATTTTTGTCAGCCGCAACGCTGGCGGCGACTAAGCCAAAGAGACTTGCCAAGGCGAGAGAAAGGATACACAGACGCATGAGAATTCTCCTGGATCGGGACGAAGTTGGTTTGTATGGAATGGAGATACAACTGGGCATTGTCGCGGGGAGCGAGAGGCGAATCAAGCTACCTCACTCTTCGCACCCAGTCGCCGATTGCTAAGCTAAGAACCTGTCTTAAACCTTTTATCCGTCCCATTCCAGTAGAGAACGGGAGACAATTACCGTCATGCCACTGCGACTGACGAATCTCGAATTGCCGGTCGAGGAACCGGAGGAGCTGCTCGGCGAGTTGATCGCTCGGCGGCTCGGCGTTTCGCCAGCGGATTTCAGCAGTTGGCGAATCTTGCGGAAGAGCCTCGACGCGCGGTCGCGCGATTCGCTGCGGTTCGTCTACACCGTCCACGTCACATGGCCGGGAGAAGCCGAATGGTTCCAAAGTCATCCGTCAGCAACCGGCGTGGAGCGGTTTGATCCACCGCAATTTGATGAGCCGCTGGCAGGAAGCGCGCCGCTGGACGATCGCCCCGTGGTGGTCGGCTCAGGTCCGGGGGGACTGCTGGCGGCTTATTATCTGGCGGTGCGGGGCTATCGGCCGCTGGTGCTGGAGCGAGGCGATCCCGTCAAGGAACGGGTCGGCGCGATTCGGGACTTTGACCGAGGCGGACAGCTCGATCCGGAAAATAACTATTTGTTTGGCGAGGGAGGGGCGGGGACTTTTAGCGACGGCAAACTCACTTGCCGGATTGGCGGCCCGGATGTGGACTGGGTGCTCGACCGCCTCGTCGATTGCGGGGCGAAAACCGAGATTCGTTACGAACAGCGTCCGCATCTGGGAAGCAATCGGCTGCCGATGCTCGTTCGCAATTTCCGCCGGCGAATTGAAGCGCTCGGCGGCGAGTATCGCTTCCGCTGCCGCCTGGAGGACTTGGACATTCAGGATGGCCATGTACGGGGCGTCCATACGTCCGATGGTCATGTGAAGACTTCCGTTGTTGTGCTGGCGATTGGCCATAGTGCCCGCGACACGTACGAGATGCTTTATCGTCGAGGCGTGCCGATGCAGGGAAAGGCCTTTCAACTCGGCCTGCGGATCGAACAGCCGCAGGAGCAGGTGAACAACCACAAATACGGACGTGACGAATATCAGAAAATTCTGGGGGCCGCCGACTACACGCTGGTCGCCCGCGGCCAGCCCGATGTCTTCACATTCTGCATGTGTGCTGGCGGAGTCATTATTCCCAGCGTCTCGGAGCAGGGCATGTTCTGCACCAACGGCATGAGCAACTCGCGGCACGATACAACGTTCGCCAACAGCGGAGTGATGGTGACGCTGGACCCGCGCGATTTCGGCAGCGACCATCCGCTGGCAGGAATGGAGCTGCAACGACGATACGAAGCGGCTGCCTTTGAGCTAGGGAGAGGTTCCTGCCTGGCCCCTATTCAGAGTGCCGCTGACTTCCAAGCGGGGCGGACTCGCTCGCCCCACGAGAAACTCGCCTGCTCCCATCCGCGCGGAGTGGTACCGGCAAACCTGGAGTCCGTTTTGCCGCCGGACGTTGCCCGTGCGATTCGGAGCGGACTGGCTGTGATGGATCAAAAATGGCACGGCGAGTTCCTGCGCAACGCGACGCTGGTGGGTCCGGAGATGCGAGGCAGTTCGCCGCTGCGAATCGAGCGGGACGCAGATTCCCGCCAATCGCCCGGCATTTCCGGCCTCTATCCCGTCGGCGAAGGGGCTGGCTATGCCGGCGGCATCATCAGCGCCGCCGTGGACGGCCTGCGGACCGCCAAAGCCGTGGTACGGCAATTTGCCCCTCTGGGAAGCTGATTCATGCAACTTGACACATCGAAAGGAAGCCTCATGTTCAGCCGCATTGCCGATCAATATCAGGGGAGCACCGCGGTCGTGATTGGCGCGGGGGGAATCGGCGGGGAAATCGTCCGGCTGCTGATGCCGAGCGTGGAGCGTGTGGTCGTTGCCGATCAGAGCGAGGCGGCTCTCGCGGAACTCGCCCAGGAATTCGGCTCCGACGAGTTATTGACCAGAACGCTCGACGTGCGGGATAGCGCGGCGGTTCAGGAGTTTGCTCGTTTCGTGAACGCGAGCGTCGGAACACCGCGGTTCCTGTTTTACACCGCCGGCATCCTCACGATTGAACCGTTTGTGGAAACCACCCCGCAAAACTGGGAGCGGGCCGTCGCGGTTAATCTCAGCGGTGCCTTTTACTGCACCAAGACACTCGCGGAGTTGATGATTCCCCAGCAGCGCGGCAGCATTCTGCTGCTGGGTTCCATCGCCGGCACCAAGGCCCGGTCGGGCTCGCGCGTGAATCCGGTTTACAACGTCACGAAGGCGGGAATCTCGGCTTTCGTCAACGCCACGGCGATGCAACTACGGCCGCACGGCATCCGGATCAACTGTATCTCCCCCGGGCCAACCTCCACGACGATGATGGATGTCCAGCCGCCGCAGGTCCATGCCTCCATCCGCGATATCATGCTGGACGCCCGCATGAACGAGCCGGCGGAAATAGCGGAACTGGCCCTGTTCGTCGCCGCCCACGGGCGATTTTCGGGCGAGGACGTGGGACTCGGCGGCGGCGCGGGGCTGGGGGGATGAACGAACGGCAGGTGTGGCACTGGCTAGAAAGCCGAGTGAGAGAGCGCTGATTTGAGAAAGAACCTGGCCGAGGCTTTCTGCCAGTGGTGAAGCGCGCGCAGGCTCAGCACTGGCAGGAAGACTCGGCGACGTCGATTCAGCATAGCGAGCTTTTGACTCGTCTTCCTAGCCAGTGCCACACCTCCGCTGTCGTCGTGGGCAATGGAGTGAACCTAACGTCAAATGCCGAAACGACTTTTGATTTGACGATTCATTTTGTGCCCGGTACTATGCAGACGGGGTCGGCATAAACAATGGTTCGGCCGTTTAATTTGCAGGTGTCCGATGACCGACTACAAGGCAACGTTTGACTCGGTTGTGAACGATCCTCGTTACCAGACGAACCTCGACTGGGGCGAGGCGCGGCCCGGGCATCCCGAAGGAACGGTTCGGGCGCACCTCGCGGAGATTGAGCCCAATCTCGAAGCACTTCGGCCAAAGATTAGCGAAGTGGACTACTGGAAACTCAAGCTGCTTGTACATACCCACGACAGCTTCAAAGCCGAGTCCCAGCCCGGTGTTGCTATCACAGATCCCAAGAGCCATGCGTCCTTGGCGCGTGAGTTCCTGGCTCGGTACTGCGATGATTCTGATTTGCTGGCGATGGTGCAGTATCATGACGAACCCTTTGCGCTTTGGCGGCAAGCGGAGAGCAAGAAGGGCAAATACAACCAAGAGCGTTTCAACTCGCTCTTGCAAAGTATCAA
>SXOA01000131.1 GCA_005778405.1 Planctomycetaceae bacterium
AGTCGGCACTGTTAAGCTGATACACGCAGGAGAGCATGATTCGCCGATGCATCTTCTTCATCGACCAGCCGTCTGATTGAAAGCGACTGGCAAGGTAATCCAGCAGTTCCGGATGACTCGGCCGAGAGCCGCGGGTGCCGAAGTCGTTTTCGGTGGGGACGAGTCCCTGGGCAAAATGGTGCTGCCAGAGGCGGTTGACCATCACGCGGGAGGTGAGCGAATTCTCCTTCCGTGTCAGCCAGTGGGCCAATTCCAGCCGCCCGCTGCCGGCCTTGTCCTTGGCCAAGACGTCGCCGCCGAGCACGTCCAACCATCTCCGCGACACTTCCTCGCCGAGCTTGGAGGGCTCGCCCCGTTTTTGAATGCGTGTGTTGACTGGTGTTCCTTCGACGACGGCGTAAGCCAACTCGCAGGGGCCGTTCTCAAGAAGTGGGTTTAGTTCCGCGAGCATCTGCGGCACTTTCACCTCCCCTTCCGGCGTCGGCAGCAAGGGGAGCGCTGAATCGACCGAGGGGAACGGCGTTCGGCTGGTGGCGATGTTGTCGATTTCGAGCATCGGCCGCGGGCCCTGCTGGTGGCCGCGAGCGTCGAGGGCCAGGTGGTTCACTTCGCCACGGAAGCCGCTCGCCAGCTTGAGCGACTCTGAAGTGAAGGGGTCACCCGGCGAAGCCACGACCGCCTGCCAGGTCTTGGCCGCCAGATCAAGATTTAGCTGGGCCTGATACCACTGCCCCGGTTTGAGCTTGCGGACTTCCTGGACCTCATCCCCGCTCCGGACAAAAGCAGCCTCGCTGGAAATAAAGACTTCAGCTGCGGGAGTGCTCACTCCATTTCCCACAAAGAAGCGGTACTCTCCCTTAGAGCCCGCCTGAGCCGGAGCCATGCGGAAATCGAAGCTGATGCTCAGTGCTTTGGCGTCTTTGGCCAGATACGCGGGAATAGCCTGCGCGATTCCGTGTTCACCCTCTCCGCCAGGAAGCATCGCGCCGACGCCGCCACCACGATAGATATTCTTCAGGGGGCTCTGAGCACCGTTGGTGATCAGCGGCTCCCCGGCATACGTCCACGGCGGCACCAGCACGCCGCGGCTGCCGCCGGCAGAGACTCCTTGCAGCTCGAAATCGCCGTCGATGTCGTCGAGCGAGCGGACTTTAACGCTGGGGACTCCCTGCTTGGCCGTTTCGAGTTGCTTTGCCAGGGCTGCAAAACGGTCGTCGTATTTCCGCCAGGCCGCAGCCGCTTCTTCCGGCGGCAGCAGAGGGGCCATCGCCCGGACCTTCTGCTTTTGCTCCGAGCCCGGGAAGGCATAGCGGCTGCTCTCGAAGATCCCGTAGAGGGCGTAGTAGTCGCTCATCGTCACCGGATCGAACTTATGGTCATGGCAGCGGGCACAGCCGAGCGTGAGGCCGAGAAATGACTGTCCGAGATTGTCAATCGTGTCCTGGATCGTGAGATGATGATAGTTTTCGCTGTCAAAGCCGAACCGCCGCGAGATGGCCAGGTATCCCGTCGCCGTGACGAGCTCCGCATACCTTTCTCGTGGAGCGGAGCGGGCGAGAATGTCGCCGGCAATCTGCTCCCGGACGAATTCGTCGTAGGGCTTATCGCGGTTGAGGGACTCGATGACGTAGTTGCGGTAGCGATAGGCTTCCCGTACCGGATAATCCGCCGTCTCTCCGGCGGTATCGGCATAACGGACGACATCCAGCCAGTGCCGCCCCCAGCGCTCGCCGTAGGCGGGAGACGCGAGCAGTCGGTCGATGACGCGGGCGAATGCATCCGGCGACTCGTCGGACAGAAATGCGTTCAATTCCTCAAGCTCCGGCGGCAGGCCGGTCAAATCGAACGTCGCGCGGCGCAACAGCGTCCGATTGTCGGCGGGCTTTGACGGAACGACGCCGTTTTTCTCCCATGCCGCAGTGATAAAGCGATCAATAGGCGTGCTAACGCGACTCGCGTCCTTCAATTCCGGCAGCGGCATTTCCTTCGGCGGCTGAAGCGACCAGAAGAGCCGTTCTTCTTTCGTAATCGGTCCGCTCCGCACAACCGCCGCCGACCTCGCTTCGGCCGGCCAAGGCGCTCCACGCTTGATCCACTCCGTCAGGTCGTCAATCGCGGGCTGCGGCAGCTTCTTCTCCGGCATCTTGAGATCCCCCTCATGCCGCACCGCCTTCAGCAGCAAACTGCTCCCCGCATCGGCCAGATCAATCGCCGCCCCTCGATCTCCCCCCGCCATCATCATTTCCCGATGATCCAGCCGCAGCCCCGACTCCTGCTTCTTCGCCCCGTGGCACTTCTGGCAGTGCTCCACCAGCAGCGGGCGGATGCGATTCTCAAAAAACGCCAGATCCTCCTTCGTCGGCTCGGCGGCGCGAGCTACGGAGAATGTGGCGACGAAAGCCACCAATGAGAAGCAAATTGCAGCCTTAATCCAATGCACGGCGGATGGTCCTTGAGGCTAAATCCAGACCTTCAAGTTTACCATGCCGTGCGCGGCTGCACTTAGCCTCAGTTCGGCCTATAATGGAGCCGAAAGGGGAACCCATGAGTCTCGTGCTAGAATTACCGCCTGAACTGGAAAGCGAACTCGCTGCCCAAGCTGCAGACGCTGGCATTCCGCTCTCGGAGTATGCCCTGCGATTGTTGGCTGGCCAGAGTTCGCGCCCTGCATTGCGCAGCGGCGCGGAACTTCTCGACTATTGGAAAGCGGAGGGCTTGGTCGGTACAAAGCCGGAGATCGTAGACGCCCCGGCCCATGCTCGTGTCTTGCGGGAGCAGGCTGAAAAGAGGGCGCGGGCATAACCCATGGAACTGGTGGATACTGACGTGCTGATTGATGTGCAGCGCGGGCACCTCCTGAAGAGCAAAAGGGTACAATCTAGATTGCCCCATTTCCTTCCCAATACTGCACGTCCGCCTGAGAACGCAAATGTCAGAGTGGTACTACAAGAGCATGTCAGAAGTATTCGGCCCTTATTCAGCCGCTGAATTAAAGCATCAGGCTGACGTCGGCCGAATCCAACCTGACACGCTGATCCGAAAGAACGCCGATGGAAAATGGGTTATGGCCCACAACATCCGAGGACTGTTCACCTCGCCCAAGAATGATTCGCAAGTCCCGGAGCCGCCACCCGTCGTTCCCCCAACCCCGTCGAAGGCGCAATACACAGATGTCCACATTCTTCGCACCAAAACAGAAAACAAGCGAAATCTCTTTGCGATCCTAACTGTGATATTGCTAGGAATGGCCGTTGCTGGCGTGGCGTTTTGGTTGCTCCGGCCAGTGTCTCGAGAGTCGATCGTCGCCAATTCCGTAAGTGCAGTTGCGCAGATTCGCGGAAATGTTGGACAGGGAACCGGCTTTATGGTCGGTCCAAGATTGATGGTAACGAATCGTCACGTGATCGCCGTGGAACCTGACTCGCAACTACAAGTCACTTTTCCATCTCAGCTCGACAAGAGCACCACATTTACCGCCAGAGTGATATACGAGCATCCGGATGCCGATCTAGCGTTGCTTGAAATCTCGGTCAAACAACACTACCTAAAACTCGCCAGTAGGCACGAGTTCACGCGGGGCGGGGAAGTCACGGTGATTGGCAATCCAGGTCTCGGAAAGGAAATCGTACTCGACAACGCCGTTAGCCGTGGATTATTGAGTACGAAGACAATGATCGATGGAAACGAATATTACCAACTCGATATTTCGATTAATCCCGGTAACTCGGGCGGTCCAGCCATTGACGCTTCCGGGCGTGTGATTGGAGTCGTAACCCTGAGGGCGGCTTCTCAGGAGGGACTTGGATTCTGCATACCGCTTGCAACGCTGAAATCAGCGGTCACGGATGCGAACAATTTGACTGAAAATGACAAGGCAAAGAATTCGTCCACGCACAACCTTCATGCGGTAGTTCGACTCATCGATGCAATGGCCAAAGTATATGAAGTGGCGATGGCCGCGTACTTGGATTCAATGACTGACTCAATTGGCCGCGGTGGTTCTGCCACCTCTGGTTTGGCTGAGGTACAGCCGTCGATCGACCGACTGGTTAGACAGTTCGACGATGCGACCATTGGAAAGATTGAGGCCGTCGTTAATAAACTTGGTGCCGATCCTAATATCGCAGATTCTGTACGGCAGAATTTTGTCGCGGCGTGGACTAACTACAAAGAACTTCAGAGTTACGTAGGCAACCCACGTGGAAACGTCGATAGCTACCGTGCGAAGTATCATGAACTGTCGGACAACCACCACCGATTAATTGAATCGCTCAAACTCTTGGCTGGTGTCAAAACCACCAACTGACAACGGGTAAGGAGAAAGAGACGACGACTTGGAGAAGGAAGGCTTTAATGGCATTGACTGTACATGCCGCCAGTCAAGTCAAAAATATCTTTTTATTGTGTGAACAAAATATCATGTTCGCGCATCTTAAGATTAAGGCTTACCGCGCGTCTGCGAATAGGGAGTGGTGGGCGTATGCTCTTTGGCAATTAGGTAGTAACTGTGTAACAATCGGCGTTCAGGTGCGGAGCGACTCTGCGCTCGCGAATCAGAGTCCTATCCCAGAACCCTCTCCCTTTGGGTGAGGGCAAGCAAAAAGCACCCTCACCCCAACCCTCTCCC
>SXOA01000132.1 GCA_005778405.1 Planctomycetaceae bacterium
GGAGAGGGAGCAGCCGGGCGTAGTGGCCGGTGGCGACGAACTCGGCACCGACGCTGTCGGCGTAGTCAAAAAGCTTGCCGAACTTCAGCCAGTTGTTGCACTGCACACAGGGGTTCGGCGTCCGCCCGCGGGTGTATTCGTCGACGAAGTAGTCGATGATCTGCTTGAATTCCGCCTGTAAGTTCAAAGCATAGAACGGGATATCGAGCTTGTCCGCCACGCGGCGGGCATCCTCCGCGTCGCTAGCGCTGCAGCATCCCTGCTTGTGATCCGCCCGCGGATTGAAAATGGGGAGCGTCAGCCCCGGCGAATCCGCGCGGCAGGCCTCTTGCGCCTCCTCCCCGTGCCGCATGAAGACCCCAATCACCTCATGCCCCTCCTCCCGCAGCAGATACGCCGCCGCACTGCTATCTACGCCGCCGGACATGGCAAGGACGATGCGGGACATTGTGTAGAAGGCAAAGGGCAGAAGGCAGTCGCTCAGTCCTTGATTATACTGCTAACAACTCTCGCTGGCCCTACCTCCAAATTCCTGCGGCACTCTTATGTCCAATCCCTATCAATCTCCCTCAAACTTTCCCCATCCTCAGTACCCGCATGGCCAGGGGGACGCGACCGGCGGCGTGATTCCGTACAAGAATCCGAATGCGCTGATCGCTTACTACGTAGGGATCATCAGCATGCTCCTGTGCTTCTTTGGCCTCCCGGTCGGAATTATTGCCGTGGTGCTGGGGATTATCGGGCTGAGAAAGCGGGCGGAGAATCCGGTGATCAAGGGCTCGGTACACGCCTGGATCGGCATCGTGCTCGGAAGTATCTCGACGCTCGGCGCGATCTTTGCCATCTTAATAATCATCCTGGCAATGGCCGCTCCGCGGAGGTAGGCACAGCCACCCCCTGCGGAATCGCTTTCCCATGCGGATCGATCTGGCGGCCGGCGAGCTGCTGGTCGAGCTGCTGCTGAAGGTCGGGATCGAGGAAGTGCTCCATCCGTTCGGCCGGCTCGTGCAAGTGGTCAGAGGGAAGGTCGAAGTTCGCCTCCAGGAAAGACTCCCAGAGGCGGTGGGCGCGGACGATGTTGCGGGCGGCGTTGCGACCTTGATGGGTAAGCTCGGTGCTGCCAACGGCGTTCGTGGCGACGAGTCCTTTCCGCCGCAGCGACTGGCGTGAAAGCCAGCCGATGATACCAACGGGGGCGGAGGATGGGCGAATTGCCGCCAGTTGCGAGCCGGCGGGTAATGCCGCTGCTTCTTCCGCCCGGTAAAGCTGGCCGATGGTGTCTTCGCTGGCGATACGGACGGAAAGCCGCAGGTTGCGGAGCCAGCGGCTGAGGAGGCCGTGCCGGGGAGCGAGCAGGACCGCGCCGCCGAATTGCACACCCGCCATTACCGCCATCATGCCGGCGGCGCTAGTGTTCAGGGCCGCTGCCGAGAGATAGCCAAAAATGGCGCTGTGAGCGGCGATGACGAGCGACCAGATAAGCATCTGCCAAAGCCGGTCGGTGAGCAGTCCGGCGGCAGCGGCGGGGACAATCAGCATCGCCACCACCAGAATTGAGCCAACCGATTCAAAAGAGGCCACGGTCACACCGGCCACCATGCCCATCAGCAGATAGTGCACGAGCCAAACCTTGATTCCCAGTGCCGCCGCTAGGGCCGGGTCAAACGAGACGATTTTCAGTTCCTTCCAGAGGAGCGCGATAAAGCCAAGCGTGAGCACTGCCGCGGGAACGAGCGCGAGCAGTGCCCGCGGCACTTCGTGGCCAAACATTGGAACTGTGCGGTTCATGGTAAAGATGATGTCGCCGTAGAGCACGCAGTCGGCGTCAAGATGGGCGCGCGGCCCCCAAAGCTGAATCAGGATAACGCCAAGGGCGAACAGCGAGGTGAAGACTACTCCCATGCTGGCGTCTTCGCTCACTCTCCCCAGAGAGTGCAGGGATTGTGTGAGGAAGCTGGTCAGCATTCCCAGAGCCATCGCCCCCAGCATGATGCCGATGCCGTAGGGCTGGCCGGTGAAGTAGAAGGCGATGGCAATGCCCGGAAGAACCGCGTGGCTGATGGCGTCTCCGATCAGGCTCATCCGCCGCAGCACCAGGTAGCAACCCAGCAGCGAGCAACAGCCGCTGCAGAGGATGCCGATGCCGATGATACCGAGCGCTTTTGGAGTATCCTTGGTGCTGAATTCCAAATAGCGAAACCAGATGCCGGCGATGAAGAGCAGGATCAGGAAGTAAACGGCGGGGAGCAGCCAGTCGGGTGAGAGGCCGCTTGCGTACTTCGTGCGCGATGTGGTCGTCTGCGCTTGTTTCGTCGGGCTCAGTGTCGAGGCGCTCATACCGCGGCCTCCGCGGTTTCCGTCGGCAATTCCGGCCAGCGACTTTGTCTTTTAAGGCTAGCGGTGAGGTCGGCGATGATGGCTGGCTCAACGTACTTGTCCACGCTTTCGCTCGCCAAATTCACCACGCTTCCGGCGAGCTCCGGGTATTCGGTCAACAGCTCTTCCCAGAGCCGATGTCCGCGGGTCACTTCGACCGCGCGGACCAGGCCAGCCGGGGTGAAGCGGATTTCATCCGTTTCAAGTCGTTCGACAAGTCCGCTGCTGGCGGCATTGGAAATGAGTCCATTGACCTTTCCTGGCGACCAGGATTTGCGGGCGAGAAGGTCGGCCGCGCTGACCCGCGCTTGCCCGGTGCGAGAGGCAACGTCGTAGGTGGCTAGGAGCAGTTGCCGTTCTCCATAGTCGCGTTGGAAGCAACGATGTTCCAGCAGCCGGACCATCGCGCCGCGACGAGTGCCCAAGAGCATCGAAATCAGAAAGATGACCGAGCCGCTGAGCACGATAATCGGCCCGGCTGGAAACAACGAAAACAGCGCGCTAAAAACGGTGCCGATAAGGCCGGTCAGTAGGCCAAACGCGCCGGCAATGAAGAGCAGCCAACCCAGGCTGTCCGTCCAGAACCGGGCCCCCGCTCCCGGCAAAATGAGCAGCGCGGCCATCATGATGATGCCGACGGCTGGCAGGCCGATGACCACGGCCACGGCGATAAGCGACATCAGCAGCAGGTCCAGCCAATAGACCGGCCAGCCCAGCGAGCGGGCGAAGCCGGTGTCGAAGGCGACGACCTTGAATTCCTTGTAGAGAACGAGGACCACCGCCAGGCAGAACAAGGCGGACGCCAGAATCAGATACACGTCGGGCCGCGTCATTCCCGCGGTCTTGCCAAGGATGAACGATTCGAGGCCCGCTTTGCTGCCGTTCGTCGTCATGTTTTGAATCATGCGGCTGAGAGCGAAGCCGAGGCCGGGGAAGACAGAGAGAACAATGCCGATGGCGGCGTCTTCCCGCACGCGGGTCCAGCGGCAGAGGGCGGCGATGATGACAATGCCTAGCACGCCGCTGGCCAGGGCTCCCAGCAACATGAACGTCAAATTCCGCTCGCCGAGTATGAGGAATGCCACACAGACTCCTGGCAGTGCGGCGTGAGCGACGGCATCGCCGGTCAGCGCCCGCTTCCTCAGCACCGCGAAGCTGCCGACCATGCCTGCTCCTGCTCCCAGAATGCTTACCCCCAGCAGCACCACGATGGTGTTGTATGCGAGTAGCTGCTCGATCATGGGGCCTCGCTCCCCGCCTTCATCGCTTCGCCCGCGGCATCCAGAATCGCCAAGCGGCCTCCGTAAGTCTTGCGGAGGTTCTCGGGCGTAAACGTGGTCTCCACCGGCCCGCTGGCAACGAGTCGCATGTTGAGCAGCGCGACCCAGTCGAAATACAGCGGCACCGTGCGCAGGTCGTGATGCACGGCGATGATGGTCTTGCCCTGCTGCCGCAACTCGCGGAGCAGCTCGAAAATGATTTGCTCGGTGGCGGCATCCACTCCTGCCATCGGCTCATCCATGAAGTAGATTTCGGCCTTTTGTGCGAGGGCCCGGGCGAGAAACACCAGCTGCTGCTGGCCACCGGAGAGTTGGCCAATCTGCCGCCGCTCGAATTGCGAGAGGCCCACTTTGTTCAAGCACTGCCGAGCCCATTCCCGCTCCGCATGCCCCGGCCGTCGGAACCAGCCGAGCCGTCCGTAGGTCCCCATGAGCACGACATCCAGGACGCTGACGGGAAAATCCCAGTCCACGCTCTCCCGCTGCGGCACATAGCCAATCTTTTTCCGCTGTCGAGCGACCGGTTCCCCCAACACCTGCACCGAGCCGCTGGCCATAGGGATGAGGCCGAGCACGGCTTTGATCAGTGTGCTCTTTCCTGCCCCATTCGGCCCCACAATCGCCGCCAGCTGCGGCTGCTCGATGATGAGGTCCACATCCCACAGCACCGGCTTGCGCTGGTAGGCGACCGTGACGTCGTGGATGTCGAGGATGGGGGACATGGGAAATGACGAAATTCGAATGACGAATGACGAACGAGAAATGCGGATGAATTGTTCCTCTTCATTCGCCATTCGTCATTCGGACTTCGTCATTCCACGGTTACTTCAGCGCCTTCACAATCGTCTCCACATTGTGCCTCACCATCCCCTCATACGTCCCCTCCGGCGTGCCATCATCGCCCATCGCGTCGGAGAAGAGCTCACCGCCGATGACGACTTTGTGGCCGCTGGCGTCGCAGCCTTCGATCAGGGATTTGATATTCTGATCGGAAACACTTGTTTCTACAAAGACCGCTTTGATCTTGCGTTTGGTGAGGAAATCGACCAGATCGTTGATTTGCTTCACGCCGGCTTCGCTTTCCGTGCTGATCCCCTGAATGCCGCGGACCTCGATGTCATAGGCCCGACCGAAATAGCGGAAGGCATCGTGGGCGGTGACCATCACCCGCTGCTCCTTGGGAATGGTGGCAATCGTCGTCTTGGCTTCGTCATGCAACTGCGCCAGCCGGGCTTGGTAGGCGGCAGCGTTGGCCTTATAGTCCGCGGCATTCGCCGGGTCGAACTCGATGAGAGCATCGCGGGCGGCTCCCGCGGCCAGGCTCCAGTGGGAAACGTCGAACCAGACGTGCGGGTCGTGCGCGCCGTCGGATTCTAGAACCTGGTCGTGCGGAATGCCTCTCTCCGCCACGGGGACGGCCGGCTTCTCGCGCTGAAGGGTGTCGAAGACCTCGGTCATTTTTCCTTCCAGGTGCCAGCCGGAATACAGAATCATGTCCGCATTGCTCATCAGGCTCAAATCGCCGGGCGAGGCTTTGTAGAGATGCGGGTCCACCCCCGCTCCCATCAAGGCTTTGACCTCGACATGCTTCCCCCCGACGTTGCGGGCCAAATCCGCAACCATTCCCGTAGTGCAAACAATTTTGATCGGAAGCTGGCCGGCAAACTTATGTTTGAGAGCGGCCGTTTTGGAATGCTCTTCCGTTTCCGCCGAGCCATTAGTGGGGAGGGAGCAGCCGGCGAATGGGAAGAGAAGAATTGCAGTGAGCGAAGTGAGAACCAGCGTAGAAACTCGGAACATGGAAGGAAATCCGCGTGAGCGGCGAGTATTTTTAGTGTTCGAAACTATTATTTTGATACATCAAAATTATCGGCGGTGCAAGGGGGAAGGAAAGAGGAGAGCAGAATAATAAGAAAAGAGGCAGTAATGAGAGTGATTTTGAGGCGTCGCACGCCGTTTTGCGCACCCATTATTCTGTCCCCCATTACTCTATCACGAGGACTTTTACTTCTTTCGCTGCTTGGACCTCCGCTTCACCGGCCGATCGTCCGCCGCGAATTCCTGCGCTCGGAAGAAGGCATAGATGAGCATCCCGACTGAAAGCAGCGAGATTACTGCGATGACCTGCCACTGTCCGTTCTTGCTGCTGAGGCATCCATAGGCCACCCCGGCCGCTGCCGCCAGGTAAAGTGCGGGAGTGAGGGGGTAGCCCCAAGTACGGTACGGCCGCTCAGCCTCCGGCATTTTCCGGCGGAGAACGTAGACCGCGGCCACAGTGAGCGCGTAAAAAATTGTACCACCCAGAACCACGAAGTCGGTCAATTCGCCAAATGCCTCTTTAGGAGAAATGGCGTAGCAAAACACCACGATGATTTGCAGCACCGACCAGAACGTCTGGGCCAGAATCGCGTTCGCGGGAGTCCGGAATCGCGGATGCACACTGCCCAGAGCCTTGGGAAACAATCCGTCGCGGGCCATCGAAAAATAGATCCGCGGCCCTGCCAGCAAATTGGAATTGAGCGCGCCGAACGTGGAAACCATGACGCCGAGCGACGCCAGAATTGCCAGCCATTTCCAATTCATCCAGCTTTCCGGCTCCCGCTCGCCCAGTGTTTTGAAAAGTTCGCTGGCGACGGCATTTGCTTCTTGCACCTGTCCAATGGAGAGTACGGAGTGGTAGCTGAGATTGGCGCAGACGTAGATTAGCGAGACGATCAGCACTCCTATGCCCAGTGCAAGTGGAACATTCCGTTGAGGCTTTTTCACTTCCTCCGCAATCGGGCCAATATTGATCCAGCCATCATACGGCCAGAACACGGCGAGCATCGCCAGTCCAACTCCCTTGAAAAAGTTAAAGTTAGGATCATCCGGCCAAGCCATGGGGGCCGGAGTGATCCGCGAGGAGTTGCTGGCCAGCCAGGGGCCGATAATAATCAGCCCCAGAAAGCTGACCTTGATAATCGTGGTGAGGTTTTGCACCCACGCGCTGGACTTCGTCCCCACGATGTTGATCCACGAGAGCAGCAGCACAGCAGCAATGGCCAATAGCGCCTGGGAAAAATGCGACATGCCGGGATGCTTCAGGTCATTACTCAGTCGCTCGGCCAGCCACTCCGGTGCGTATCCTTGCTGCTTGAGCGACATTAAGAATTCGTTGAAATAAATGACCGTGCCGCAAGCCAGGCTGCCGAGTGAGCCCGTGCGGATAATGGAAAACTCCGCCCAGCCCCACAGAAATGCCGCCGGCCGTCCATAGGCTTCGCGGAGATAGACATACGGTCCTCCCGCTTGCGGCAGCATCGCGGCAAGCTCCGCCAGGGCCAGTGCCCCGCACAGCGTGACAATCCCCCCCACAATCCAAATCGCCATGATCAAGGCAAAGCTGGGGACTTCCTTATCGATATCCGACACCTTCAGAAAAATCCCCGAGCCGATGATACCGCCGACCACGATCATCACGGCATCAAACGGGCCGAGCACGCGTGGCAGCAAGGCCTTGGCGGGATTGGTATGAGCCGCGGTGGAATCGAAGGGTGGCTGTGCCGGCTTGGGCTGCGTCATGCATCACCTGGGAAGGAAGGATGGCGCAGCATAGCGAGGCAAGCCACCGGCGAACAAGCGGACAGGCCAATCTATCGTCCGGCTGTCGCCGCAGCCTCGGGCATTGGCACCAAATAGGGCCGCATCCCGTCGAGCGTCTTGGGCCCAATGCCGCGGACACGGCGGAGATCGGCATGGTCCTGGAAAGGGCCGTTCGTTTCGCGGTCGGTGACGATCCGCTTGGCGAGGACTTCGCCGATGCCCGGCATGAGTGCGACCTCCGGCCAATCGGCGGCGTTGATATCGACTTTGAAATCAGCCAGCTCGGGCTCCACACGGTCGATTTCAATGAGTCGGCGGCGGTGGGCGGCTTGCCAGGTCCAATGAGAACCGATGGCGAAAAGGGCAAGGGCGAGAAATAAAGCGGCAACGGCCTGGTCGCGGCGGTGGAGGAAGAAGACCGGCCAGCGGGGAGGCTCGCTCTCGCGATCTGTAGGCATTTTCTTTGGGAACTGGAATTCGCGCCTTTCGAATCCGTCAATTCGAGCTGGCGGCTGGTTTTTGTTTTTCCACCAGGTTCTGGGCGTAGCGCACTAATTCCTTCACGGTCCGCTGCTCCAGCACCCCTTCATCCAATCGAATCTTCAGCCGCTGCTCAATTTCCAGAGCCACCTCCGCCATGGCCAGGGAGTCGATACTCAGTCGGGAAAGGTCGTCGGTAAGCTGTGCGCGAGGGCCCACTTTCGTTTTCAATACCTCGATTACGATTGCTTCCACATCGTCCATGAATTCATCCTGTCAAACTTGCCAATCACTAACGGCTGGAGTTTCTCGGGCTGGGTATGTAGTCCACTAGTTTATCAGAGATTGCCCGGCAATTGCGGTCAAGGGTTGGAAAGGGAATCGCGTGCGGAGGTCGGCGGCGGCGTTCAGTCTCCAGGGCTCCAAAACAGCCAGAGCATTGCCCCGCCTATCAGGAAAGAAGCCAGATTGGCGGCGACGATGGCGGTCATGTCCCTGAGGAACACTCCACGTTTTTCGGCTGTGCCGTCCTCACCATTCCCTCCCTGATAAAACGCCAGCCAGAACAGCAGACACTCCGCCAGCGGCGCGAAGGATTCCGCAACCGTCAGAAAGACGATTCGGCCAAATCGCTCTTCAAGGAGCAACGGCAATACAAGAATGACGATGGGGTAGGTGCAGGCCGTCAACCAAAAACCGGCCAAGAGCTTGCGCCGCCAGGAATGCTGCGTCGAAAGGCCGACGAACAGGACGGGTATTTCCAAGCAAATGGTGAGAAAATATCCCAGCGGCAAGAAGAGCCAGAGGTCGGCGGCGTCATACATTCTCGCCCCCTCTGGAGCTACAACAGCCGCAATAGGAAAGGAACTTCAGCCAGGACATGCAGCATGGCAACGGTGAAGTAAATATTGCGCGTGACCGGGTAATCGGCAAGAAAAGCGGTCCACAGGATGAGCACAATTGCGAAACCGCAAGCGATAGTCCCCAGCAAGATTGGTCGCCAAACTGGACTGCGTTTGGTCAGTGGAACATTGTCAAGCTTCCAGGGGACCATGCGAATGCTCAGAAGTGGAATCGCCAGAATCCAGACGCCATAGTGGAGCATCTCTAGAAATGTATGAGCTGCAACCAGGAAGTGAGTGGATACACCGGAGTAAACGCCCTCACCCGCATGCTGGGTGATTTGCAGCGTGAGCAAGTCTGTTCCCGGAAGGTTTGGTGCCGCTGCCAGATTCCACCAGAGAGCCGCGAGGCAAAACGGCACCAGCGCGACGCAGCGACGGTAGACCGGCTGCCAGGCGGAATGGCTTTTGCACAGTTCGCGGTCGAGAAACCACAGGGCCATCAACGGATGGAGGTAAACAAGCGCCAGGCTCCACCCTATCGGCCAGAGCCAATTGACAGCGACTAGCAAACAAGAAACGGGCACGACCCAAATCCAGTTCCGATGCGGATTCTGCCGGCTGCGAAGGAGGATGAGCGAGGTGATCCAGCCAATGAGGAGAGTGTTCCAGAAGGCGATGAGCATGAGCCAGGTGGATTCGCTCCAGCTTTGCCATTGCACTAGATAGGGAATGGCCGCATTGGCAGCGGTGAGGAGAAACACGCCGCCGATGCCGGTCAGAAAATACATGCGCAGCGGACCCCAGCGTCCTGGCATCCGGGTCAGTATGTAACGGGCTTCGAACCAGTTATGTGGGCCGGCGAAAAGGAATACCGTGGCGATGGAAAACCAAATGGGGGTCCAGCCGGCCAAAAGGCAGGAGGCGAGCATCACCGCCAGGCAAACGCCAGCGAAGGCAAAGCGCTGTGTCATTGTCAGCGGGCTGCGCAGCGCAGCAAGCGGGCGTTCCAAAGTGACTGCGCGCGTTTCATGGGTGTTGTCGACTAGGGCGGAGGACATGGGTACGTCGCCAAGGGCGCTACTTCGGCAGAACGAGCGTGATGGAATCCCCGTCTTCGACCACTTCCAGCAATATGACGCTATCCCCGCCAGGTTGCGCCGGTTCAGGTGGGCGACGGGGACCATTTGGCCGGCCGGGAAGGAGGTCCGCTTGAGCAACGGACCAGATGCCGATACCGCTGGCGATGACAAGCATACTGATGGCCACAGTTCGGCCTGCTTTGTTCTTCCTCAGCAAGAACACACAGCTCACCGCGGCAAGTGACAGGGCGATGCCCGCGATGATGGTGTTGGTGGAGCCGATGCTGGACTGCTTTTCGATCGCGACTTTCTTGTCGCCGGGAAGCAGGCTGCGGGGAATGATGATTTTGGCCTTGATAATGCGGGCATCCATGATGTTGGCGTGCTTGAGCGCATCCCGCTTCACCACGACGGGTTTGGCCTGGGAGGTGTCGGCAGCGACCGGCGGAGGAGCGGGGAGTTCCGGACCTCGAGGACGGAATTTCTGGCCGGGAATGGGAATGTCCGCCAGCGACAGCGCCGGTAACAGCAAGCCCAGCACAAGAGCTGCGGGCACGAAGGGAAGGATGTCGTCAATCCGCATCGAATTGCCTCCTAAGTGTGGAAGTTCACCGGTCACGGCCCAGAGCCAGCCTATAACGCCGTATGCCGCTTAGGCAACAGGAATCCCGCCGCGTGCGACGCCATTCGGCAATGGTTTAGACGAAGGATGGATGCCGCCGGATTGCGGTTTATTCGCCGGCCGGCGATATCTGCCGCAGCAGCCGCACCATTTCCAGGGCGGCCTCGGCGCATTCGACCCCTTTGTTTCCCACGTTTCCACCCGACCGGTGGATGGCCTGCTCCATGGTGTTGCAGGTAAGCACACCAAACAGCACCGGCAAATCCAATTCCAGGGCAATCTGTCCGAGGCTCTGGCTGACCTGGCGGTTGATGTGTTCGTCGTGTGTCGTTTCGCCCCGAATGACGGCTCCCAGGCAAAGCACGGCTTCATAATCACCGGAGCGGCCCAAATGGCGGGCGACGAGCGGAATCTCCCACGCGCCGGGAACCCAGGCGACGGCAATGTCTGTGTCGTCGATTCCCGCTTGGGCTAGAGTTTCCGTTGCTCCGGCCAGCAGCTTGCCGGTGATGTTATCGTTGTACTTGGAAACGACAATCGCGTATTTGCCTGCGGCTGAGCCGTTGTCGCCGCGGAAGATGTGAGGCATGAAAACCTGCTCGTGTCCGTTGAAAAAAGCGAACAATCGTTTGCGAAATGGAGTAGTAACTGTTGCTACCCGTTCAGGTTAGGCCCGCCCGCCTGCGGCGTCAATTGCGACGGTAGCATGGCGCCGGAGGCAGTGTTAGACTGGCCATCCGCTGGAAAACCTGGGAGTATGTCGATGCGCGTGGATATCTGCCGGCTACCGCTATTTGCATTCGTGGTAGCGCATTTCTTGGGTGGCCTTACCTCTTCAATACCGGCAACGGCTGCGGAGATGATCTATCCTCTATCGACGGTGGTGGATGCTGCCGGCAATATCTTCGTGGCCGATCGGGATTTGCCGGGAATCTGGAAAGTGGCGGACGGTGCGCTATCTCTCCACTTCCAAGGGGAGAGAAAATTCGGCACGCCTCTCAATGCCGTCCGCTGTCTGGCTCTCGACCATGAAGGAAAGCTCCTAGCTGGCGACAGCGCCACGCGAGAAGTCTACCGCTTCGATGGAGAAGGAAAGCCACAGCCTCTGACAAAACGAGGGATTGGCATCCCCATCGCCATTGCAGTGAACAAAGCGGGAGACATTTTCGTCGCTGATTTGGAACTGCACATCATCTACAAAATTCCCGCCACGGGAGGCAAGCCGGCGGAGTTCGCGAGGGTCAATGCGCCGCGAGGAATGACCCTCGATAGCGAAGACAACCTATGGATCATCTGCCACCGCGATGATCTGCTGATCAAACTCTCGCCGGAAGCGAAGAAAACCGTCGTTGTTAAGGGGCAACCGCTGGCGGCACCGTCGTTTCCCGCGGGGATCGTCGTCGGCAAGGATGGCACGGCTTACATCGCCGATGGTTACAATAAAGCCGTTTGGAAAGTCGCTGCTGAAGCCAAGCCGTCGAAGCTTGTCGCTGGCGAGCCTTTGGTTCATCCCGTTGGCTTGGCCTGGCGCGGGGAAAATTTGCTCGTCACGGATCCGAAAGCGAAGGGGCTGATTGAAATTGACATGGATGGAAAGGCAGCGAAGTTGGAAATCAAATGACGTAGCCCCACGCGACCTGCGTGCAGACTTCCCGATTGTGATTCGAATCCAAGGTGAACCCATGTTCTTTCGGCCAACTCGCCACTTCCTTGCGGCTTTTCTGGCATTCGTCTCAGTCCAATCGGCAACTGCCGCCGACGAATCTCCCGACAAGAAAGACGATAAGTTCGTCCCCTTATTCAACGGCAAAGACCTGACCGGCTGGGTTCCCGTCAACGTCGCTCCGGAAACTTTCAGCGTGAAGGACGGCCTCATCGTTAGCACCGGCAAGCCGACCGGCACGATGCGGACGGCGAAGATGTACGAGAACTTCATCCTGGAACTGGAGTGGCGGCACATGGTGGCGGGGGGCAATGCCGGCGTCTTCATTTGGGGCGATCCCATCACCGCCGTCGGCACTCCCTTCAGCCGCGGGATCGAGGTGCAGGTGCTCGACGGCCGCAACACCGATTCATACACCAGCCACGGTGATGTTTTCAGTATCTGGGGGGCGAAGATGAAACCCGACCGGCCGCATCCTAAGGGAGCCGAACGCTGCCTCCCCAGCGAGCGGCGGGCGAAGCCGTCGCCGGAGTGGAATCACTACCGCGTGACGTGCAAAGACGGCATCCTCAAACTCGCCGTCAATGGCAAAGAGGTTTCTGGTGGAAGCGAATGCAAGCCGCGGAAGGGTTACATCTGCCTGGAGTCCGAAGGCTCCGAGTGCCACTTCCGCAATCTGAAAATCCAGGAACTTCCGTCGACCAATCCCAAGCCGGAGGAAGTCGCGGCTGAGTATCAAGGCTCCAAAACCATGTACAGCGGCCTGGACCTCGCCGGCTGGAAGACAGATCCCTCGAACCAGAACCATTGGCAGGCCAAGGACTGGGTTCTGTACCACGACGGCCAAGGGGAAGCCAAGGACAAAAAATACAATCACCTTTGGACGGACAAGAACTACCGCAACTTCGAAATGGTCGTCGATTGGCGGATGGACCCCAAGCGGATCACGAAGAAGAAATGGCCCGTCGTTCTCCCCAGCGGTGACGACGCGGTAGGCGATGACGGCAAGCTCAAGGAAGTGGAGGTCGATGACGCCGGCAACAGCGGCATTCTGCTCCGCGGCAACGAGGACGCCCAGGTCAACATTTGCTGCCGGCCGGTCGGCTCAGGGGAAATCACGGCTTTCAGGGTGAACAAGGAACTCCCCGCGGAGATTAGGGCCGGTTGCACACCGAAGAAGCGAGTGGATGCCAAGATTGGCACTTGGAACCGCTTCATCATCACTGTGAAAGGCGAGCAGGTCAGCGTCGTTCTCAACGGCGAGAAAATCATCGACGCTGTAAAGCTCCCTGGAATGCCCGAAACCGGCCCCATCGGCCTGCAACAACACGGCGAGCCGCTAGAATTCGCCAATTTGTTCATCCGCGAGCTGCCGTAGCACTTCACGCCGCGCCATTGCGTTGTTAGAATCGATAAGCAACGCATGAGCACGCTCGCCGCCGACTTCGCGCACCTCCCCGCGGTCTGGAAACGCCGCCATCTACTCGATTTGGAAAGTCTTTCGGCGGACGAAATCACCTGCATTCTCGATGCGGCCGCCGCGTTCAAAGCCGCCACGAACGACTGCCGAACCAAGCTCAGCGTTCTTTCCGGCAAGACGCTCGCCAACCTATTCTTTGAGAACTCCACCCGCACCCGCAACAGCTTCTCGCTGGCGGCCAAACGGCTGGGGGCGGATACGGTCGAGTTCTCCTCCTCCGGCAGCAGCGTGGCGAAGGGGGAAACCTTCATCGACACGGCCAAGAACATCGAGGCCATGAACGTCGATGCGGTCGTCATCCGGCATCGTACGCCGGGCACGCCCCACCTGCTCGCCAAAAACCTTCGCTGCACGGTGATCAGTGCCAGCGACGGCCCGCACGAGCATCCGACGCAAGGGCTGCTCGACATCATGACCATCCGCGAGCGTCGCCCCAACCTGGCCGGACTCACCGTCGCCCTCGTCGGCGACATCGCCCACAGCCGCACGGCCCGCTCGAATATCTGGGGGCTGACGAAACTGGGGGCCAAGGTCATCCTCTGCGGCCCCGCCACGCTCGTCTCCCGCCGCTGGGAGGAGTTCGGCATCGAGGTCGCCTACAACCTCGACGACATCCTCCCCCGCTGCGACGTCCTCAACCTCCTCCGCATCCAGTTCGAGCGGCAGCACACCCGCCCATTCCCCTCCGTCCGCGAATACGCCCTGCTCTACGCCATGAACCGAGAGCGGATGGCCCGGGCCAAAGACAACATCCTCATCATGGCCCCCGGCCCCATCAACCGCGGCGTCGAAATCACCCCCGACGTGGCGGACGGGCCGCATAGCGTGATTTTGGAGCAAGTGACGAATGGGATTGCGGTCAGGATGGCAGTGCTGTGGCTGACGCTGAATGCAAATGACTAAATCCTAATGTCTAATGACTAATGTTTGGGTGGGTTATGGTGGAACCAATCGATGGTGGTAGCCAGGAGAAGCAGGAGCGGAAGTTTGATTTGGAGGAGCGGACGGCTAAGTTTGGGGAGAACATTATTCGGTTCTGCAAAACCGTTGCGTACAACGCCATCACGCGGCCGCTGATTAGTCAATTGGTTCGATCGGCAACAAGCATCGGTGCCAACTATTGCGAAGGGGACGATGCTCAGACCAAGAAGGAATTCCGCTACAAAATGGGACTCTGCCGCAAAGAGTCTCGCGAAACAAAATACTGGCTGCGCATGATCGCCGCAGCCTCAGATAAGAATGTCGAGCAATCCCGAATCCACTGGCAAGAAGCCAAAGAACTCCACCTGATTTTCGTCGCCATCATCCGTAACAGCAAGGACGATGAGTAAAGCTGCAATCCCCTCTTCCATTAGTCATTAGACATTAGGATTTAGTCATTCCGCGTCTCCTCCTTACCTCCGGCCGAGTCATCGATCCGAGTCAGGGTCTCGACCGTGTGACCAATCTGCTCATCGAACACGGCAAAATTGCCGCTTACGACGTCCTCCCGCGCGGCGATGAAAAAATCATCGACGCCACTGGCAAAATCGTCGCTCCCGGACTCGTCGATATTAGCGCCGAGCTTCGCGAGCCCGGTTGCGAAGAGGATGAGACTATTGAAACAGGGACAGCAGCGGCGATTGCGGGGGGATATACATCGATTGCCTGCATGCCCGAGACAGAGCCGCCGATTGATACGCCGGCGGCGGTGGAGTTTGTGCGGCAGAAGGCGGCCCGGGCAAAGAACTGCAACGTGTTCGTTATCGCCTGCGTCAGCAAGGACCGGGAAGGGAAAGAGCTGGCGGAGATCGGCTCGCTGGTGGAGGCGGGGGCGGTTGGTTTTTCGGATGGCTCCCGTCCGGTGCAGAACGCAGAGCTGCTCCGGCGGGCTCTCGAATACTGCCTGATGTTCGATAAGCCGATTCTCAACCATCCGGAGGTGCTGGAACTGGCCCGCGGCGGCGTTATGCATGAGGGGCGGACGAGCATGGTCCTGGGTCTCGCCGGCCTCCCCGCCGAAGCCGAGGACGTGATGACCAGCCGCGACATCCGCCTGGCGGAGTCAACCGGCGGGCGGCTGCATTTGTCGAACATCTCCACGACCGGCAGCGTGGACCTGATTCGCCGAGTGAAACAGCGGGGCGTCAACCTGACCTGCAGCATCGCCTCCGCCAATATCGCCCTGCTGGACGAATCGCTCCGCGAGTTCGACGCCCACTGCAAGCTCAGCCCGCCGCTCCGCTCCCGCGGCCACCTGGAATCCTGCCTCACGGGGCTGAAGGATGGCACCATCGACGTCATCGCCAGCGGCCACACCCCGCGGGCCAGCGAAAAAAAGATGCAGGACATCGACCTCGCCCCTTTCGGCATGGTCAGCCTGGAAACCACCCTCTCCCTCGTCATCACCCACCTCATCCGCCCCGGCCACCTCGACTGGCCAGCCGCCCTCGCCAAACTCTCCACCAACCCCGCGCGCCTGCTTGGTTTGCCCAAAGGAACTCTCGCCATCGGCGCGGACGCCGACGTGGTAATTGTTGATCCCGACGCCAAGTGGACCGTCGATCCCAAGCAGTTCAAGTCCAAGAGCAGCAGCACGCCGCTTGTGGGAAAGGAGCTTTGTGGGCGAGTGGAGAAGGTGATCGTGGGGGGAGAAGTAAGGTTCTAGATTTGAGGCACCAAACTGGTTTTAGCTTCGCGCTTCGTTTTTTTTGATGTCATGGCGACGTAAACCTACCTATGGCGACCAAAGACCAGTTTTCCTTTCTGGGGGGCGAACCGAAGCCTGAGAACTCGACGCTTCGCCCAATGGACATTCAGCTCAAACAAGAAAGTGCTTCGCCAAAGGAGAGTATCCCGAGCGGGCAAACTGGACTTCCTTGGGACACACGTGGAGCGTCATTTGACTCTTTCACTTCGACCTTTCTACTTGTTGTCTCATCACCGCGCCGAGCGTTTCGCCTCATGAGCCCAGGCGGAGGAATTCTAAGACCAATGCACTTCGCATTGGTGGGAATGTGTGTCGGTGGGATCGGGCTGTTTCTTCTCAACCTCGCAGCTACCGTGCTGCTAAATCCTTCGGCAAGTACGGCGAACTCCCAGGCGTCCGTGCAACTTGGACTAACGGGACTCATTCTGATCATTGGGATACCGATTTCGATGCTGGGTCTATTGCTGCAGGCAATGGTGCTCCACTATTGCTTGCGCCTCACCGGAAGCGGCAAACGAGGATTTGAAGCAACATATCGGGTGATTGCGTACGCGACTGGGTCTAACTGGGTCTTGGTCGCAATTCCGTTTATAGGGGTTGTGATTCAGCCGATTTGGCAGGTGTGTGAAATCATTCTTGGTCTAGCCGTGGTACATGAGTCTTCAGTTGGCAGAGTCGTTTTTGCCGTATTGCTTCCAATATTCATGGTCATCCTACTTGGCGTGTTGCTCGTCGCATTGACAGCACTAATCGTTAGCGTGTCACCATGAACACCTTCGAACAGTAGCCGGTCGGGACGACGCGGTCGAAAGAACGCCCTAAGGGTTCCTTTTTCTCTGACTCGCTTTATGCCGATGGCCGACGCAACTTTACGCGCCGGTTTCACGGCTTGGCCACCCGCGAACATCCGAATGGAGAAGAGGAACCCGTACCCATCTCTGCGGGCTCCGCGCCTCCGCGTGATGCTCTCCTATCAAGTAGGGGCATCACGCCAAGGCGCAGAGACCGCAGAGGTAAGACAGATGGGAGTCATGCGGCTGATGTGATTTCTCTCCGCGCCCCTCTGTGTGCAGCGCGGTTCAATTCAGGCTCATTGCCGGCGATTTGCAGGCTCCTTGTCAGTCCCTAGCCAATCTGTCACGATGCTGGTTTCTTGCCCAGTTTTCCGTCCATTTCACCGAGCCCTCCCATGCCCGCATTCCCTGAAATCCAGAAGATCAAGTACGAAGGTCCGCAGTCGAAGAATCCGCTGGCGTTTCGCTGGTACAACGAAGGCGAAGTCGTCGAAGGGAAGACGATGAAGGAGCAGCTCCGGTTCGCGGTGGTGTATTGGCACACGTTCCGCGGGACGGGGAGCGATCCGTTTGGCTCGGCGACGATGGTCCGGCCGTGGGATGACGGGAGCGACAGCGTGGAGAACGCCCAGCGGCGGGCGCGGGTGGCGTTTGAGTTCATCGAGAAGGTCGGGGCTCCGTTCTATGCGTTCCACGACCGGGACGTGGCCCCTGAAGGGAAGACCGTCGCCGAGAGCAACAAGAACTTCGACGCGGTGGAGAAGGTGCTGAAGGAGGAGCAGCAGCGGACGGGGATCAAGCTGCTGTGGGGGACGGCCAACATGTTCAGCCACCCGCGATACATGCACGGGGCGGCGACGACCTGCAATGCCGACGTCTTCGCCTAGGCCGCCTGCCAGGTAAAGAAGTGCCTGGAGGTGACACTGGAACTCGGTGGCGAGAACTATGTCTTCTGGGGTGGCCGCGAAGGGTATCAGAACCTGCTCGGCACCGACATGAAGCGGGAGCTCGACCACCTGGGCCGCTTCTTCCACATGGCGGTCGATTACGCGAAGCAGATCGGCTTTAAGGGGACGTTCCTGATCGAGCCCAAGCCCAAAGAGCCGACCAAACACCAGTACGACAGCGACGCGGCTGCCTGCCTCAACTTCCTGCGGCAATACGACCTGATGAAGCATTTTAAATTGAACATCGAGACCAACCACGCGACGCTCGCCGGCCACACGATGATGCACGAGCTAGACTACGCGGGGGCCCAGGGGGCGCTCGGCTCGATCGACGCCAACACCGGCGACCTGATGCTCGGCTGGGACACCGACCAGTTCCCGACCAGCTACTACCTGACTGCCGAGATCATGTGGATGATCCTAAAGCACGGCGGCATCGGCAGCGGCGGCGTGAACTTTGACGCCAAGGTCCGCCGCGAAAGCTTCGAGCCCATCGACCTGTTCCACGCCCACATCGGCGGCATGGACGCTTTTGCCCGCGGCCTGAAAGTCGCAGCCGCCATTCGGGCCGAAGGGGAGTTCGCCCGGTTCGTGAAGGACCGCTACAGTAGCTTCGACAGCGGCATTGGGGCGGAGATTGAAGCCGGAAAAACCGACTTCACCAAGCTGGAAAAGTATATCATGGAGAAGGGCGACATCACCCCGAACAAGAGCGGCAGGCAAGAAATGCTGGAGAATTTGTTCAACCGGTATCTATAATCAACGGAGTCGGGAGGAGTTTCGCGGAATTGATTCTGCCGATGAAAAGTCGTCGACCGCGAAACCCCTCTCGACTCCTTTCGTATGCCCGGCATGTCCATCGACCGTCCCAGCGCCGAACAGGAATTAGAAGCCCTCAGGGCCGAGCGGCAGCAGCTTCTGCGCACGTTGGAGTTCCATGAAAGGGACCGGCAGCTCCTGGCGTTCGAAATCCACGACGGCATTGTGCAGGACATGACGGCGGCCCTCATCTTCCTGGATGCGGCAGCAGAAGGGGCGTCCTTTGCCGATGAAAGGGACAAGGGGGCGTGCGTGCGCGGGTTGCGGATACTCCGCGACAGCCTGGCCGAAGCCCGCCGGCTGATCCAGGGGCTGATTCCCGTGGTGCTTGATGAGCGGGGGCTTGCCATCTCCCTCGAGAATCTGGTGGCACGGTTTAAGAGCGACCACGGCCTGGAAGTCGACCTCACCACGAAAGTCAACTTCATCCACCTGACACCGGCCGTCGAGATGGTGGTCCTCCGCATCGTGCAGGAGGCCCTCAACAACGTCTTGCGTCATAGTCAGGCGAACAAAGCCGAAGTTCGCGTGACGCAGACCGATCATGAATTGCGGGTTGGCGTCCAGGACTGGGGCGTTGGCTTCGATCCCGCTCAGGTGAAGAAGACTCGTTATGGCCTGACCGGAATGCGGGAGCGAGCCCGACTCTTCGGTGGCACGACAGAAATCGACAGCTCCGTGGGCAAGGGCACACGAATCATTGTCACGCTGCCCCTGGCGGACGCGATTTTGCAAGTCTAACCGCAGTGTCCACGTAGTGAATCCCCAAGTGGACGCGGGGGCTAGGCAATTATCGTCGCCATCGAAGTCTTCGCGGGGCAGGGCAGGGGAGGGGGGCTACGTCCGCCACCGTCCGATTCACCATGCCATTCACCAGCCAGATATTCCGGAACATCACCGGATTGCCGTGGTCTTGCAAGTTAATGGGAAAGTCCTCTGGCCCTTCGACCTTGCCGCCGCCGGTTTTGCCAGTGATTTCACGCTCGGAATGAATTGGCACGCCGTTGTGCAGCACGGTGATGCGGGCATTGGCGAGTTTCGACTTGCCGTCCGCCGTCCACTGTGCCGCGGTGAACCAGATGTCATAGGTCTGCCACGCGAGCGGCGGCAAGCACATGTTCACCGAAGGAGCTGTTTGCGTATAGAGCCCACCACATTCGTTGTTCGCGCCGTCCAGGCCGAACGAGTCGAGAATCTGCACCTCGTAACGCTGCTGGATGTAGACGCCGCTATTGCCGCGTCCCTGGCCGCGAGCCTTGGGCATGTAAGGGGTGCGGAATTCCAAGTGCATGTGAAAATCGTGCACAGCTATTTTCGACAGCACGCCAGCGAGCAGCGTCCCGTCTGGAGCGAGTTTGCCACCAGTGAACTGCTCCGTATTACTCCCGTCGAACAGTACCGTCGCTTCCGGCGGGGCAGCGGCACCCATCGTCGGGCTCTCGCGGTGAGTTTTTGAAAGAACTCCCGCTTTTTTTCCGTCCGCGGTATAAATCGCCGCCTGATCGGCCGCCAGGAGCAACTGGTGAGTCACGCCTTGCAACAAGATGCGGCTGCCGGCGCGAGAACCCGTCGTCTTTTGCCGCCGACTGCCGTCCCAACCAGCGCCAGGAAGTCCGCCGCGATAGAGGACGCCCTCAAACTTGCCCTCTCCGAGCGCGACGACTTGCAAGCCCACTTGCATCCACGGCTGTCCCGGCGGGGAAAGCTCACCGACGTACTCTCCTTGGACGACAAAATCGTCGTCGGCCTGGGAGGCGTCAATGACCGCCCCCTTGAAGAGATCCTTGGGCTGACCAAAGGTCTGGGTGGGAGACATTGCCGCGGCAAGGAGCAGAAAAAACAAAAGATGCCGCATGGAATTCTCGCAGTCGAAGGAGAGGAACAAAGAGGTGCCTCCATTCTGACTACCGAGAGCGGTGGGTTCAAGCGTTGCGAATTAGGTCTACTACTCCGCTCATTGTGTATTCCATGGCTTCCGCAGTCGGTTCGAACCCCATTTCTCGTAGCGTAACGCTGGTAATTGGGCTGATGCTCACCAGCTTTGTGTTTTTCAGGCTCTCGCCAAACAACTTCACCAGCGATTTGGCGATGGCGGAGCTGGTGACCGTGACCCAGTCGATTTTTCCTGCTTCCATCAGTTCCATAATCTGCGGGTCGGCAGCCGCCACATCGTTGCTCTGATAGACGACTACCTGTTCGACAACTCCGCCCGCAGCGGTCAACTCTTCCGCCAATATCTCTCGACCGCGGCTAGCGCGGGCCAGCAGGAACCGCTGGCCGCGGGCCTTTCCGGCCAGGCTGCTGGCGAGCGACTCCGCCCGGAACTCATCGGGAATCAGGTCGGCCTTGAGGTGATATCGCAGCAGCTCTTCCGCTGTACCGGGGCCGATGGCGGCGAGCTTGAGAGAACCAAGTGCTCTCAAATCCCTGCCAGTCGCTAACATTCTCTCCAGCAAGTACCGCACGCCGTTGGAACTCGAAAAGACCAGCCAATCAAACTCACTCAGCCGCTTCAATGCTGAATCCACCTCGCCCCAATCCGTCGGCGAACCGATTTCAATCGCCGGGTGGAGCAGCACGTCCGCCCCAAGTTCCGCCAGCGGACCAGCAAGCGCCGTCGCTTGATGTGCGGGCCGGGTCACCAGGATTTTCTTCCCGAACAGAGGACGCTTCTCGAACCAGCCGTAGCTTTCCGCCAAAGCCGCCACGCTCCCGATGATGAAAATGACCGGTGGCCGGAGCTTGGCTTGCTCGACTGTCGCGGCTACTTCACCGAGCGTTGTCCGCAGCGTCCGCTGATCTGTCTGGGAGCAGCGGCGAACGACGGCGACCGGCGTGTTTGCTGGTTTACCGTGGGCGAACAATTCCGCCGCCCAGTGCCGCACGGTCGTCACCCCCATGTAGAAAACGAGCGTCCCCGGAAATTTTGCCAGCGCTGCAAAATCCACGGCTTGTTCGTGCTTCTCCGAATCCTCGCGTCCCGTCACTAGTGCCACCGCTGACGCCAGATCTCGGTGTGTAATCGGAATCCCCGCATAACTTCCCGCCGCCAGTGCCGCCGTGATGCCTGGAACGATCTCGAACTCGATTCCCTCCCGCATCAGCCGCTCTACTTCCTCCGCCCCTCGGGCAAAGATCGCCGGGTCACCGCTCTTGAGCCGCACGACGGTCTTTCCGGCGCGGGCATGGGCCACAAGCTGGTCGTTAATCTCCTCTTGCGGCCAAATCCGCCCACCACCATGTTTCCCCAGGCAAATCCGCTCCGTCTGATCGCGGCAGTGGGCGACGAGGACTGGGTTCACTAGGTAGTCGAACAGCACGACATCCGCCCGCCGCAAACACTCCGCCCCGCGCAGCGTCAGCAGAGCCGGGTCGCCGGGACCGGCACCGACAAGGTAAACTTTGCCTGGAGTTTGCTGCATCATGGAGACTCCATACTAAACCAAATCAAGAGTTGACGGAGCCACGGATGAAAAACGGATTGAACATGGATGAAAAGGCTGGGGTCTATGCCTGACTCCCTCCCCCACATCACCCCCGCTCAGCGTCAGCGGCTGCAAAAGCTGTGGGAGGAGGCTCGCGCCGTCATGGCTCAAGCCAGTTCGTCGCCAGGTCGCAAGGATGCCGAGAAAGTCCATGATCTGCTCTCCGAATGCGTCATCGCCGATCCTGGTAACACAGTCTATCTCGATGCCCTGCTGGTAAACCTTCGGCACGTGCCGATTACGCCGAGATTCAGCATCCGATATGTTCTTTCAAAGACTGGCTCGGGGTATCACAGGCTTCTAAAAGCAAATTCGGATCATGATCTCGTCAAAGTGCTTACGCTTGGGCCGGCGGCGTTGCGGGACGCCGGGAATCGGTCCAGCGAAATCCTGTTCGCCCTTTCTCAAGCCTGCCAAGCTTTGGACCTGCCTCAGGCGGAGGTTCGCTATCTGCAGGAAGGACTGTGTTACATGCCGGGAAATCTGTTTGCGGCAATTCTGTTTCGATCGCTCATGCGACAAGGCCGATTCGACGAAGCTCGCAAGACGATTGAACCCATTCGAGACACTGTGAGTGACATGGATGACCTGCTGGCCGTATTGGACGGAACGCCCCCCACTAACGTTGCGCAAAAGGGCGCGTTTTCGTGGAGCGAATGCCAGGATAATGCGAATGACTATCTTGCTCTCGCTGCCGAGCATGTAAAGCTTGGTCACTTCGATGAAGCAGAGGCGGCCGCTGCCAAGGCCATGTCGCTATCGGGCGGGGATCTCGCCGTCCGCGAGACAATGGAAGAGATCTCCCTGACTCGCCTCAAAGACAACGTCGCCATCGCCCGCCGCCTAGTAGGGCACGACCCATCTCCGGCCCACCAGCAAACGCTCCGTCGCTGGGAGGAGGAGCTTGGCCGGCTGGAACTGGCTACGTTTTACGCCAGGAGTGAGCGTTTCCCGCAGGATGCGGGGCTCAAGCTGGAAGTCGCCCGCCGTCTCAAACGGGCTGGCAACTTTAGCGGGGCCATCCAGCGGCTGGAAGAAATTGCCGCCGACCAAAAGCTCCGCTCCGGTGTCTTCCTCGAACTCGGCGAATGCTGGCAGCACCTGCGGCAGTTCGACAAGGCCCTGGACCTTTACACCCAGGCCATCGCCGCCGCAGAACAATGGAGCCAAGGGGAGTCTCTCCATCTCGCTCTCTACCGCGCCGGTTCCCTCGCTGCCGCATTGCAGCGAGGGGCTGACGCTAAAGCCTTGTTCCAACGTCTCGTTACTCTCGCCCCTGATTTCAAGGACGCCCGCCAGTGGCTGCTAAAACTGGCTCCTTAGCATGCGTCCCAGAGAAACACGAATTCGAGCCCCGGCACCCCTGACTCTTGGGCGTTTTGCGTGATCGGCTTGGTACAATGGAAGCGACACCAGGCCCCGGTGCCCCAGACGGTTGTCGCACTGTTGGAATGCCGGCGCGCTATTTACGGGCATGTTTGCATTCATTTTCCTTCCCATGCTGACCGGTATTTCCCTCGTCTGTTTTTCGACCAGCTATGCGATTACGCTGGCGCTGGAAGTGTCGCGGCTGTTTTTTCGCATGCCAATCCGGGTCGTGGTGATGCTGCTGTTCGCGGTTATCGGCTTCGCGATGCAGACGCTGTATCTTTACAACCGGGCGACCGCGCCGGGGCTAGCGAGCGTTCCCCTTTCCAACTGGCACGACTGGTATGTGATTGCCGCATGGGTCCTGGCGGCTGCGTATGTCTTTCTCGCGGCTTCCCGCCCGCGGACATCAGTCGGGCTATTTCTGCTCCCGGTCGTGCTGGTGCTGATAGGCGTGGCGTATGCCTTCCCTCAGGACCGTTCGCTGGCACAAACGAGCGCCGAGAATGTTTGGGGCATTGCTCATGGCGTACTGCTGTTGCTCGGCACCATCGCCATCTCACTAGGTTTTGTGGCAGGGCTAATGTACCTCGCCCAGTCCTACCGGCTTAAGCAAAAGCTGCCACCGCGGCCGGG
This sequence comes from Planctomycetaceae bacterium, assembly GCA_005778405.1. GTDB lineage: Bacteria > Planctomycetota > Planctomycetia > Pirellulales > Pirellulaceae > SXOA01. The sequence goes on from SXOA01000132.1 coordinate 24,146, forward strand.
ATTCAAGCTTCCCAATCTGGAGTGGCTGCAGAGAATCAATAAGCAACTGCTGGCGGTGTCGAGCTTCTTCATCGCCCTGGGCATCATCGCCGGCGCTATCTTGAATCTGGTTAAACACCAGGAGGTGCCGTGGGGAGATCCAATTGTCATCATGTCCGGCGTACTGCTGGCGTGGCTCACCGTGGCGACCATTTTCGAGTGGACCTACAAGCCGGCCCAACAAGGGCGGAAGGTAGCATACTTGACCGTCGCCAGCTTCATTATGCTGGCGATGGTGATGGGACTGCTCTTGATGGGGTCGACGCAGCACACGAAAGGGGCCGGTGGGATAGGCTTCCAGTCTGCCCAGCAGACTTCTTGGAACAGCATTTCTCTGGGCAGGCTGGAAGCCTACCCCACGGAGGGATCCCTATGAAGCTGCAAATGGTCGGCTGCAGCCATCATACCGCTCCGGTGGAAGTGCGCGAGCGGCTGGCCTTCAGCAAGGATCAGGCAGTCGATGCCCTGTCGCGGTTACGATTGCAGTATCCGGAAGCGGAGGCGGTGCTGCTTTCCACTTGCAACCGCGTGGAGTTGTACGTCGCCAGCGAAACGGCGGAGTCGTGTCCGTCGCATCACGATGTGGTGGCGTTCCTGGCCAGCTTTCATGGGCTCGACCCGGTGGAGGTATTCAACGACCTTTTCGAGCGGACCGGCGAGGACTTTGTGCGGCACCTGTTCACCGTGGCGGCCAGCCTGGATAGCATGGTGGTCGGAGAGGCCCAGATCCTCGCGCAAGTTAAGCAAGCCTATGAACTGGCGACCGCGGCGAGCAGCGTGGGCCCGCTGACCAATGCCGCGTTTCAGGCAGCCCTCCGCGTCGCCAAACGGGTGGCGACAGAAACCGCCATCCAGCAGAAGCGAGTGAGCATTCCCAGCGTCGCCGTGGCCGACTACGCGAAGGAGTTCTTCGAGCGGTTTGACGACAAGAAGGTGCTGGTCATCGGTGCCGGCGAGATGGGAGAGGAGACGCTACGATATCTCATCGACGAAGGGGTCCGCGATATCAGCATCGTCAGCCGCACTATGCAGCGGTCGGAAGAGCTGGCCACGAAGCTGGCGGGCAAACCGGCGGCGTGGGAAAAGCTGCACGATCTGCTGATTGAGGCAGACCTGGTCGTCTCTGCGACGGGGGCCAGCGAGCAGGTTGTCACAGTGGCAATGTTTGAGGAAATCGAGAAGGCCCGATATCAACGGCCTCTGCTCATTTTGGATCTCGCCATCCCCCGCGATTTTGAGCCGGCGGTGGGGGACTTCACGGGCGTCTATCTTTGCACCATCGACGACCTCTCGCAAGTCTGCCAGCGGAATCGCCGCGAGCGGGAAAAAGAGTGGCCCCGAGCCGAGCGCATCATCGCGGAAGAGACGGCCCGCTTCATGGCCGACTTGCACCACCGGGCCACCGCCCCCACCATCAAACGGCTCAAGGCTCGGGCCGACGAAGTCAAGGCCGAGGAGCTGGCCCGGCTGCTGAACAAGCTCGCGTCACTCGATGCCAAGACACATGGTGAAATCCGCCAGGCATTCGACCGGCTCGTGAACAAGCTTTTGCACCCGCCGCTGGAATCACTGCGGGATGAAGCAACCAAGGGAGCGCCGCATGGATTGCTGGACGCGCTGAAGAGGCTGTTTCAATTGAAGGACTAAAGTGGTCCGCTCACTCCATGAGCGGACATGTCGGCACACGAAGAGTGCCGGCTACTATAGTTCCAGACAGACTACATGCGTGCTGGAACGGAGATAGAGCCGCTTGCCAACCAGGGCCGGATGGGCGTAGACGCCGCTTTCGTCGGGAAAGACGGTCAATCGGCTGATGAGCTTGAAGGAATCGGCCTGGGCGTCGACGAGCAGGAGTTGTCCGTTCTGCGAGGTGATTAGGAGCCTGTCCTCGGTGGCAATGATGGTGGCATATTCGGTGAAGGCTTCGTCTTCGGCAGTCCAAACGACCTTCAAGCTGTCCGCCAGGTTCAGACAATGGAGCTTATTGTAAACTCCGAACAGCCGGTGGCCGACGATGACTGGAGTGTGCATGTCTGGCGCGAGCGGCTCATAAATGGCCAGTGGCTTGGCGATGATGCGGCCGGCGTCGAACCCAAAGAGCCGAGTACCGTTGTTCTCGGTGCTGAGCAGCAGCTTGTCCTTCCAGACCAAGGGGGTCGGCACATTGAAGTCGTGATCGTTCTCCGGCGTGAGCGTCCACAGCCGCTTACCATTCCCTGCATCCCAACCGCCGAGACTCGTCTGGTCATAGCCAACCAGTTGTTCCTTGCCGCTAATTGTCGTGAACAGAAAAGAGGCGAAAGCGGCTGGCTGGCCGGCGGATTTCCAGAGGACGTCGCCGGTCTTGGGTTCCAGGGCGACAAGTGCGGCGTCGGGGCCGCCGGGATTAATGATGAGTTTGCCCTGGGCGATCAGCGGCGAGCTGGCCATGCCCCACTTCATTTCGTCGGTCGCGCCGAACTCCTTGCGGACTTCTTTCTTCCACAGAACCTTGCCGGTCTTTAGCTCCACGCAGTGGAGCTGGCCGAACGCACCGTAGAGGAACGCCAGGTCTCCCGCAATGTGCGGCGTGGCCCGCGGCGAGTTGCCGTAGTCAAGGTTTCCCTTGGCAAGGTAACGAACCGTCCAGGCTTCTTCGCCCGTATCGGACTTGAAACAGCGGAAGATGTCGGACGAGTCGAGCAGATCCCGGTCGCTGACGATGACCAGGTCTTCGGTCGCCGCAATGCCGCCGAGCCCTTGGTTACTGAGCTTCTTTTTCCAGAGAAATTTGGCTTCCTGCGGAAGTTCGTTCGGCAGCCAGGGAACATGGCCGTCGCGGTTGGGGCCTCGCCATTCGGGCCAGTCAACGGCTGCTACTTTTTTTTTGCTGCCGTCAGCGGAGCGGCTTCGACTTCTACGAAGCCGGCTTTGGTTTCCAGAGCCAGGCAGAGAAGAGGTTCATTCTTAAGTGCCAGGAGTTCCGCCTTCACAACCGCCTGAAGCTTGGCATCGAGTTGCTCGGAGACGAACGCAGCGACGAAGGGGACGGGGCTCGTTTCGCCGATGACCCGCAAGTCTCCCTTCTTCACGGTGCCGCAACCTTCCAAGAGCGGCTTGGCATAGCTGCTGATGACGGCGGCGCCTCGCTGGTCCTTGGGGAGTTCCAGGATGAGCACGGCCCCTTCGTTGCAAGCGGCGCGGGTTTCGATTTCCTGCGGCGCGGAAACCTTGTAAGACTTGAGCAGAGCCAAAGCGGCGGTGTGCTTCTCGTCGCACTCCTTGGGGCCAAAGATGATCCGGTAGTCCGCCAGGTCCGCCACGCTCTTGGCCTTGTCGCCAGTGTGGACGACAATCAGTCCGGTCTGCGTCGTTTTCCCGTCTTTGCCGGTCAAGCTGGCGACTTGCTTCACTTGCACGCCTGCTTTGGCGGCGTCAAATAGCACGACCGAATGCTTACCGATGATGAGGTCCGCTTTGCCGTCGGTCTTGGATTTGAGAGCCGAGACAAGGGACTCGCTGTAAACAATCTTCACTGCTCGTCCCAGCTTCACTTGTAGGTGGGCAGCCAGTTTGTCGTAATCCCGCTGGGCGTAGCCTTTTACGCATGGGCAGGACAAGGGCGCTGCCAGCGGGTCCATAATGACGATCGTCAGCGAGTCATCCGCAGGGGCGGGCTTGGCTTCGTACGTGAGCGCGAATGTAGTGACGATAACAAAGACGAGAGCGAGGGCGTAACGCATGACGAATTCCTCAGACAATTGAACTAGCCCTTGTCGTGCTTAGCCGCCGCGTCCGCGCGGCGCTGTGGGCGATCATTCCCCGCGTGGTCGCGGGGGCAAAGCTTACCCTGCCGGCTTCGCGTCTTCCTGTTTCGCCAGGATGATGATTTGCGAGCCGCCGAGATCGTAGAAGTAGATGTACTTGCCGTCCTTCGACGAACCGATGGCGACGTTCTTGCAACCGCCGCTGACGGCTGCGCTGGCAGCGAGGCCGATGTACTTTCCCTCGGGAGTGAAGCACTTAACTTTACCTTCGGACTCGGACGTCAGGATGTTCCCTTCGGGCGTGAAGCAAACATTCATCGGATTGCAGCAGCCGCCAAAGCTGGGACCGCTAGATTCCCGCTCGCGCGAGCCGAAGGAGCCGAGCTTCTTCCCCTCTTTGCTGTAGTGGACGACGGAGTGGCGAGAGTTCTCAGCGACCCAGAGTTCGTCGCCGCGAGCTTGCACATCCATCTGCCCACAGCAGCCCGAAAGGCCAGTGATGACTTGCTTGGCGTTCTTGAATTCCATGTCCGTCCGCCAAACCGCAAAGCCATAGCCTTTGGTGGCGGCAGTGGTCAGGTAGACGTTGTCCGCGGAGACCGTAACGGAATGGATTTTCTGCAGCCGCGCCGTGATTTCGTTGATGACGTCCTCGACCGATTTCTTGTCGAGCTGCGCGACCATCGACTCATAGCTCTTGATGATCTGCTTGTACTGGCGCACCTGGTTTTCCAGGATTTGCTTCTGGCTGGTGCCGGGCTGGTTCGCACCGCCGAGGATGATGGTAGCTCGAACTGCTTTCTTCTCTTCCTTCTCTTCGCCAGGATTGTCTTCAGTCTTTTCGGCAGGTTTATCCTCAGCCTTTTCGGTCGGCTTGTCTTTGGGCGTATCGGCTGGATTGTTTTTCGCGTCCTCCTTCTTCTCCGCCGCATTGAGCTCCTGGAGCTGGTTTTCAAACCCCTTGATCGTCTCGGTGAATTGCTCCACCTGCTGCTTGTACAGTTCTTTTTGCTCTTTGAGCTGCTCGGTCGCTTGTTCGCGGAGGCTGTCCATGTCTTTCAGCACGGCCTCGACGTGCGGCGAAGCGACTTCCAACAGCAGCTGGCCGGCGTGGTCATATTTCGCCATCCGTCCGCTGCCGCCGACGTAGATGTTGCCAGTGGGGTCCGCGGCAATCCGCTGCGGAGTAAAGGGGGTGGTCCATTGTGTGACTGCTTTTCCTTCCGCGGAGAAGACGTGGATTTCGCCGCCGACCTTTAATTTCGTTTCCACATCTGCGCCGTAAGTGACCGGCGCGGAGACGACTGCGTAGATCTGGTCCCCCGCGCCAACGCAAAAGGTTTGCAATGTTCCGCTGCCATCTTTGCCACGGACAACCACCTTCGTCAGTTCCTTGTGCGTCGTCGGCTCCGTCTCCTTCGCCGCCTCGGGAATGACGTTGAGAGCGCGGAGCGTCGTGGTTGCCTTGGGTTGATCCTTTGCGGGAGCGGGTCTTACAGGATCGGCCTGTGCTGGTTCATCGCCGTTCCCGGTGGAGAGCAAACCCGCGGAAAGCAGGCTGGCGACTGCCGCGCCGGCCAGCAGATTGCGGATAGAAAACCAGGCTCGCATGACAAACTCCTTGAGAAGGGAGCAAAGCTCCAATACCCCGCATTTCGACAGGCCGATTATACGTGAGTGCAGGGTGGGGCGGCAATTGTTGCTTCGAGATTTAATTAATCCGACCTGCAGTAGTGGCACCGTCATGACAGTCATAACACATTTCGTTGACCCAACACCGCCCTGCCGTTAGGATTAAGACTTGCCAAATTGTTCCCGTTTTCAGACGGACCAGGCGACTTTATGGATTTGCCATGCTGCAAATATGCCCTGTTTCTGGCTACCTTTCTCGCCACAGCCGCTTCGTCGCTAGCGGATGATGCAGCCAAGCCGACGCCGGAGCAACTGCAGTTTTTCGAAGCCAGGGTCCGCCCCATCCTGGTGGCCAGTTGCCAGAAGTGTCATTCGGGAAAGGAGCCCAAGGGAGACTTAAGCCTGGACTCGCGTGGCGGGCTGCTTGCGGGAGGTGAGTCCGGCGATGTGGTCGTTCCCGGTCAGCCGGAAAAAAGTCTGCTCGTCGAAGCGATCAATCGCACCTCGATCGAAATGCCGCCGGACAAGAAACTGCCGGATGCCGACATTGCCACGCTGACCGAATGGGTGAAACTCGGCGCGCCCTGGCCTGAGGAGTCGGGAGGAAACGGGCCGACGCTTCGCAAGAGTCGCGGCAAAATAACGGACGAAGACCGCAGCTATTGGGCCTTCCAGCCGGTCAAGAAAACGGTCGCTCCCGAAATCGAGAACGACGGCTGGTCCCGCGGCAGTATCGACCGTTTCTTGCTTGCGAAGATGATTCCCGAAGGGCTCCGCCCCGCAGCCGAAGCGGACAAGGCGACGCTCATCCGCCGCGTCACGTTCGACATGCTCGGCCTGCCGCCGTCGCCGGAAGAAGTGGCCACGTTTGTGAATGACAGTGGACCAGATGCTTATGAGCGGCTTATCGATCGGCTGCTCGCCAGCCCACTCTATGGCGAACGTTGGGCGCGGCATTGGCTGGACCTCGTCCGCTACGCCGAGTCGGACGGTTACAAGCAGGATGGCTATCGCCCGAGTGCCTGGCGCTATCGCGATTACATCATCCGCAGCCTCAACGCCGACAAGCCGTATGACCGGTTCGTGCAGGAACAGATTGCCGGGGATGAAATCGCCCCAGAAGACCCCGAGGCCCTCATCGCCACCGGCTACTACCGGCTCGGCATCTATGAGTACAACCAGCGAGACGTGCGGAACCAGTGGAACATCATTCTCAACGACATTACCGACGTGACGGCCGACGTCTTCCTCGGCATGGGGATGAGCTGTGCCCGCTGCCACGACCACAAGTTTGATCCGATCCTGCAAAAGGACTATTACCGATTGCAGGCGTTCTTCGCCCCCATCATCCAGCGGGACGACGTGCCGGCTGCCACCCCGCAAGCTTGCAGTGATTACCGCGAGAAGATGAAGACGTGGGAAGAAAAGACGGCCGATCTCCGGCGGCAGATTGACGAAATTGAGAAGCCGTATGTCGATGCCGCGGCTAAGGCGTTCATCGCCAAGTTCCCTGTCGATGTTGAGCCGCTCTTTTCCAAATCAGAAAGTGAACGCACACCGTTGGAGGCTCAACTCGTCCGTCTCGCGGGACGGCAGATCATCGAAGAAGGGGGAAAGGTCGATTTCCCCAAGAAGCTGAAGGGGGACGAGAAGACGAAGTGGGAAGGACTCAAAAAACAACTCGCCGAGCAAGAAAAAACGAAGCCGCTGCCTCTGCCGGAAGCGATGATGGTGAGCGATGTAGGTCCGGTCGCTTCGCCGGTTGTGATTCCTGGCAAACGCAAGGCGGAAGAGATTGCTCCCGGCGGTCCTAGCGTTCTCGATCTCAACCCGCTGGAAATCTTGCAGCCGTCCACCTCGCTGAACTCCACCGGCCGGCGGACGGCGCTCGCTCAGTGGCTGACACGGACGGACAACCCGCTGACGCCGCGGGTGATGGTCAATCGCATTTGGCAATACCACTTCGGCAAGGGTCTTGTCGAAAGCAGCAGCGACTTCGGCCGCCTCGGCCAGCCCCCCAGCCATCCGGAATTGCTCGACAACCTCGCAGCCGACTTCGTGGAGTGCGGCTGGAGCATGAAGGACGTTCACCGACGGCTGCTCAGCTCCGCGGCCTATCGGCAAGTCTCGCATGGACCGGCTCTGGACGAGTCAGCCACCAAAGATCCTGGTAACAAGTGGCTCTCACGCATGACCGTTCGCCGACTCGGCGCCGAGCAAATTCGCGATGCAGCCCTTTCCGCCACCGGCGAGCTCGATGGCAACTCGAGCGGCCCCGGCAGTGACTATGCTTCATCCCGCCGGAGCGTCTATCTCAAAGTCCTTCGCAACAAGCGGGACGACCTCCTCGACGTCTTCGACGTCCCCGACGGCTCCAGCAGCATCCCCGAGCGAAACGTCACCACTACGCCGACACAGTCGCTGCTCATGATCAACGGCCCGTGGATGCTGGCGCGGGCCAAGGCACTGGCAACTGGAATCGAACGCGAGCAGAGCAGCGCGAACAAAGAAAAGAAGATTGCTGCCGTTTATTCCAACCTCTTCGGCCGCGCCCCAACTGGGGATGAATCCGCCAATGCCATGAAGTTTCTCGGAAATGACAATTCCAAAGAACGGCTGATTGATTTGTGCCACGTACTGCTGAACTCCAACGAGTTCTTATATGTTGACTGAAATGCCTGCCACTCACCACACACCATTCGGCACTCCGCGCTCCCGCCGCGACATGCTTCTTTCCGCCGGCGCTGGCTTCGGCGGCTTGGTTCTCGCACACCTACTGCCAAACTCCGTCCTCTCTGGCCCAACCCCCAACCCCCAGCCCTTATCCTCCAAAACCCCCCACGTCCTCCCTCGCGCCAAGTCCATCATCTTCCTATTCATGGAAGGTGGCCCCAGCCATCTCGACACGTTCGACCCCAAGCCGCTGCTCAAGGAGCTCAGCGGCAAGCCGATGCCGCCGACGTTCAAGCCGGTGATTCTGGCGATGGGGGAGAACAACAGCCCGATCATGGATTCGCCGCGGAAGTGGAAGCAGCATGGCGATGGGGGGCTGTGGGTTTCCGATTGGCTGCCGCACACGGCGACCTGTGCGGACGACCTGTGTGTCATCCGCTCCTGCTGGACCAACGGGCTCAACCATTCCGGTGGCGTCTGCCAGATGAACACCGGCAGCACCATCGGCGGCCGCCCGTCGCTGGGGGCCTGGGTCACCTATGGCCTGGGAACGGAGAATGAGAACCTCCCCGCGTTCGTGGTGATGGAGGATAACCCGGGCTCCGTTATCAATGGCCCCCGCAACTGGTCCGCCGGTTTCATGCCCGCCGGGTACCAAGGGACACCGCTCGCCAGCGGGCCGGAGCCGATTCGGTTTCTGGCATCGCCAAAGGGCACGACCGATGGTGAGCAGCAGCTGAAGCTGGACTTGCTCAAGCAGCTCAATCAGAAGCATGCTGCCGAGCGGGCCGGCCAGAGCGAGCTCGAAGCCCGTATCGCCAGCTACGAACTCGCCTTTCGCATGCAGGCAGAAGCGCCAGACGCCGTGGACCTCAAGGACGAAACGGCCGAAACGCAGGCCCTCTACGGACTCGATCAGAAAGAGACGCAAGGCTTCGGCCGGATGTGTCTCCTCTCACGCCGCCTTGTCGAGCGGGGAGTCCGCTTCGTGCAGCTTTACAGCGGAGCCGGCAGCAAGTGGGATGCCCACAGCGGCATCGAGAAGAACCACGGCGGTCTCTGCAAAGCGGTCGATCAGCCGATTGCGGCACTGCTAAAGGACCTCAAGCGCCGCGGACTCTTGAACGACACGCTAGTCATCTGGGGTGGCGAATTCGGTCGCACGCCGATGAGCGAAAAGGGGGACGGCCGGGACCACAATCCCTATGGCTTCACCATGTGGGTCGCCGGCGGCGGCATTCGCGGCGGCCGGACCGTCGGCACCACCGACGACATCGGCCTGCATGCCGTTGAGGACCGGTTGCATGTGCACGACTTGCACGCCACTTTCCTCCGCGTTCTCGGTGTCGATCACATGCGGCTTTCCTACCTCAACAAAGGCCGCCCTGAACGGCCGACGATTAACGAGGGGAGCCCATGCGAAAAGGTCATTAGTGGTTAACGCATTTCGCGGTCCCCTTCGAACGTCCGCTCCCCATTCTTCAGCCGCACCAGCAACTCCCGGCGAGAACGGACCCCTAGCAGCTTGTAGATGACCCGCACATGATTATGCACCATGTGGTAACTGCGACCAGTTTGCGAGGCAACCTCGTCTTCGGTCAGCCCTTCCGCGATGAGGTTTAGCACTTCCACTTGAGGGGGCGACAGATCGACGTCCAACGGCAATTTACGAGGGGCCGGGCCGGGCGTGCCGCCATGGGTGGAGTTATCGTCCAGTGCGAAGGACTTGAGTTGCCGCTCCAGGGTGATCAGGCAGGGAACCGCCCCCAAACGGATGCGATCGTTCAGGTTCAGGACTCCGAATTGCGTCAGTTTGCCGTTTATGTCCACTCCATTACGGCTAGCGAGATCCTCGATGGTGATGTCCCCCAGCTCGGCAACGCGCAAGCGCGCGTGGATGCGCGAGATGGACGAATCACAAATCACGATCGGATGCTCCGAGGAGCGGCCAATCGTGTAGTCCCCCGGTTTGAGCTCGAAAGGCAGATTTCCACCCACCGGCCAAGCGCTGACAATCCACATTTCCTGCTCCCTCTCAGAATGCAGGTGCGAATAGATAATTCCCCTACATATAAAGTCGCAATCGGCGCGCAAAACCGGACTCGAATTCCGAAAAGAATTTTTCTGGGAGGCAAGGGCCACCATTTAGCGGCTAAGAGTAGGGGCGCACCGAGCTCTTTGCCCAAGTTGCATCGGCGACCACTTATCTTTGCTGGAATCGCCTGTAGTGGTCTGTCTAATCGATATACTTCGCGTCCGAGTTGAAATCGAGCGTTTTATCGAAGGCGTAGAAGTCCTTGGCCAGCCGGTGGGCGATTTGCTGCACGAAGAGCTTGCGGAAGTTCACGGCACTTTCGGTGACGTGAATCTGGCCATGTTCCGGGAACGTAATCTGCGTTTCTTCGATCGTGTGGACCGGCTCATGGGGTTTCGACATGTCATAGACCTTGGCTTCCACGGTGGCCCGGCCGCGGAGGGTGGTCCCCCCCGGTTCATAGATGCTGATCGGTTTGAGGTCGATGCCGACCACCATGTCCGCCTTGACCCCCTTGGCCACGTCGCGAAAATCCACCACGTCGTCCCGCTGATTGTCCATCCAGTCGGCAACTTTGCCTTCGGAAATGAGCTTCATGTCCTTGACGTTGGCGGCCAGTTCCTTGCCCAGCGCTCGGGCCAGGGCCTCGGCGTCCCCTCCCGGTTCGCGGAGGGAGTGAGTGTCGAGGCAGACGATGGCGACTTTTTTTCCTTCCAGGCCGTTGAATTTGGCGTCGACGCGGCGATCCTGCATCGTCATGACGACTTGCGACAAAAACGTGCAGCCGGCGGAATTGGCCACGAGCCCAGTCAAAGCCCCGAGCCCCAGCAGCCGCGAGAGGCACAGACGACGCGAAGTGAAAAGAGTCTGGTTCATTGGCAATCCTTTGCGCTAATCGGATTCGTTGAAGCACTGCTGAGATTGGGTGCGTTACAGCGGCCAGCTCAGCCGAATCATCCAGTCCACCACGGACACAAAAACCACCGCCAACCCGACTCCCAGCACGGCCCATTCATTGGGTGGGCAAAGCAGCCAGCGGCCGCGCAGCCCACATACCAGCATCCACGGTCCCGTCGTCATCGCCACAATGGCCAGCAGGGCTCCGCCGGAATTCGCCTTCATCGAGCCCAGGACTTGCCCCCGGACCATGTGGGCCCACGAGGTCGTCATCCCACAACTCGGACAGCGAATTCCCACCAACTCCCGAACCGAACAGGGGGGCAAACCGAGCTGATGGTGTGTTCCCAGCCCCGCCGGATCGGGCGTGAGCCGCGAAGACACCCCCAGCAGCGTGACCAGTACCCCACCCACCAGCACCAGCGGCAGCCGTTCGTACCATTTCAAGGGAAACGGAAACCACAGCGGTCGGCGGCGCGCAGCGCCATTGGCAATGGAGCTGCCGCCAGTCGGGGGCGGAGGATAGTCGAGGGGTGGCGAGGCGGGCAAGGGCAGTTTGGGGGAATGACGAAGTTCGAATGACGAATGGCGAATGTGTGGCGAATCAGGCAAGTTCAGGCTACATCAGCGGTGGTCCGGCTGGCAGAGGGGCCAGGCTGGATAGCTCGCTTTCTCTCACCACCAGCCGCCGGATGGCGATGGAGCGGCCGGTCGTTTCGTCGATCTCGACAATCGTGCCGCAGAGCCGGACGTCGCCCGTGGCCACGTCGAACTGCGTCGGCTGAAAGGTGATGGTCGTTTCCAAGACCCGGTCGTAGTGGCGGCCGAGAATGCTATCATGCGGGCCCGTCATGCCGACATCGCACTGAAAGGCGGTGCCGCCGGGAAGTATCTGCTCGTCCGCGGTGGTGACGTGCGTGTGCGTTCCCAATACCGCCGAAACCTTGCCGTCGAGGTATCGCCCCATCAATTGCTTGTCGCTGGTGGCTTCCGCATGGAGATCGACGACGCGGATCTTCACATCGGCGGGAATTTCCGCCAGCACACGGTCAGCCGCCGAGAACGGGCAATCGACGGGCCGCATGAAGACCCGCCCCATCAGGCTGAAGACCGCGACCGGAATGCCCGCTGCTGATTTCACCACCGCCCACGCCTTTCCCGGCGCTTGCGGTGGGTAATTCGCCGGCTTGACGATGTTCCCTTCTGCTTGCAGCACAGGGCAGATTTCGCTTCGCCGATAAATGTGGTCCCCCAGCGTGATGCAGTCCACGCCCGCCGCAATCAGCTTCTTGTAAATGCTGGGAGCAATGCCACTGCCATCGGCCGAGTTCTCGGCATTGGCAATGACGAAATCCAGCCCCTCCCGCCTCCGCAGCCCGGCGAGCGACTGCGTCACAATTTTCACGCCTGGCTTGCCGACGATGTCGCCAATGAGAAGGATCCGCATGGCGTCAGTCTGGCATCTTTCGCCGGCGGAAGCAAATGACCAATGTGCTTTAGTTGGTCATTGGGATTTGATCACCGGTCATTCCCGACTGGGCAGATACTTCCGATTGAAGATTTCGGGATCGAACGGATCCCGCGGAGCCGCATGGGGTCCGTCCCCTTCGCTCTGGATGTCTTTGACGGAGGGAGCTCGCGGAGCATTGGGCTTGTCGCTGTCGGTTTTTCCTCCGCCGTTCATGGGAGCGATATTCGGCGGGACTTTGCCGCCGTTCTTCTCCGCGGACGCCCCCGACTGCGTGAGCAATGTTTCCGCGGGACCGATTGTGGCCGGCAACACCACCGCCTGCGGCTTGGGGGCCAGCAATTTGCCCCAGGCAATCAAATCATCAAGCTGGTGCTGGGAACGCTTGTCAAACACGGGAGCCAGCGTATTGCCGTGCCGTTCCTGCGGCATGGTCACCAGGCGGCTTTCGTCGGGGTGGTCCTTGTCCATGTACTGCAACACGGTGAACAGGTTCCGCTGCGTGAAGCGCTTGGACATCATCTGCCCCGCCGTCGGCCGAAGCAGGTGAAAGTTCGATTTCGCCGACGGCCCGTGGCAACCGTTCGCCCCGCAGCGATTGATAAGCATCGGCTGAATGGTGACGGAGAACCGCTCCATGCTCCCTTTGGGAAGCTCCGCCAGCGTCTCTTCCAGCTGCCTGGTGCCGACCGTGGTTGACGACCTGTCCGACTTCGCGCCGCTGGAAACTGGTGCCGCTGCCGCCGTCTTGAGCCGCAGCTCAATCTGGGCAATGCGGGCATTTTCCGGCTCGGATTGCCGGGCAAAAGCGACCTGATCTTCCGCCTGCTGCTTGAGGCCATAGCGGAGGCACCACTCGGCGAGCGCCAAATGGGGTTCGGCTTTCTTATTGGAAAGAAGGGCCGCCTGATAACGGTATGCATCGTCGAGGTCAACGCACTGCGTCTCCACGTCGGCAGCGGGAAGGCGAACTTCCCCGGACTTGCCCAGCGTCAGCACGAAGTAATCACCCGCTTTCGTGATGCTCCCTTGCATCACATGCCCGTTCTTCAGCAGCAGCACCCCTTCCCGCGGCGCCAGCGCCGGCCCATCCCCGAGCAACGGGGAATCATCCCCGCGCAGCGGAACAGCAACTAGCACGGCAATGAGGGCCGCCAGCCCGAATCGGTAGAACATGGCGGCGGGAGAGTAGGCAGGTGCGGAAGGAGGGTCAAGGGCAGAATCTGCAAAACTCGCGCGAATCCACTCGGACGGCTCGCCACGGGACTCGCGGCCTACCTTTCTTGGCTCATGCAGGCCGGCTGGAGGGAATTCCTTTCGCGTAAAGACTGCTTCGGAAGGGAGGGTTCACGGTTCATTCCGGCGGTAGGTAAGCCCGTGCGTGGAGGGCTCCCCTTTTCAGTGCGGCCCTGGTCCAGGGGTCTTTGGCGTTGGCCAGGCAGTCCAGGATCGCCCGCCCGCGGACGGATTGCAGCCGGTGCTTCATCAGTTCCAGGGCCGTCTCCGTCTTCGGACTGACGGCCAGCAGCGCGCGGCCCGCGGCCTCGAACTGCGGCGGACCGATCTGCCGAGCTTCCTCGTCCGTCAGTGCCAGATAATCGCGGCAGAGTTTCTCGGTCGCTTCTCCCGGAAGGTGCTGCAGAGCCGGAAAGATGACCATCTTCACACGGAAGTCGGTCCACGCGCGCGGGTTCTTGTACTTCGGATCGGCGACCTTCTCTAGCTCTGGGTCGTCCCGCCACAAGGTGAACCGGGCCAGCTCGACGGCGCTGGGGGCCTTGAGCAGGATGAGCGCCCTTAGTGCAGTGGCCCCGTCCTGGCCGTGGTACATCCACTCCTTGTGGAGCGCCCGATTGCGGACTCGCGCCTCCAGGACGGCGAACGCCTCTTTCGACATGACCCGCAATTCAAGCAGCTGATCGGCTGCCCTTGCCAGGTGCAGGATCCGATCAGTGGTGGCCTCGGTTGTCTCCAAGATCGCCAGCGGGTTTGCTACAACTTCCCGCCTGATCGGCTCGGGATGCAGTTTGCGGGACACCGGCTCCGTCGATAGCTTGCCGAGCCTTCGACCCAGGGCGACCGCGACTCCACGGGGGTCATCCACGATCACGCCATCACCAGGCATTTTCAGTATCGCCGCGATCGCATCCGGGAACACCTCGCCGCGATCCAGGTACAGTCCCCCCTTGTAGCGCCGCGGCATATATCGCTCGTCCTTCAGAATCACTCCACCGTGGTCGGTGTTGCAGTAGCCGACGTGGTCCCACAGATCCATTTTTGTCAGCAGTTCGGCAATCGCCTTGTCCAAACCGGGCCGCTTGATGTCCAGGTGCATCAGGCCCGCGTGACTGCGGTGCAGCTCGAAGACCTCGGCCAGCGTTGGGATGCGGCACTGGTCGCCAAATCGGCCTGGGTTGCGGAACCGGAACCGCTGCAATTCGTCCCAAGGCAAATCGGCGACGTCGCCATAAGCCTGCAGAATATGGTCGAGCATGTCGTCGTGAAAGCAGACGAGCACTCCGTCCTTGGTAATCCGGATGTCAATCTCGTTGCCGTCCCCGCCGAGTTCGAACGCGGCCCTGTATGCCTCCAAGGTGTTCTCCTGGGCAAACTCGGACGCGCCCCGATGGCAAATGATATCCGTGCCCCCGCGACGCTCGGCGACGCGCTCGTGTCGTTGCCTCGCCTCATTCGGCGTCTCGATTGGATCTGCCGCGCCCAACGGGGCGGCGAAGATCAAGAGAGTGACGATATATCTCATGTCAGACGTCTCCCACGCGGATGATGCCGGCGTAATCGACCGTTAAGGTGACTCAGCGCCTCCCCCGTAGCTAGCCGTACTTCTCCCGCAGCCGCCTGGCCGCCTCGACTTCGTTTTTCAGCTTCGTGTAGACTTCGTCGAGGCTCACTTCGGCAGCGCTGCCGGGAGCAAAGCCGCAGTCGGGGTTGAGAGTGATCCGCGAGGGGGCAACGTGCTTCAGGGCCATCTCGACCCGCTCGACGATCGTATCGGTCGAGTCGATCTGCCCCGGCTGACAGCTCACGCACCCTAGGCCGATCTCAACGTGCTCCGGCAGCTGCTTGAAGACCGACATATCGCCGGCCCCCGGAGAGGTGAACTCCATCGTGATGTGGCCGACGTTCAGTCGCGCGAGCTGGCGGAGGATTGGATCGTAACTGCCGCGATGGTCAGCCTCGCCGCGGGCCCGCGCCCCGGCCCGCCGGCAGAGGTGCACCGCAAGCTTGACTCCCGAAATGCCGGCGACGACCTGATTGTCCATATCAACAGCAAAGTCGGAGGCTTTCTCCGCGTCGTTATATTGCTTGCGCACGGCTGGATCGACGAACAGGCAGAGGTGCGGGTCATCGACCTGGATGATCGAAACTCCTTCGCTCTTCAGCAATTCCACTTCGCGGCGGAGGATCGGCACGCAGTCGCGCACAAAGTCTTCCCGTTTGGGATAGGCCTTGGCCGACTTAACCGGATCCCACATCCGCTCCCCCAGGAGTGCCGGTGCGGGAACGGTCGCTTTGATCTGCCGTTTCGTAAGGGTCTTGAGGTAGCGGACTTCCTGGGCGATGAAGCCGGGTTTTTTCGGCGAGAGCTTATCCACGACGACCGTCCAGGGCCTGCCATCGGCAGCCTGGCTCAGCTCGAATCCGTGTGCCAGCTCGGCAATCACGCCGATGTAGCTCTTGCGCCACCACTCGCCGTCCGTGATGACATCCAGGCCGGCGGCCTCCTGCATGGCGACCGCGGCGCGGATCGCATTGCCCATCAGTCGCCGGTATTCGTCTCCCTGAATCGGGCAGTCGTCGGCAATCAAGTCCTTCACGAACAGCGGCCGAGGCAGCGAGCCGATGACGGAAGTGGGGAAGAGGAGGTTGGGCATGACTATTTTCCTCGATGCTTTGTGAGCCAGTGCTGCCGGGCGTACTCAAAATCCTGCTGCGTATCGACCTCGATGTAGCCCCCGGGCGTATCGACGTGGGCGAAACGTTCGCCGGCTTCGATCATTTCCTGGAAGAGAAGGATTTTGTACGCCTTCTCGAAGATGGTCGCTTCGCGCCATGGCCGGCCGGTGAATGCCGCTTGGGCAGGACGATAGTAGTCCCGCAGCCGCGCCGCCCCTGCCGCGGAGAATTTCGCCACGCCGATGTACTCGCCGTACGCGTCACTCTCGGGAATCTGCCGATGGACGCGAGTCACGCTGCCATTGGCGACGGTCACCTTCTCGGCGTCGTCCGACGGATGATCGGTTCGCTGCTCGTAGCGCGCGAGCCAGGCCGTATCCACGCCGAGCGCCATGTCGTCCTTGGCTGCCACGAGTCGCCCAATCACGTCGGCCGTAAACAGGATATCGCTGTAGCAGCAGATGAACGGTTCATCCATCAAGTCGGCGGCACAAAACAGCGATGCCAGGATATTGTTGTGCTCCCACTGCGTGTTGTGGCGGAACGTGAACTGGGGATAGTCGGACTTGACCCTGTCGATCTGGTAACCGCCGATGAAACAGACGTCCTTCAGATCATTTTCGGAAAACGCATCGACTGCCCAGTCGATGAGCCGCTTGCCTGCAACTTCGGCAAAGCACTTGGGGGCGTCGGCGGTCGTGGGCATCAGTCGTCTGCCGCGGCCAGCGCCGATCACAATCACTCGCATGCTTGATCCTTTCGTTCCACCAAAATCATAAGCGTGGCAATCATCGTCAGGCCGTATGAGACCATGGCAATCGCCTGGTCCCAGGTGACCCCGTCCTTCATCCGCACGTACGACACAAACACCGTCAGCACGCCAGCGGCAGCGACAATGAGGCCGGGCACCGCCACCCACCGCGTGAAAAATGATCCGAGCAGACAGATTGCCGCTGTTGCGGTGGCAATCGTCAGCGGCAGCGGCTGGCTGCCGCGCGACGCGCTAGCCGTGGCAATTCCCAGCAAAGCGACTGCCGCCAGCTTGGGAAACATCGAGGGGAGGACGCCGAGCCGCCTGGACGTGGTGTTCCACATGACGGCGGTAATGGCCGCCCCGGCAAACGCCCAGCCGGCCCAGATATAGATCGCCACCTGCCAGCCGCCATGTGCGTCGGCCGAGTAATAGCCCGTGACCACATCCCCCGTCGCCGCCCCCATGTACCCTAGAAAATTGACAAAGCCAGCCGCGGCTGCGGCCGTGCCCCGGTGAGCGAGATCCGCCGGCGCGGTGCCGACCAGCAGAACCTGCGGCCCATAGACGCAAAAGCCGATCACCACGAGCAGCCCCATCGTGGCCAGGGCACTCCAGCCGGCGGCGAAGTGATAAACGAGCGTGAGCGCACCGAGCAGAATCATCAAAAGGCAAATGACCGGGGCGCGGCGGCTGCCAAAGAACTTGTCGGTCGCCCAGCCCGCCAGATAGGCCCCCGCGGTGGCGCCGATGGCGATGACGACGTATTGCAGGCCCGCCTTGCCCACGCCAACTTTCTGCGTCTCCATCAGGTGAGTGACGCCCCAATCGAGAAACCCGTAGCGGCAAGCGTTGAGGAGCCCCAGCGCGAGACCGATCAGCCACAGTGCCGGGTTGTAGAGGGTCCAGTACAAACTGTCGACGAACGAAATCTGCGACTCAGCACGCGACTTGCGAGGCTGGCCGTGCGCCGTTTCTTCTTGATCCGGGGGCACTTCCCGCAAGAAGAAGAGCATGAACACGCCGGTGGCTGCCAGGAGGATTGCGGGTACATAGAGCGCGGCGCGCCACCCGAGATGCTGCGCCGCCTGACTCGCGATGAAGTACGTGAGCCCCAAGGTGATTTGATAGCCGGTGCCGATGAGACCGATCGCGTGCCCGCGTCGCTCGATAGGGACCCAATTAGCCGCGACCCTCACGCACGGCGTCCAGCCAAGCGACTGGCAAAAGCCGTTGGTGGCCCACACGAAAAGCAGGAACCAGAAGCCGGCACTCAGGCCGAAGAGCACGTTGAGGGCGGCCGAGCCAAACATGCCGATCGCCAGCATAACCCGCGGAGATATGCGCTCCGACAACTGGCCGTTGAGGAGTTGCCCGACGCCATAAGCGATTTTTAGCGACGCCAAAATCCAGCCGACCTCTTCGCCGACAAGACCCAAGCCCCCCTCCGCCAGTGGCGTTTTCATTCCCGCTGCCGCCGAGGAGATGTTGGTGCGGCAGAAATAGAAGGCCCCGTACGTCAGCCACAAGGTCCAAAGCACCCCATTTTCGCCAAGCAGGTTCGAGGGACGGGACAGAGGCGGAGACGACACGTCAGCGGCGGCCGGTGCGGCGCAATCGATTGGCTTGGCGGTCGTCTGTTCCATCACCGCATCCAGGCTGAACGGAGTTCGTTTCAAGGGACGGGTGTGAGTGTATCATTGGGACCGGGTAATTTCAGCGGGTAAGGCAGTCCCGAACCTCGGGCATAGCTGCCGGACTTCGGATGAGGAAAAGGTGCCAGAAATCGGTGTTCGATTCAAAGCCAATCTTAGAGGCTCAGTTTTGCGGGATGCGCAACTCGATGGAGTCGACTTCTATCTGCTCGACCTGCGTGATGCCCGCATCGACGCCGAACCTAGAAACCACTTGCTAACCTGCCGGGCGTTTTGGCAGGACCGCCGCCCGGAAAACTTCTCTACACAAACTTCGTCAGCCCCGGCACGGCAATTTCCACTTTTGGCCCCGGTCCCCACTCGAGCTTTTCGGGGACAAGGCTTTCCTGGCTGTTCATGGCCATTTCCCAGGTCACTTTCTGCCCGGTGTAGCAGGCCATGCGCCCCATAATCGCGAGCAGCGTACTGTAGCACATGTAAATGCCGTTGTTGATCGGCTTGCCGCTGCGGATGGCTTTGAATAGCTCAACGTGCTCCACATCGTACATGCTCGGCTTGTCGCCGCGATACTTCCAAGTCTCGGTGCCGCTGATGATTTCATGCTTGAGAACGCGGGCATTTCCCTTGGTACCCCAGACGTAATCTTCCACGTCGGTCGAGCAATCTTTCATCTGCCGCGTATAGGCGAAGGCTTTCACACCGCTGGCCCATTCGTAGCAGACGGCGTGATGATCGTAGATGTTCCCCCATTGGGCTTCGGTTCGCTGCTGGCGTCCACCCATGCCGAAGCAGGAGACCGGCGGCACGTCACGGTTCAGCCACATTGCCTTGTCCAGGCTGTGGATGTGCTGCTCGACGTTGTGATCGCCCGAGAGCCAGGTGTAGTAGTACCAGTTGCGGCACTGGTTCTCCATGTCAGTCCATTCCGGCTTGGGAACCCGATACCAGAGGGGATTGGTCAGATAGTTTTCCTGAATCGTTACGATGTCGCCGATGGCCCCGTCCAGAAGTTTTTCCATCGTCGCCTTCACGCCGTAGTCGTATCGCCAACAGAGGCCGGAGACCAGATTGAGGTTCTTCGCCGACGCCAGGGCGGTCGATTGAAGGCAACTCCGCACGCCGGGGGCGTCCACAGCGACCGGCTTCTCGCAAAAGACGTGTTTGCCGGCTTCCAAGGCGGCCTTCAAATGCACGGGGCGGAAAGCGGGAGTTGTGCAGAGCAGCACCACGTCCACGTCGCTTTCCATCACCTTTTTGTACCCGTCAAAGCCGGTGAAACAGTGGTCGTCTGTCACGGCGTACTGCTTGCCGAGCGTACGGGTGAGATTCTCCTTGCAGTGCTGCAGATAGTCCGGAAACAAGTCGCACATCACGGTGAGCTGGGTGTTCTCATCCGCATGCATCGCATTCACCGCCGCGCTGGTGCCGCGGCCGCCGCAGCCAATGAGCCCGACCTTGAGCATGTCACTTCCCGCCGCGTGCACAGCCGGCGGATTGGCCAGAGCACTCACCAGCGTCCCCCCCACAGCTGCGGCTGTGGTGGAAGCCAGAAAATCGCGGCGGGACGAGCTGTTCGAGGAAGGCTGCGGATTAGTAGTCATGAAGGAAGCTCCTGGCAGGCTGGACGGGAGTGAATGGCTAGATACGCATCTTAATCCTCTCCTCTTCTTAACGCAAAGGCGGGAAAGGAAATGTCGAAGCCCGAATGACGAATGACGCCGGGGACAGCATCGAGTCTAATTGACTTTGCATTTCATTCGCCATTCGTCATTCGGATTTCGTCATTGTGTTCTCCTGGTTCCGCTCCTCCCGTCGGAAAAAGCTTCTCGCCGAGCCGTTCCCGGCTCCCTGGCTGGAAGTGTTGCAGCAAAACGTGGGGCATTTCGCCCTGCTGCCGACGGAACTGCAGCAGCGCATGCGGGATGCGACTCGGATTCTGGTCGCTGAGCGGACGTTTGTCGGCGCGAGCGGCCTTATGGTGACCGACGAGATGAAGGTGACGGTGGCGGCCCAGGCGGCGCTGCTGATTTTGGGAGGACATGACTACTACTTTGACCGGATGAGCGAAATCTATCTGTATCCTCGCCGCGTCAAAGCTGCCCTCACCACCTATCAGCATCGGCTGCACAGCGGTTTGGGGTTCGTCGATGAGGACGCGATCAACCTCGGCGAAGCCTGGCACGACCGCCGCGTGCGGCTCTCCTGGCCCGACGTCCTCCGCGGCGGACGCGACCCCCACGACGGCATCAACCTCGTCCTGCACGAATTCGCCCACCACCTCGACGGCCTGGACGGCGACATGGGGGGCCTCCCTCCGCAAGAGACTCGCGCCAAGCAAGATCGCTGGGAGCAAGTCATCGACCAGGAATACGACCGCCACCTCGCCGACCTCGAAGCCGGCCGCGAAACGCTCCTCGACCCGTACGGCGCGGAAAACGAAGCCGAATTCTTCGCCGTCGCCACTGAATGCTTCTACGAGCAGGGGCGTGAGCTGCGCCAGGAGCATCCCGAGCTATATGCCATCCTGCGAGATTTCTACCACGTCGAGCCTGCGGAATGGCATGCTCGCTCAGCCTGATGACCAGGCTGGATGAAATGTGCGCGGTAAGGAGGCATTATCCGTTCTTACCCGCACCACCGCGACAACCCCATCCTGGCCGCGGCTGGTTCAGGCACACCCCTGGACGCGAAGCACCGGAAGTTACGGAAAACTGTCGAATCGCTCATCCTTCGCAAGAGCAATTTCGGGTAACGCGGCCTAAGATTCTTCGATTCATCATTCTTGCCTGGCGGTGAGATGAGGGTAGCACCTCCTTGAGGATTGACTCATGGCGTCAGGATTTCAACGTATTTGCGGTACGGCATTGGGCATCCGAATGCGCTGGTATCACTCCTACTACCTGCTGGCAGCCTTTAGCGTTGCCACAATTCTGCTCTGCGTTTGGATGAACCATCGCTTGCTGATTCTGCATGGAGAAACAATCGAGAGCCATCGCGGGTGGGCGGAGCGCGCCGCGCGTTTCAACTCGCTTAGCGAGTTGGCGAGTGCCGTCAATAGTCCTGGAAACGATGTCTTTAGCTCCCACGATGTCGCCGCGGAATCGGCGGCCTTGGATGGCCATTTGGTGCGGTTTCGCGTCGCCATCGCGGCAAGTCGCGAGGAATTGGAGCAGAATGTTCCGCCGGAGACAGCTCGTCCGCTGGATGAGAACTTACGCGCGATCGCGTCCCATATGGATCTAGTGGAGCGCGAGGCCCGCAAGGTCTTTGCCTCCCTGGATCGCCAGGATACGCGGCAGGCCGCCAATCATATGGCCCATATGGATCGCCACTTCTCGGGTGCCCTCCAGGAGATTTCCAATTTGGGGCACCACGTCCGTGGTTTCCAGCAAGCGATGTTTGACCAGGAGCAACTGCACGACTTGGGTTGGGTGAGGATGCAGCGTCTGATGGCACTCTTCGTGGTGGTCGTAGTCGGTGGCATCGCCTGGTATGGACGAAAGTTAAGTGTTCAATTCGCCAAGTCCAATGAGTTGCTGCGAATCGCTACCGAACATGCGGATTCGTCGAATCGCGCGAAGAGCGAGTTTCTCGCCAACATGAGCCATGAAATCCGTACCCCCATGAATGGAGTGCTGGGGATGACGGAATTGCTCCTCGAAACAGAGCTGAACAGCGAACAGCGCGAGTCGCTGGAGATGGTCAAGATGTCGGGAGATTCACTGATGGCCATCATCAACGACATCCTCGATTTTTCCAAGATCGAGGCCCAAAAACTGGAACTGGACCCTGTCGACTTTCGGGTGCGGGACGTCATCGACAATGCGCTCAAGCCTCTGGCCTTGCGGGCCCATCGGCAGGGTCTGGAGTTGAACTGCGATATTCAGCATGCCGTCCCCGAGTATGTCATGGGAGATCCCGGCCGGTTGAGCCAGATCCTGATCAATCTGGTGGGAAACGCCCTGAAATTCACCAACCACGGCGAAGTGACCCTGCGTGTGGAGCTGGCGAAGAAGACCCCGGGAGAGTGCCAGATCCGGTTTGCCGTGACCGATTCCGGCATCGGCATTCCCGCCGAAAAACAGCGTCTCATTTTTGATGCGTTCTCTCAGGCAGACGGTTCGATTACCCGCAACTACGGCGGAACGGGCCTGGGACTGACCATTTCTTCCCGGCTCGCGATCATGATGGGGGGCATGCTGCAGGTGGAAAGCAAACTTGGATCGGGAAGCACGTTTCATTTCACGGCCCGTTTCGGCGAAGCGTCCCCGGCGAGCTCCGCGGGTCGACCCCACGCGCAAGTGGAATTGCAAGGACTCCGCTTGCTGGCTGTCGATGACAATGCGACCAACCGCCACATTCTCGAGGAAACGCTGCGGCACTGGAATGTGCGGACGACCATCGTGGACAGTGGAGAAGCTGCGATCCAGGAGCTGCGCCGCGCCGCCCAGGCCGGCGAGCCATATCCCCTGCTGCTCGTCGATGCGATGATGCCGGAAATGGATGGTTTTGCGCTAATCGAAAAGATCAAGCTGGAAACGGGCCTGGCACCGCCGGCGATCATGATGCTGACCTCCGCGGATCGCCAGGGAGATGCCAAGCGCTGCCGCTCCTTGGGCGTGGCTTCCTATCTCCTCAAGCCGATCAAGTCCCGGGATCTGAATAGCGCAATTGTGGCCGCGATGCGAGGGACGCCGGGATTTGTCGAGGGGCCGGCCTCCGCGAAACAAGGCAATCCCGTCGGCAACGCCAGGGCTCGTCAGCCGCCACTGCATGTCTTGCTGGCGGAAGACAATCCTGTCAACCGTCGAGTCGCGACCCGTCTCATTGAAAAACAAGGCTGGTCCCTCCTGGCCGTGGAAAATGGCCGGGAGGCGGTTCAGGCACTTCAAAGCCAGCGATTTGACGTGGTGTTGATGGACGTCCAAATGCCCGTCATGGATGGATGGCAGGCGACCAAGGCGATACGAATCGTCGAGGAAACACGCGGCGGTCATGTCCCGATCGTTGCCATGACCGCGCATGCCATGAAGGGAGATCGGGAGCGGTGTCTGGCTGCAGGGATGGACGACTACGTCACCAAGCCGATCAACGCGGGACATTTCGTCGCTGCCGTCGAACGCGCGCTAAAATCTGCTGTCGCCACTTCCTCCAGCGGCTGCGGCCATTGCGGCGAGATTTCATCCAGCACTAACGAAGGGCAAGTTCAGGCGGTGGCCAATTCTGACAAGGACACCCAAGAGCCTTTCGACCTGGTTGCTTTGCAAGAGCGCATGGAAGGTGACATGGAGCTCATCGCAGAGATTGTCGAAGTGTTTCTCGACACTTCGTCCGGCATGCTCGAGAAGATTCAACGGGCAGCCGCCGAGCGAGACTGCCAGGCGCTCGAACTCGCCGCCCATGCGATGAAAGGGATGCTGTGGACCTTGTGCGCCTCGCCGGCCGCCCAGGCAGCTATGGATTTGGAAACGAGCGGGCGAAACGGCGAATTGTCGGAAACCTCGCACAACCTAGACAGGTTGGAGCAGGAACTGCTGCGTCTCGGGCCGGCCTTGACTCAAATTGACAAAGGGATACTTGTATGAAGATTCTCGTTGCCGATGACGATGCCATAACGTTGCGGACTCTCGAAGGCTCTTTGCAACGTTGGGGACACGAAGTCCTTGTGGCTCAGGATGGGTTGGAAGCCGCGCGAATCCTCGAGGAGCCGGACGCTCCCAAACTGTTGCTATTGGATTGGAAGATGCCGGGCCGGACCGGGGTGGAACTTTGCCGGGACATTCGAGGACGGACAACCGAGGGCTACACCTATGTGGTGATGCTCACGGCGATGCAAAGGAAGACCGACCTCGTGGAGGCCCTCGAGGGGGGAGCCGATGACTTTATCCGCAAGCCCTTTGATCCCCAGGAACTGCGGACCCGGCTGCTCACGGGAGAACGGATCCTGACCCTGATGGATCAGCTCGTGGCAGCCAAAGAGGCGATCCGCCAGATGTCGCTCCACGATGGGCTGACCGGACTGTGGAATCGCAGTGGGATTCTGGAGATCCTTGATCGTGAATTGAACCGTGCTCGCCGGCAAGGGTCGCCGTTGGGACTCGTCCTCGTCGATCTTGATTACTTCAAAGGAGTGAATGACACCTATGGACATTTAGTTGGCGACGACGCGCTCCGCGCCACGGGCCGCTTGATTCAAGGGTCGATTCGGCCTTATGATTTTGCCGGCCGCTATGGGGGCGAAGAAATGCTCATCCTGTTACCGGGATGCGGCGAGGACGATGCAATCAATCATGCCGAGCGCCTCCGCTTGGCACTGTCCACTATCTCCCTGCCTGCCGGCACGGGTGGTTTGCGGATCACGGCCAGTTTTGGGGTCACAGTTGCCGATCACGGCGCATCTTTTGACCCCATTCGCCTGATCGCGTTTGCCGACGCGGCCCTTTATCGTGCCAAGCATTTGGGACGCAATCGGGTCGAATTCGCCGCCACCAAGGAATTGGTAATGGCTAGGGCGTAATAGCGAAATCGAAGCCACCAACCGCGGAGCGGCGTTAGAATCGAGCCCACAGCGCAGGAAATGGGTGAGAATGTGAACGCCCATCGAATGCACTGGCAAGGGCGACTGAAACGTCGCCTTCGGGGAGTGTTCCTCGACGACGCGCGAAAAGCTAGTGCATCGCCTCATTTCACCCCAGCCGGGATTCTGTAATTGTCATTCCCGTGTTCCCATTGCTTGCGCCGTGGGCTGGGTTCTGTCGCCGCTGCACCGACTGAAGGGATGGCCGTTCTCGTTGGCGAGATGGTACGCGAGCGACGGCGGTGGGCCTGTTTCGCGCAACTCGGCAGTCGTTGACTTCCGGCTGCCATGCGGTCCAGTTATCCTGGAATCAAGTTACCACTACCTAACTACAGACCCACTACCATGCCTCGCGTCATTCTTCTCCTTCTTGCTCTCTTTCCCTCCACCCTCCTCGCCCAACAGCCGGGGCCGCGGACCGGACCATTCACGGCTCCCCAGCGATCCGTTCGCAGCCGGGCGATTGACCAGCAGCATGTGCGGCTGGATTTGAAGTTTGATTGGGAGAAGCAGGAGATGAAGGGAAAGGCGTCGCATACCCTGGCGCTGCTCGCCCCGGCTTCGAGCATTGAACTCGATGCGGCGGAGATGGCGATTGGGGAGGTGACGCTGGCGACGGAAGAGACGGTGAACCCATCGCAGAAGCTGCAGAAGAACCACCAGGGGAACAAGCTGACGATTCAGCTTGGCAAGGAATACCCCGCCGGGCAGAAATTGCAAATCGCCATTGAGTACGTCGTGACCAAGCCGAATCAGGGAGCCCACTTCGTCATCCCCGACGCCAGCGAACCGACTCAGCCGAAGATGGTCTGGACGCAGAGCGAGCCGGAGGACGCTCGCTACTGGTTTCCCTGCTTCGATTCCCCCAACGACCGGCTGACAAGCGAGATTGTCACGGTCGCCCCGGCGAATTTCATGGTGCTGTCAAACGGCTCGCTGATCAGCAAGCGGGAAAACGACGACAAGACGGTCACTTGGCACTGGTCGCAGGTCAAAAGCCATTCCCCGTATTTGATGTCGGTCGTGGCCGGTGATTTCGAGGTGCTGGAGCAGAACTGGGACGGAATTCCGGTCCTGTCGTACGTCCCCCGCGGCCGGCTGGCGGAAGCGGCCCGGAGTTTTGACAAAACGCCGGCGATGATGGCGTATTTCAGCGAGAAAATCGGCTACCGCTATCCCTGGCCCAAGTACGCCCAAATCTGCGTCGACGAATACGGCTGGGGAGGCATGGAGCACACCTCGGCCACCACGCTCAACCTGAATACGCTGCACGACGAGCGAGCCCACGCCGACGTCTCGAGCATCAACCTGGTCGCCCACGAGCTGGCCCATCAGTGGTGGGGAGATTTGGTCACCTGCAAGGACTGGGGGGAAATCTGGCTGAACGAGAGTTTCGCCACTTACTTCGCCACGCTCTGGACCGAGCACGACCAAGGGTGGGACGAGGCAGCTTGGGAGCGATACCACGAGGCCGAGAGTTATTTCGGCGAAGACACTCGCTACCGCCGCTCGATTGTGAATTACAAGTACAACTCGCCGATGAACGTGTTCGACAGCCACGCCTACCCCAAAGGGGGCCGCGTGCTGCACATGCTCCGCTTCGAGCTCGGTGACGAGCAATTTTGGCGGGCCCTCCGCCGCTATGCCGAGGTCAATCAGTTCCGCACGGTGGAAACCGCCGACCTCCGGATCGCCATCGAGGACGCCACCGGCCAGGGGCTCAACTGGTTTTGCGACCAGTGGCTCTACCACGGCGGCCACCCGGAATTCACTGTGAGCTGGGAGTGGGACGCCGCGGCCAAGGACGTGCGACTGACCGTGAAGCAGACGCAGAAAGTGGACGAGACGACGCCCCTCTTTCGCACGACTGCGGAAATTGAAATCGCCCTTCCCGGCGAAACGCTGATGAAGAGGATTCAAATCACCAAGCCCGAAGAGACGTATCACTTCCAAGTCGCCGAGCGGCCGACGCGGGTTTGCTTTGACCCCAAGGACTGGCTGCTGAAGAAATTGAGCTTTTCCAAGAGCAAGGAAGAGTTGCTCGACCAATTGGCGAACGATAAAAACGTCATCTGCCGGTTACAGGCGATTCAGGGACTGGATTCGCAAAAGGGGGACCCGCAAGTTGCGGCGGCTTTGATGACGGCTGCTACGAAGGATGCCTTCTGGGGCATCCGCGAGGAAGCAGTGAGGATCATCGGCAAGCTGAATGGCGACGCCGCCCGCAAAGCGCTCATTTCCGCCGCCAAGGACGACAAAAAATCGCTCGTCCGACGCGCCGCCGTCGGCGGGCTCGGGAATTTCGCCCACGACGACAGCCGAGCGGCGCTCAAGGAAGTTTTTCACAAGGACGGCAGCTACTACGCAGCGGCGGAAGCTTTGCGGGCGCTGCTCAAGATCGACCGGGAAAACGTTCGCGACCTGCTCGTCGCCGCACTAGACCGTCCCAGCCACCACGAAGTCCTGCTCCGGGCTGCCTGCGACGGTCTCGCCGAGCTAAAGGACTCCGGCGCGGCCGACAAAGTCGCCGTGATGCTCAAATCGCCGCAAACGCCCGATCGTCGTATCGTCCTGCTCGGAGCGCTCGCCCAGTTGCAAGGGGGCGATGCCGCCGTGGTCAAGCAAGTCGAGGAACAACTTTCCAACGACCGCGTCAGCGTCCGCCGCGCCGCCGTCCAGTCGCTCGTCGCCCTCGCCCAACCAGCCGCCATCTCCGCGCTTCAAGCTCGCCGCGAAAAAGAGCAGCACCGCGGCACGGTTCGCGACATCGACGAAGCGATTGCCAAACTCCGCGACAAAGATAAGTCGGCCGATGACCTCCGCAAGGAAGTGGAAGCCCTGCGGAAGAAGAATGACGACTTGGAAAGCCGGCTGAAGAAGCTGGAAGGGAAGGGAAAAGAGTAGTCCGCTCACTCCGTGAGCGGACCATGCCTGCACACGGAGTGTGCAGGCTACTCATCAAATCCCAGCACGCGGCGAATTTCGGCGGGGTCGGTCTGCCCGGCTTCTACGGCTTGGCAGGCGCGGGTGAGCAGAGGGATCAGGCCGGCGCTTACGGCAGTAGAGAAAAGCGCCTGGCTGTCGCGACGCGCGAGGACGGCGGCGGCGAGGTCTCCTTCGAGTGGCGGCAAGATTTCGGCGAGAACCAGGCGGCCGGAATAGCCGGTGCTGGAGCAAGCTTCGCACTTGCCCGCGACTCTTCCCGATGCAACAGGCAGGGCCAGCTTCTGCTCGTCTCGCTCGATGGGCTGTGCACAAACGCAGAGCTTGCGAACCAAGCGCTGGCTGAGGACGCCACGGACGCCGCTCCGGAGGAGATACGGCTCGATGCCCATATCCGCGAGCCGGCTCAGGGCACTGGTGCAGTTGCTGGCGTGGAAGGTGGTCAGCACTAGATGGCCAGTGAGGGCTGCCTGGAAAGCAGTTTCCGCAGCGGGGCGATCGCGGATTTCACCGACGAGGATGACTTCCGGATCTTGCCGCATCAGCGAGCGCAGCCCAGCCGCTAAATCGAAGCCAGCCGCCGCATTCACCTGCGACTGAGCGATGCCGGGAATGGCGACTTCAATCGGGTCTTCCAGCGACACGAGGCTTTTCGACCCGGCGACCTTGCGGGCCAGATGACGGATCGCGGCATAAGCCGTCGTCGTCTTCCCTGAGCCAGCCGGTCCTGTGATGAGCAGGGCTCCACTCGTCTCTTCCAGTTTCCGCAGCAGGCTCGCGTGAACTTCTTCCGGCAGGCCGAGATCTTCGGGATACAGGTATCGTCCCTCGGCTGCAAAGATGCGGACGACCGCCCGCTCGCCGTAGAGCGTGGGAAACGTGCTGACCCGCATTTCGATTTTTTGGGCAGGCTGGAAGCCCACCCCGCTGACTGCATCCCCCAGCCGTCCTTCTTGCGGCACGTCCGTGCGGTACGTCAGCAAGCCAGCCAGCACTTTCATTCGCGAGACTACGTCGGCGGCTTCGCCAGGGGAAAAGGTGCCAACGCTTTGGAGGACACCATCAATCCGCCAGCGGACTTCGAGGCCGCTGGCGGTGGGATGTAGGTGAACGTCGCTAGCACCTTGCTGGCAAGCCGCTGCCAGCAGTTCGTTGACAAACTGGGATGCGTAGGCGTTCTGGGCGGCGTTCAGCTTGGCAAGTTGAGCGGCAAGCTGCGGAGCGGAGGTCATGGTCACTGGAGAGGTTCCTGGAATGGACTACGCATCCTACCAAGTCTCGCCAGCAGGCAAACTTCCCTCAAGCGCTATAATTGCCCCGCCGATAAGCGCATCCGCAGTCCTGCGCGCGCTCCTGACTCCTGACCCCTGCTTCCCATGTCCACCGCCTCCGCCTCCCAACCCGCCAACCACGGCATCTTGTCTGGCCTCGCGGACTCCATTGCCGATTGGGGCGGTGTCATTCTGAATTCGCTGGTCGTTACCGGCGACGTGGCGATGTTCACCTGGCGCACGGTCTCCTGGCTCTTCTGGCGATTGCCGCGGAAGGAAACGCTGCTGCCCAATTTTTATCAAGTGGGAGTGCTCAGCCTGCCGGTCATTGCGCTCACGGGCACGTTTATCGGCATGGTGCTGGCGGTGCAGGCGTACTTCACTTTCAAGGATCTGGGGCTCGAAACGCGGCTGGGGGCGGTGATCAACATGTCGCTGGTGCGGGAGCTCGGGCCCGTGCTGGCGGCGACCATGCTGGCCGGACGAGTCGGGGCGGCGATGGCCGCGGAGCTCGGCACCATGCGGGTCACCGAGCAGATCGACGCCCTCGACAGCATGGGGGCCGACCCCATTCACTATCTGGTCGTGCCACGGCTCTTGGCGTGCATTTTCTTGATACCAACGCTCACCATCATGGCGGATTTTATGGGAGTGGTCGGGGGCTACTTCTATAGCATTGTGATTCTGGACATTGACATGCACCATTACTGGACGAACAGCGAGAAGTTCGTGGACTCCTTTGACTTTTTCAGCGGCATCATCAAGAGCTTCTTCTTCGGCGGCGCGATCGCGATTGTCAGTTGCTACCGGGGCTTCCATTGCACACCCGGGGCTGAAGGTGTCGGCCGGGCCGCCACGACTGCCTTCGTCTGGTCGTTCGTGCTGATCCTGGCCATTGACTTGTTCCTGGGAAATGCGATGTATTCGACCTACTACCGGCTGTTCCCGGATGCAACGAAACACTTTTAGAACTGCGAAATTCGAATGACGAATTCGTCATTCAGACGTATGCCTGCCCAATCAACCACCACCGACACTCCTCTCGTCCAAGTGACAGGTCTGCACGTCACTTTCGGACGCCAAAAGGTGCTGCGCGATATCAACATCTCTGTCCCCAAGGGGCAGACCGTCGCGATTGTCGGAGAGAGCGGGTGTGGAAAAACGGTGCTGCTGAAGGCCATCATTGGGCTCATCAAGCCGACATCTGGGCAAATCCTGTTTGACGGCAAGGATCTGTTCGAGCTCACGGACAAGGAGCTGGTGGTACAGCGGATTCGTTTTGGCTATGTGTTTCAGAACGCCGCCCTGTTCGACAGCATGACTGTGGGACAGAACGTCGCTTTCCCGCTGCGGCAACATCGCCGCCTGCAGGAGCCGGAGTTGCAGCAAATGGTGCTGGCCCGGTTGGCGGAAGTGGGTCTGCCGGAAAACATCGTCGCCAAAAAGCCGGCGGAGCTTTCCGGCGGCATGAGAAAGCGGGTCGGCATGGCCCGGGCGCTGATCCTGAAGCCGGAGCTCGTCTTGTACGACGAGCCAACGACCGGTTTGGACCCGATCATGAGCGACGTGATCAACGAGCTCATGCTTAATACGCGCCGCAACTATCAGGTAACTGGGTTGGTGGTAACGCACGACATGCACACGGCCCGCAAGGTCGCCGAACGGGTCATCATGCTCTATCCGCTCTCCCGCCTCGGTCCCAACGATCCGCAAATCGTATTCGATGGTCCGCCGCAGGAACTCGATCGTTCTTCTGATCACCGCGTGCGCCAGTTTGTCCGCGGCGAAGCGGGGGAACGCCTGATGGAGATGCGAGAGCAGGCGGAATCGGCGGGACACCACGCAAACTGAAGAGAATAGCGCAAGGCCATTGTCATGGATGAAAGAATATTAAAACTTCGCGTCGGCATCGTGGTGCTGGCGGCTGCCATCATTTGTGGCATCCTGATCTGGCGATTTGGCGATATTGAATTGCCGGGAACGTCGAAGTACACCGTCTTTATCAATTTTCCCAAAGCACCCGGTGTCACGGTGGGGACTCCCGTGCGCGGCAACGGAGTCTCGATTGGCCGCGTCAGAAAGGTGGAACGGCTGGATCGGCATGTGCAAGTAACAGCCGAAATCAACGGCAGCGAGAGAATCCGCGAAACCGAAATCTGCCGCATCAGCCAAGCCTCGGTTTTGGGGGATCCCGTGATTGAGTTTCTCCCGAGCGACGACGTCGATCCAAACACTCCCTACCTCGAAAACGGCTCAGAAATCGACGGCGACGTAACGGGCAATCCGCTAGAGGTTTTTGGCGAGCTGAAAGAGGAGCTGAAAGCAGCCGCCAATTCGCTCCGCGATGCCGGCAACGAAATGAAACTCGCGGCCCGCAACGTGAACTCGGCTCTGGCCGGCAGCGAGACGGATTTTCCCCGCATCGTGCAAAAGATGGAGCGCGCCCTCGATCAGTCGCACAAAACGCTCGGCACCATCGACAGCCTGTTTGGCGATGCCGAGCTGAAGGACGGACTCAAACGGTCGCTGCGCGACTTGCCGGAAATGTTCGATAAGACCAAGATCGTGCTCGACAAAGCCAGCACCACGTTTGATGGCTTCAAAACGGTGACCGAAAGGGCCGAACGCAACCTGGCGAACTTGGAAAAAATTACGGGACCACTCTCGGAGCGTGCGCCGGAAATGGTAGACCTCACCCATGGCATTCTGTCCGACGTGCAGAACATCACCGAGAAACTCGACCAGGTGAGCAACAGTTTTGGCAACCAGGAAGGGACCATCGGCCGGCTTCTCAACGACGACGATCTGTACGAGCGCCTGGAGCGGGCCATGGCCAATGTGGAGGACATCACGTTTAAGTTGCGGCCGATCATTGATGACGCCCGGGTCGTTTCCGACAAGCTGGCCCGCGACCCCAGCATCCTCGGCGTCCGTGGAGTTCTCGACCGCCGACCCATCGGCTCCGGGAACAAGCTCCCGACCGTGGACACGAACTTCACGCCAGCTTCGCACTCCTCACCCTTTGGCGGAGGGTTGTTTCGGCGAACGTGGCAGGATGATGGGGAGTATTAAAAACACCAGCCGACCGACAAAAGCCTGAAGCGCAAGCGAAGGAAATCACTGCTATCAGGATAGCGGCACTTTCCTTCGCTTGCGCTTCAGGCTGGTGTCAGAGTTGTTACGCCGCTCGTCGACCGCGGATGGAAATGGTCTCGTCCTTTCCCAGCGGCTGCTTCTCAAAGTTCAGCAACTCCCGGATGGCGAAGTTTTGTTTGGGCTGGCTGGCGTAGTAGATGCGGGCGTTGACTTCGCCCAAGAGGCCGAGGCTGAAGAACTGCACGGAGCCGATGGAGGCGAGAATCGTGAGCAGCATAAACGGGTTGCCGGTCATGTCCACGCCGCCGGCGAACTTCATGAGGACGGTGGCGAGCGCGGCGAGCGCCCCGATGGCTCCGCAGGCGAAGCCGATCTGGCCGAAGAGCTTCATGGGGCTGGCGAAGTAGTCGAGCATGTATTTGACGGTGATCAGGTCGAGCACGACCCTGAGAGTGCGCGAGATACCGTATTTGGTCTGGCCGAACCGCCGCGGGTGGTGCCGCGTCTCCACTTCGACGCAGCGGGCCCCGCGCTGATGGGCCAGGACAGGGATGAAGCGGTGCATCTCGCCGTACAGCTCCAGCTCGCGGGCGATATCGCGACGGATGGCTTTGAGCGTGCAGCCGAGGTCGTGGATGGGGAACCGCGTGACCCGCGAGATCAGCCAGTTGGCCATCTTGGACGGCAGCTTGCGGTTGAGAAAAGCGTCCTGCCGCTGCTTCCGCCAGCCGTGAACGAGGTCGTAGCCTTCGTCGAGCTTCCTCACCATCATCGGAATGTCGGCCGGCTCGTTCTGCAAATCGCCGTCGAGCGTGACAATGACTTCGCCGCTGGCGTACTGTAAACCGGCGTGCATGGCCGCCGTCTGTCCGAAGTTGCGACGGAAGCGAATGACCTTCACCCGCTCATCTTTTGCCGCCAGCTCATCGAGCTTCGCCGCCGTGCCATCCTTGGAGCCGTCGTCCACGAACACGATTTCCCAGGGGCGGTTCAGTTCCGGCAGCACCGCCACGAGCTGGTTGTAAAGAAGGGGGACGTTTTCGACTTCGTTATAAATGGGAACTACGATGGAAACGGACATGGGCGAGTCTTTCGCGCGGGAGAAATGGAGCGCGAAAGTGTAAGGCAGGACGCTGCGGAGGGGCAACGGCAAAAAGTGCTAGCGTGGAGCAGGCTTCCAGCCTGCCCAGAAAAACGTAGGTGGCAAGAAAATTTTTGCAAAGAAGATGAGTTAGAGACGGACTTTAGAGACGGATGATGGTTCGTCCGCCAACTTCCCCTTTTAGAATTTTCTGCACGTACTCTTCCGCCTGCTCTAGTCCGATTTCGGTGGCAACATCCTCGAGGTGTCTTGGCTTCCATTCGCCCGCGAGTTTCTGCCAGATGTCATTGCGGCGGCCCGCGGGAAAGTTCTGCGAGCTGATGCCGGCGAGGATGACGCCCCGCAGGATGAAGGGGTGGACGGTGAGGGGGAGGTCCGTGCCGCCGACGAGGCCGCAGGCGGAGACGACGCCGTATTCCTTGGTGGACCGCAGGATGGTGGCCAGCGTATTGCCACCAACTGTGTCCACAGCTCCGGCCCACTTGGCACTGAGCAGCGGTTTGGGGCTGGAGTCGATGACGTCGTTACGCCCGATGACACGGCTGGCACCCCAGGCTTTGAGACGTGGCTCAAGCTCTGGCTTTCCCGTGACGGCCACCACGCTGTAACCGAGCTGCTTGAGAATCATCACGGCCAGGCACCCGACACCGCCGGTCGCGCCAGTAACAACAATTTCACCGGCCTCCGGCGACACGCCGTTGGTTTGAATCGCCTGCACGCACTGGGCCGCTGTAAAACCAGCGGTTCCGAGGATCATCGATTCCCTCAAAGTCAAACCGCTCGGGCGCGGAACCACCCATCCCGCCGGAACGCGAATGTAGTCGGCCCAGCCGCCCCAATGCGCAGCCCCGAGGTCGTAGCTGGTGACGATGACCTCGTCGCCGGGCTTCCAAAGCGGCGAGCTGCTTTCTTCAACGACCCCCGCGGCATCGATCCCCGGCACGTGCGGCAGCTTGCGGACGACGCCCGGATGAGCTTCCGCGGCGAGACCATCCTTGTAGTTGAGCGACGAGTAGCGGACGCGAATGAGGACGTCCCCCGGCGGCAAATCCGAAAGTGGACGTCGGGTGATGGAGCGATGGACGTTTCCTGCGGCATCTTTCTCCACGATAAGGCATTGAAAGTCGGCTGCGGGCATGAGTTTCTCCCGTTATCGCAGCCGGACAGACTTTCCTCCGGCGGCGGGTGCTTTGGCGTCTCGCGTCCTTTTATACACGGAATCGAAGGGGTCGTCGCTCACCTTCCAGACTTGCCCTTCGTGCGTCGGGAAATTGTCGGATCGCATTTTGCGGAACATCCGCTGCTGCTCTTCCCAGTTGAGGGGCCGCGCGCCGATGCGTCCGAAGACCGCAATCTGGTTGCCAGACTCATCCACCGCCCGGTCCCGGTCGAGACCTTCCGAGATGTGCAGGGCGTGGCCTCCCTTGGGCAGCTCGCGAGTCGCGATGAGTTTTGGGGCAGGGCGAGGGCTGAAGCCGCCGGTGCCGGGCGTTTCAGGAGATGTGAGTTGGACGACGTGCAGGCCGTTCTTGCCGTCGGCCAGATAGGCGAACTCGCTGGTGTAGGTGATGCCGAGCTTCACGTCATGGAGTTCGCTAATGCAGCCTTCCGCGTTGTAGATCTGGTCGATGGCCGGCTGATTGGCTTTGGTGATGTCCACGATAATCAGTCCTTCCTCGCCACCGGCGACATAGGCATAGGTCCGGGCGAGATAGACACTGTGGCATTCATGCAGCGGGAGCGTGTGCACCAACCGTGGGTCGTGCAGGTTGGTGATGTCGAGCGTGACCAACCCTTCGTGCTCATCGCAGACATAGGCGTAACGGAACTGGGCCTGCACGGCGACTGGATGTTTGGCGACATCGGGGCCGAGCACTGCCGTCACCGCTGGTTCCTTCGGATTTTCCAGCGAGATGACGACAATGCCGGCATCGCAGCAGACGTAGGCATAGGTACCGATAAAGGTAATGTTCCGCGCCCCGGAGAGCAGGCCATCTGGATTGAAGGTCAGCTCGCGCTTGAGGAAGTTATTGGTCGGGTCGCCATCCAGCAGCGTGGCGGCGCTGACCAGGATCAGTCCTTCGTACTTGTCGGTCACATAGAGATAGGCGTAGGCCGGATGGACTGCCTGCTCCTGGTTCTCCGGCGGCTGGATGCGAGTTGGGTCAGGGGCGAGTGTCGTTGGCGCGGCGACGGCGGTGGCGTACTTCGTCGGGACATAGAGCTGTTGGCCGACCGGCGAGACCGGCGCTGTGGTAATCCGTTCCGAGAAACCCTTGTGGTCGATGAAGGCAATGTCAAACACCCTAAGCCCGCCGCAACCGCAGGCGGCATAGAGATACTCGCCGCGGGCCTGCGTCATCAGAACTTCTGGCTTGAATCGCGGGGCCAGGATCTGCTGGATGATGTCCTTTCCGGGATGCTCGTGGGCATGTTCCAATTCGCGGCCGCGCTCTTTGTGTTCGCGGTAGAAATCCGGATATGCCAGCCGATGCAAGCTGGAGCCAATGACCGCTTGCGGCTCGGTCGACTCGGTGACGACAACCCCTTCCAGGCCGTGCTCGCCGGCTGCGATCCAGCAGTATTTGCCGATGAAGTTGGTGAAGTTCGTTCCCTGCATCATGAGCTGAGCCATGACGGCGTTGTTGTCGTTGTCCTTGGAAAGATGGCAATCGCTGCACATCTTGGTTTCGCTGGTGCCCGTCAGCGAAACATGGTTCTTATCCTTGGGTCCACCGCGAACCGTGTGCGGCACATTGGTGCTGAAAGCAATGCCGCTCATGCCGCCACCACTGATGGTTTGTTGCTGGGGATAGATGGATTCGCGGTTGCTGTTAAACGAGCTGACGTGAATGGCGCAACTCGACCGGGCGGGATTGATGCGATTGCCGGTGGCGGTGCCGTCGCGGGCAATCATGAACACATCTTCCCGAAGGGTCTGGAAGTTGTAGGACACAATATTGCGACTCACCTCTCCTTCGTTGTGGAGGCTGGGCGATTTGCGGTTCGCCTTCTGCGGCAGATGGCAGCCAAAACAGCTTGGGTTCCAGGACGAATGGCAAGCGATGCAGCTCATGTTCTTGTTCTGGTGGGCACAGCCGCGGCCGCCGACTTCCTCGTGTTCATTGACCGCGCCACCCCAGAGCATTTCGCCGTCGTCCCCCCAGCGAACCGTCTTGGCCTGGTGCGACTTGGGGTTGTAGCTTGGATGGCCGGGGCGAATGGTATCCTTCGTCTGCGTCACCACCCAAGTGCGGTTTTCGTCGACCATCGACCGCTGAATGAGGGCCTGATAGGGCTTCATGGTCAACGGGTTAATGACCGGTTTGCCGCCGCCATCTTTGAGCGCGACCACTTCAAACCGGGGCTGGCGGCGAAGGTGGGGCGTGCGGAGAAGCATGAGGTCGGTGCCACTGTTTGGCGCGGCGGGACCGGAAGTGAGCATCCGCTTGCCGGCTGTCAGTTTCTCCGGAATGCTCTCCGCCGCGGAACCGTGGCAATCGACGCAGTCGATTTCAATAGCGGCCCGGACTTCGCCGTAGAGCTTGGTGTTGCCGTGATTGTCCTGGTTGAAGTGGCAGTCGACGCAGTGCATCCCCTTTTCCATGTGGATGTCCATCAGATGCACCGGCATGTCGTCCTTTTGGCTCTTGCACTGGGCCAGGGTCTCGCCGGTCGTCGGGATCGGCAGCGGTTCATCGGGCTGGACGACCGCGGCCTTCAGCTTTTCGGTGGAAACATTGGAGACGATCTCTCCACGATGATCGAGCAAGTTCCCCTGCCGATCCTTCTTGAAGACGGCCCGAAAAACCCAGCCGTGGCCGTGGAAGTCGGCGAACTGCGTATGCCGAGCGGCACTGTTCAGCTCCGGAACACGCTCCAGGAAATTCGGGTCGGACCACAGGCCGCGAACCGACGATTCTTCCGGGTTGTTCATTTGCGCGCGGGTGTATTCCTCCGAAGTTGGGTACTTCTGCCGCGCGGGGTACATCAGTTCGCCGTCCGTCTCGTTGTCCCACCACATGAAGCCGGGATAGGTGTTGAGGACGTTCGTTCCTGGGTGGATGTGGCAGACGATGCACTGGCTGGTGGGAATCTGCAGGGTGAAGCGATGCGTGATGGGATGGCCCCGCTCGTCCTTGGGGATCGTCGGGTCCACTGTCTTCACGAAGCGACTCTCCTCGGGGCCGTCATCGGGAGTCGCCGCGGCCATGCCGAGGTTGCCGTACTTCGAGTACTTGCCGGAATGGGTCGGGCTCCGGTCGTTGGCATAGGCCACATGGCACGCGCTGCAGCCACTGGAGCGATAGTCGCCGGGATGGTCGTTGGTGCCGAGGAAGTTGAGCGTGGGGTCGAGGAGCCGCGTCTTTTGCAGGCCGATAAAAACGGGGTCGGTGCGGTTTTCCGTTCCCAGGCCACGTGTACCTAGTCGGGCTCGCGGCCGGCCGGGCTCTTCCCCTCGCTCGGGGATGCCGACTTCTGGGCGGAATCGCCCACCGGGCTCGAAGATGCGGAGGATATTGCCTGGTTGGCTGACTTCAAAGCGGGGGAGCGGGTCGAGAAAAGTGACAACCCCTTTGGAAGCCAGGTCGTCTTGCATATTTGCCGCTTCCTTTCCGCGCCAGACGGTTTGCAGCCGCTGCGGCACGCCGGTCATTCCGTAGCTCTCACCAAACCTCGGAGTCTTATGCGGTATGGAGCCGTTGTTGTAGAGCGCAGCTCCCCAGAGCATGCAGCCGTGAGTCATCATGCTCTTGCGGACGGCCAGGACTTCCTGTTCATGGCAACTGCCGCAACTGATGTGGGCGACGCGAAGGTCGCCCGGATTGACGAAGCGGACGAACTCGGGGCTTTCATGATTGAGCAAGGCATACGAGCGAACCGGATTGCCGGAGGTCGGCCAGGCATTGGGGAGCGACGGCGCGACATGGGCCCCGTCCTTGGTCTGGCAATCAGCGTTTCCCCCGTGGCAATCGACGCAGCCGAGCTTGACTGTCTCTTTGTCGTGCATGTCCCGTGCCCCTGCGTGGCACCTGATGCACCCCCAGCTCTTGCGGGCCACGTCGTCGTTGTTCTGGCGGAAGAGGTCTTCGGCAGAAGGATGGTTGGTGGGGAGTGGAAAGGGATTGATCGAGAGCGGTGCAGCAGGCTGAGTCGCTGAAGTCAATTTGACAGTGGCCGGCTTCGTGGCAGCGGGTTTCACGCGGCGCGAGGATTCCTGAGCGCTTAGATTCTCGCCGCAGAAATGGCAAGAAAATGGAGGCAAGAAAATGAGGAACAGAATCCACTTCAATCTGGCTTTGTCCGTGTTCATTCCGTGTTCCATCCGTGGCTCAAGTCTGAATTTCAGATTCAGTCGTTCAATACACCAGCGAAATGTCCAAGAAGCTCCCGACGAGCGTGTTCGCATTTCCCGTCAATGGCCGGTAGATGTCCGCAAAGCCTTTACCCGGCACAAGGGCCGAGATGCCCCCCACGATGATGATGTTGTTGTTGAGGCGAGGGCGATACTCGGCTCCGAAACTCAGGTCCGCGCCAATGAAGTTGTGAATTCCATCCTGAAAGACAAATTGTTCAAGAGCTTCGGTCTGGTCGAACCAGAGGAAGTTGATGTTGGCGATGGTGCGGAATTTGGGAGTGACTTCGGTATCCATGCCAAAATTCACCAGGTGCAGGCCGGGGTTGACGAAGTTGGACTGACCTTGGAACTTGCTGCTGCGGAGATCGGGCACCAGGCTCATGCGATTGACAAGGTTCACGCCGAGCAGCTTGATTTGCTGCCGCTGCCAATAGCTGAACTGGCCGCCGGCGAAGTTGGGATTGTCAAAGATGGTGTCAAAGCCGGTCGCTTCGCCGTCGTTGGCGTCTCCGTCGCCCGATGCGCCGAAGTAGGAGCTGCGGAAGCGAATCCAGTCCCGGTCGTAGGAGAGCTCGAGAGCCCCCATCCAGGCGTGGATGTTTTGCGGGCTGCCAGCGATGGGGTTGAGCGCGTCCTTGCCGGTGACGTAGTAGCAGGCCTGGCTGACATTGATCCGGTTGATGTGTCCTTCGCTGGCAAAGCCGAGGTAGTGGGCCCGCACCTTATGTTCGGCGAAGACGCCGGCGGGGTCGGGGCGGATCAGAAAGTCGTTCTCATCGAACTTGAAGCTCGGCCCGTCTTCGTTGTAGTGGTAGCTGAGCTGGGCGGTGAAGCCGGGAAAGATGAAGTCCTGCCGGTAGTAGTTCATGATGACCGTGTTCTGGTCCCGGTCGTCAAACGTGTTGAGCAGGCTGTTGGTTTCCTTCTCATTTTGGTCCAGCACGATCAGATTGAACTGGTCGCGGTTGGCCAGACGTGTTCCAAAGAGTCGCAGCGCCCGGTTGGTGTCCGCGAAGATAAAGCCCTTGAAGTCGCTGACGAAGGGTTGCGACCCGCCCCGCACGGAGACAAAGTCATAATCTGGGCTGAGGTCGGCCAGCTTGGTTTCCAGGAACCATTCTTCCAGGGCGTAGTCCCCCTGCGTGCGCGTCCGCCCTTTGCGGACATCGGGATTCACCACCCCGAGCTCGCCGACGTTCAGCACGTTCATGTTGAAAATGTTCGTCACCTTCAGCCGCCAGTCGGCCGGTTTGAAGACCCCGTCGCCGTGAACCCAGTCGGCGGAGACGACGATGTTGTGCGCGTAGAAGAACTGGTTGGGGTTGCCGAAGAATTCTTCGGATTCTGGATCGGGGGCGCTTTCGAATGGCGTGTTGGGAGTTGGTACCTGACGGCCTTCGATAATCTGCAAGTCCGCGACCGTCAGGGTCAGAAAGTTGTGCTGCCCCAAGATGGGATAGTCCCCCTTGAGCACATTCTGGTGATAGGGATCCCAGATGTTGCCGGGGACGAAGGGATACTCGAAGTCGCGCGGATGGCCTTGGCCGTAGCGGTCATATTCCGCCATTCCGATCCGCCAGCGGTCCTCCATCGGGACGAAGTGGCTGTTCTCCTGCTCCTCGCGCGGCGAGATTCCTGATCGTCCCGTGAAACCGGGAGGCGGATCGACCGGCCACTTGAGAATGGGATCTGGTTCTTCGGCATACTCCGGCAGTGGTACGAAATCCTGGTCTGCCCGTGGGTCGCGGAGAACGGGAGGCTCGACGCGCTGAGGCGCTGTTTGTTGGGCGAGAGTTGCAGCAGGTGCTAGCAAGCAGAGTATAAGCACGAGACTGTAGCCTTGAGGCCGAAGCCAAGGAGAATCGCGTCGCACTGAAAGCACTTGCTGCACGCCAAAACCTTCCCCAATGTCCGCACACGGGGTGAGCGGACAACGATGCGCGGTAAACCGTAACGGTTTTATCGGTTGTGCCGTAAAGTCGGACGGAACTAATTGCCTGGAATCTGCCGGTCGAAGGGAAGAAGACGGCACATTTTCTGGACGAACGCGCGGACGCTAGCAGCACCGCGCCATTTTGTTGAACCGCATTTCGCCCGGACCTACTATGGAAGGGCGGCGTCTTTCCTCTCAGAGTGCCAGGTATTCATGCGCGGACCATCACGAACAATCAGCCGCAAGTCGCGCGGGGGGCGGAAACTCGCCGTCGAATCGCTGGAATCGCGGAGCCTGCTAGCGGGGGATCTGCTGGGGCTGTCTGGGGATTTCAATGCGCTCGGAAATGACACCATCGACAGCGTAGGGATGTATGACCCCCGCTACGGGACTTATTATCTGCGCGACGAGAACTCGCCCGGCTTCCCGCAGTCGGCGTTTACCTTTTTGCCGTCGGGAAGAAGTGGCTTGCCCATTGCCGGCGACGGGAATGGCGACGGCGTGGATACCGTTGGCATCTATGTCTCCAGTGCGCAGACCTTTGTGCTGGCGAACAAAAACGAAGCCCGCGCGACCTTTCAGACGTTGAAGATGAACGGCGCTTCCGGCGGCGAACTCCCTTTGGCCGGCGATTGGAATGGGGACGGGCGGGATGAGCTGGCGCTCTTTGCCCCCGGCTCGCGGCAGGTTCTGCTGAAAAGCACGTTGCAAACGGGAGTGGCGGACAAAATCTTCGCATTCTGGCCGGCGGACTACGACACCTCGTCACTCGCCGACCTCGGCAACGCCGCCGCCTGGAAACCGCTGGTGGGAGATTTCGATGGCCTGCCGGGAGATGAAATCGGCCTCTATCACGCCTCTACGAACGAGCTGTTTTTCCGCGGCACACAGGACGGTGCCGCCATTTCCAGGCTCACCGTTTTCGCCCCCAATTATTCCGAGCAGCCGATCGCCGGAGACTGGGACGGCAACGGCGTGGCCGAAGTGGGCTTCTTCAACCCGTGGATTAACACCTTTGAGGTCCGGAACGATCTGACGACCGGCGCGGCGGATTCAGTCTTCTACATGGTGCAGTCCACGGCGACCGTAGCTTTGCCCGGCAGCATAGCCCATGTCATCGGCCCCGCGCATGCAGCTCCCGGCCAACCCGAGGCGGAGCCGCCGCCACCTCCATTTGTTCCGGCCGATTTGAGTTTGCCTTTCATCACCGAGAACGAAGTCCAGCAGCTTCTGGCGCGAGCCGCGGCTGCATCGAGCTCGGAGGATGCGATCATCGCCATCGTGGACCGCAATGGAAAAATCCTCGGCGTGCGCATGGAGCAGGGGGTGCTTGACGCGATTGGGGATGAAGCGACGCGGGTCTTTGTCATCGACGGCGCCGTTTCCAAGGCCAGGACGGCGGCCTTCTTTGCCAACAATGAAGGGCCGCTGACCTCGCGCACCATCCGGATGATCAGCCAGTCCACGATCACGCAGCGAGAAGTCGAATCGAACCCGACGGTTCCTGATCCTTCCACGAATAACCCTTTCATCGACGCGGACCCGACCGCCACCACCTACGGCCCAGGCTTTGTCGCGCCGATTGGAGTTGGCGGGCACTTTCCGCCCGGCATCTCCAACACGCCGCCGGTCGATCTCTTTGGCATCGAGCACCAAAGCCGCGATGGCCGACGGAACGCTGGTTTTGATGGGATCAAGGGGAATGGGGACGACGTCTTTCTGACGAATCGCTTTAACGTTGATGGCACGTACATCCCGGCCGGTAAAACGCTCGAATTCCCGGAGTCCTATGGCGTACAGTCGCAGCGCGAAGCGTGGGCGCAGTCTCGCGGCATTGCCACGCTCCCCGGCGGCATTCCGCTTTACAAAATTATCAGCGGCTCGGCGACGCGACAGCTTGTGGGGGGGATCGGCGTCTTCTTTCCGGGCACGAATGGCTATGCCACGTTCGAGCAGGGATTCATCGCCGGCATCAATCAAAGCAACGCCTCCCGTCTGAATGCCCCCCGGGTCTTGGAGGCGGAGTGGATTGCCTACGCGGCTGCCGGTGGAAGCTCGCTGTTGGTCGGCGGCTCGGTGGGCACGCTGGGCGGTGTCGGC
Organism: Planctomycetaceae bacterium; assembly: GCA_005778405.1. Taxonomy (GTDB): domain Bacteria; phylum Planctomycetota; class Planctomycetia; order Pirellulales; family Pirellulaceae; genus SXOA01. The sequence goes on from SXOA01000132.1 coordinate 67,338, forward strand.
CGCGTGCCGGGTTACGACCTGCTCGCCGGTCGTATCGACCTGGCCGGCATCACGCTGGAAACCTATGGGCCCAATCCAACTGCCGCCAATCCCAAAAAGGGCTATCAAACGCTCCTCGCCGTCGGCAGCAGCGTTGGAATGGGTTCGGCGACGACGGGTGAGAATCAAGTGGTCGACCCGGGACCGGACGGTGATCCCGCCAGCCTTGGCGACAACGATTATGCACTCAGCGGCAAGGAAGTGCCGGAGGGCTGGCTCGTGCTGCCGCATAGCCTCCCCGGCGGAAGCATCACCGCCACCGACGTGATGGACATTGTCAGCCGCTCGATTGCGGAGGCCGACAAGACCCGTGCGGCGATTCGGGTGAACCTGGCGACAGGGATGCCGGGGGCGCGGACGAAGATGGTCATCTCCGTGGCCGACAAAGATGGTAATGTCCTGGGCATCTTTCGCATGAAGGATGCCACGGTCTTTTCAATTGACGTCTCCGTCGCCAAAGCCCGCAACACGGCCTACTACGCCGATCCCACCGCCCTCCAACCGGACGACATGGTGGACGACGACCTGCTCGTCCAGCGTGGGCAAGTGACCCAGGCGGAGCTGACAGCCCGCAGAATCATCACGAGCAAGAACCTGCTGCCGGGTGTACCGGGTGTACCCGATTTGTTCAAGGACCTCAGAAGCACGACGCTGATCGCGGCTCCCACGTCCGTTGCCTTCACCAATAGGACTTTCCGCTTCCTCGTCGAGCCGCGTTACCCGGCCGGGATCGAAAACACACTGCCCCCCATTTTCTCAAGCCTCAACGACCACAATCTGACCCACGTCGTGGGCGTGAACCCAAAGAACGCCGAAAACCTGTTCGGCCTCCCCATTCCCGCTTCGATGTTCAAGAGCGTGCTCGGCTTTGACGCCTTCCACCAGGGGCGGAACTTCCACGACCTGGGCAATATCGAAAATCAGAACGGCACCGTGTTCTTCCCCGGCAGCTCGCCGCTGTACAAGAGCAAGATCCTGGTCGGCGGCTTCGGCATCAGCGGCGACGGGGTGGATCAGGATGACGTGGTGACGGCTGCGGGACAAGTCTGGTTCCAGGCACCGGCGGAAAAGCGGGCAGACAAGGTTTTCTATCGCAATGTTCGGCTGCCGTATCAGAAGTTCAATCGGAATCCGCTGGGGTGAGTGGGTAGTGAGGAGTTAGTGGTGCGTAGTGAGTGGTTGGAGTCAATACTCAAGGATGAGACTTATGAAACGCCAGTACCTTTTGCTCGTGATCGTGGCCTTGTTGGTGACTGCCGCCAACGCCAAGGGAAAGCCGCCGGAATCGTTTGGGGCCCAAGGGTCGTCCTACAGCATCGGAGACGACGAGGACGCTCCTGTGGCTCCGACCCCATCCGGCATCGTCTGGGGGCCGACATCGGAAACCTACCGCGCCTGCGACTTCGCCCGCGCCGGCAATCCGCAGTGCCAGGCAAAAATCACTATCCCCAGTAACACCCGCTTCTACGGCGGCTACTACGTCGGCGGCGGCACCCCGACCCGCGGCGCGGGCCGCTGCATCGAGGACGGCACTTGGGGCTGGGATTATTCCGGCATTCTCTTTCCCAAACGTATCGCTTTGAACTGGACGGCAAAGGGCCGTTTTCAAGGGGGCACGGGCGCTTACAAGACGGACGGGCCGAAGTTGCGGCGGGAATAGTTACAACAACGCCGAACCCTTCCTCCTTTCGGCATTTCGATTATTCCTGACGGTGCCGAGTAAGCCGTTCTTCCGTTGCTGAAACTCTGCCTCGAGCGCCAATCCTTGGACCATCGCTTCGGCGGATTGCAGGCCGACGGGCGATGGGCGTGACAGGTCGCCGGACCAGTTTCGCGCGCCGCGCGTTAAAAGCGTTAGGACCGGTAGACTCCTGCTTGGCTTAGAGCTGGCCGTTGCCGTCGCTTGAAATCCCCTCGGTTTGGGGAGATTCTTTTACCAGAAATAACCTAGTCTTCTGCAGGAGAAGTATCGATGCGCATTTGATGGTGACGCCCGGAGTCGTTTATGTCCTTGACCATGAATTCCAAGGGAGTTGCAAGACGCAGTGACTTCGTTGCCATTTCAGCTGCGATGATTGTGCCGACGCGGCTGTGTGGAATTTCGCTCTACGTATGCGATCAGGAAGATGGGCAATACCGCCTTTTTCGCGCTCCGAATGTTCCCATCACCCTGGAATGGGTGGAAAGACTCGAACAGGGGAGACATCGCAAGCTCTTTGTCTCGACGCACGAACATCAAGAGTTTCAGCGTTACCTGCAAGAGAACATCAAGGAGATGGTGGCCGATGAATCGATCCCCACCACGCAGCGGTTCGCCTTGCTCAACGAAGTGGTCCGCGGCGTACTGGGCAAGGAGCTCAACAGCTCCGATCTTGATGCCAGCATCGCTAAGACCGAGGAGATGGGTCACCATGTCGTGGAACTCGTCTGCCGCTCGAATGTGATTTCCTCCGAGCTGTGCAAGTTGTTGTACCATGACTTTCATACCTTCACGCATGTGGCAAACGTCTCTTACTACTGCGTCATGCTGGCAAAAGAGTGCGGGATTACCGCACCCGACGAGCTGCGCAAGGTGGCCGTCGGTGCTATGCTGCACGACCTGGGAAAGAGCGAGATTTCGGGTGCAATTCTCACGAAGCCGGGGAAGCTTACGGACCACGAGTTCCGTATTATCAAAACCCATCCGACGATTGGCTTTCTTCGGCTCAGCAAACGGACGGATCTTAGCTTTGGCCAGTTGATGATGGTCTATCAGCATCATGAGCACCTGGACGGCACCGGATACCCCGTGCAGGTCAGCGGTTCCGAGATTCATCCCTGGGCGCGGATTTGCGCGGTCGCTGACGTATTCGAGGCGCTCACCAGCAACAGGCCCTATCGGGCCGGGATGAACAAGGATGACGCCTTTCGGATCATGGACCGGCAAATGGGCACATTTTTTGACGTGGAGGTCTATGAGCAGTGGAAAACTCTTATGCAGAAACACTGAACGGGCTGATCGCCCGACTGCCGCAAACCGTGCAGGTGCCGCCCCATTTGGCAAAGAATGGCCGCGAGTCGTGCGTACCCCACGACCTCCGCCGGTTCGCTCGCAAGACCATCCAGGGCGAGATCTTGTGCCAGATCGACGGCGTCCTGCCGTCCGTACCGCGTAAGTCAGAGGTCAGTAAAGTCGACTCGTTGGATATGTCCCGAAGCGGATTTAGCTTCTTGATGGACAGACAACTCTATCCCGGCGAAGAGATTCTCCTTTGGACAGAGATCGGGCGCATTCCCTGTGGGGTGGCCCGATGTTTAAAGCATGGCGACCAATGCTACGAGATTGGGGTGGAAGTGAGGAAGTAACCTCGATGGACGGCAGGCAATGAATTCAGAAGCATAGCTGCGAGCCTATCACCACCAGCCGACCCCGCGATGCAAACGGCGAGTATCCTGTCGGCAATCTGCTGCTCGCTAGCCGCCTAGCCCGGTCGAGGCCGGCGTCGGACAGCGCGGCTCCTTTTCGCAACTTGACTCGCCTGGGCATCATCGCCTATCCCACCTGTGGCGAGGGAGTGGAAGGGCAACTTGCTGTACCGCGATTGCTTTATCCACACGCCGGTATCCGGGAACTCCGGGGCATCGCAAAGTCCTCTTGGTTGTTCGTGTTAAGGGAATGAAACATAATAACCACTCTAAAGAGGTGCTAATACCCTTTCAAATAGCATTCCCAGGCCTCGCAATCACTCTAGTTGACCCAAATTGCCAGAATGGAGATGATTCATGTATCGTGCTCTTTACATCTTGTTTCACTTCTTGAACACGGAGCCGCCTCATGAATCCGCTCGCGCCGCTGGCCCTTTTGGCCCTGTCGTTTTCCGCCCATAACGCCCCCATTTTCCAGGGAACGCCAACCGACGTGGTGCAGACCATCCGCTACAACGCCGCCAGCACCGATCTGTGGTTGCAGGACCGCCGGGTCGAAATCAAAGGGGTCGTCAGCCGCATCGAGAAGGATGGACTGGGAAATTACATCGCCATCATGGAGACCCGAATCGAAGAGCCGGCCGCGGAGGTATCGGGGACGCTCCGTTTCAAGTTTGCGCCGAGCGAGCGCGATTCGCTGGCCGCCGTACTTGTTCCCGATCAAGTCGTGACCATTCAAGGAGACTTTCGCTTCGTTCGCGACCAGTTGCGACGAATGGCGAGGAATACCGTTACTGTCGACCTGTTGAACTGCCAGGTTGTGCCGGGGGTAGTCTTACCACCCCCTCCGGCAGCAGCGCCGGTTCCCGCGAAGTAAGCGGCGTTTAACATCTTCCAGACGATGGACGGCACCCGTTGCCGCGTGAAATCTCATCCGCTCAACTACAGTCCTGTGATCAGGCTGTTTGGAGGAGAATTCACGCATGCGAATTCAGGGCGCATTTTGGTTGGCGGTTTTCGTAAGCTCGTCGCTCGTGGCACTTGGAGCGGACCCTGATCCCAAGGAGGTCGTGAAGCAAGTTGTTAGCGCTGCCGGCGGCGAGGAGAAGCTCCTGAAGTTGTTCCGGATCAAGGAACAGCTCAACGTCAGCCCGGACCCCAAAGCCAAAGGATTCGAGCGGACATCCATCTTGGAGCCGCCAACCTATTGGTGGGTCGGCACGCGCGACCGCGTCAAAGAGGACCAGGAACCCGCCACCTTTCTGGTTTGGGGCTGGACGCTGGCAGCCCTGACCGACGCGAAGAGCAAAGTCGAGTTGATTCCGGAAATTACCGACGCCGACAAGCCGGCGATTGGTCTTCGCGTCAGTGGCACCATCACACCCCCGATGCACCTCTACTTCGACAAAGCTGATCACCGGCTGGTGCGGATTGACTGGCGGAGCGACATCCACCGCTTCAGCGAATGGAAAGAGCACGACGGAGCCAAGTATCCGGCCAAGGTGATCGGTACGAAAAAGGCCACCGGAAAGCCGTGGTACTACACTGAGATTCTCGAACTGGAACGGCTGAAAGAACTTCCCGCGAGGGTGAAGCGATAGCTTCAAAGCGACGCAGTGAACCGCCAACCGTTTCAGACGCCGCGCAAGGTGTGGCCACCCCAGATGACGCCGTGGCTGGTGCGGCTGTGGCGGCCGCTGATTAACCGCACGCTGCGGAAGAGCCAGAAAATCACGCAAATCGACGTGCAAGGGACCGAGCATGTTCGCACGGCGGTAAAAGACGGCGCGGGAATATTGATTACCCCGAACCACTCGTTCCATTACGACTCTTACGTGATGATCGAGGCGGCCCATCGCTGCGGCAGTTGCTTCCACTTTCTCTCCGCGTGGCAGGTCTTTGCCATGAGCAAGCCCTTTGAGCAAAAGGTCTTGCAGTGGCACGGCTGCTACAGCATCAACCGGGAAGGGAACGACCTGCAGGCGTTTAAGACTTCGGTGGACATCCTCCGCGAAAGCCCGCATCCGCTGGTCATCTTTCCGGAAGGGGACATCTATCACAACAACGACCGCGTCACTCCGTTCCGCGAAGGAGCCGCCGCCATCGCCATGTCCGCGGCGAAGAAGGGGCCGCGAAAAATCGTCGCCATTCCGACCGCCCTCAAGTGCTTCTACGTGCGGGATCCGCAGGAGGAGCTGCTCGAACTGATGAGCCGATTAGAAGAGGCGCTCCACTGGCGGCCGCGGAATGACCTGTCACTCGCCGAGCGGATTTACCATGTGGCGGAGGGGTTTCTGACGCTCAAGGAAATTGAGTATCGGGCCGGGCCGCGGCAGGGAACTCTGCCGGAGCGGATTGCGACGCTCTCGAATACGATCCTCGCCGGCCTGGAAAGGGAACACAGCCTGCGGGACCGTGGCGGCATCATTCCCGAACGGGTGAAGGAAGCGCGGAAGGCGATCATCAAGGCCAGCGAACAGGAAGGGCTCTCGGCAGCCGACAAGCTCCGCCTCGCGCACCAGATGGACGACCTGTTTTTTGTCATCCAGCTCTTCAGCTATCCGGGAAACTACGTGCAGGAGAAGCCGACGCTGGAGCGGATGGCCGAGACGCTGGACAAATTCGAGGAAGACGTGCTGCGGGCCGATTATCCCGGCATCCGCGGCGAACGGCACGCCATCGTTCGGTTTGGCGAACCGCTCGAGATTCCCACGGAACGGGAAAGCAAGACGGCCATCAGCGACTGGACCGACCTGCTGGAGAAGAAGGTGCAGAGACTGCTGGATGAGATCAACGCGGCGCGACCGAGCCGGGTGATTAGTCTCTCACCAGCGTAAGCAGCGGCAATTCCGGCGGGCAGTTGAGCCGGATGGGGTGATCGCCGCAGAGACCGCGGCTGACGTGGAGCAATGTCGGCTCTTCAAAGTACAGGCCGCCGGCGTAGCGAAAGCCGAACATGCTGGGAGAGATGAGGGCGCCGATGCACGGCAGGCGGATTTGGCCGCCGTGGGTATGGCCGGCGAGCATGAGGTCGAAGTTGTTGGCTTTGGCCCACGGAAGCTGGTCGGGAGAGTGCGAGAGGAGGAGACGGAAGGGAGGAGTCAGGGGACAGGGATCAGGGGTCAGTGATGGATTCGTCCCGAACCACGGGGATTCGCTGCCAGCAATCATGATTTCGGTGTCGCGAAGGGGCACTCGCATCGCCCGGCTGCCGACATCGACAAACCCCGCTTCCTCCATCAGTCTGCGAAGCAAGCCAACATCCGGCAGTTTCATTTCGTGATTGCCGAGGATGAAGTATTTTCCTTCGCGGGCCTTGAGGCGGCTGAAGACGGGGACAATCCAGTCCAGGCACATCACCTTCTCGGCAATGTCGCCGGTGATGACGACCAGTTCCGGCTCCAAACGGTTGGTGCGATCGACAATGGCGTCATAGAACTCCCGTGTGATTTTTCCCGTCATGTGCAGATCGGAGAGGTGGGCGATCGTGAGCCCGTCCAGTACCGGCGGCAGTTGCGGCAGGCGAAGAACCTTGTGTTGCACCGCGAGGTGAAAGATCTGGTTGCCGGGGATCCTGGCAAACAGGCTCGTCTCGCCCGTGCCGATGAGTGGCTGGCCAAGTTCTTTCGCCAGGTCATGCAGCGTGGTGTCGTTGGCAAGGAGCGAATCGGGAATACGCGCGAAGAGCTTGGGAATCAGCCACATCGGAATGGCGGCGGTGGCCACCAAACCGCACAGCGCGGGGTAAATTAGCCAGGGAATCTCGGCGGCGTCTGGCGTGATTCCCTGCCAGACGCAAACGCCCAGCACAGCCGCACGCAGCCCATAAACACCCAGAAGTCCTGCTCCCCAGCCCAGAATCGCGCGGCCAATCCACTTGATGTAGATTCGCCGCCAGGGCAGGGCGTGCAGCCGATTAAAGAGCCAGACGCACAGGGAGAAGTGTCCGAGGAAGGCAACCAGGGACAAGAATAGGTCGAGCAGCAAGTGGAAGATACCTTACGCCTGCGTCTGATCCTTTTTCGACCAATCCAAAATGTGTTCCACCGTGTCCAGGAGTTGCGGGGCACGGAAGGGCTTGATAATCCAGGCCCGTTCGTTCAGGCCGTTGCGGCGGGCGCGGACCAGCGTATGGCCGGGATCGTGGCCGAATTCCTGCGTCAGGATGATCGGCACCGGATCGACCATCGCCTTGAGGCGAATCAGCAGGTCCGCTCCGCTCATGTCGGGAAGCTCGACACCGGTCACCACCACGTCATACTGCTCGTTCTGCATGCTGAGTTGGTACAGCAACTCGGCCTCGGAGCCTTTCTGCGCGGTGTCCACCACACAGCCGTAAGGCTCGAGGAGGGAATGGGCGGAGGTGCGGACTTCGTCCTTTGAATCGACCACCAGCACGCGCATGCCGCGGAGCTTGGGCCGCTTGCAAGAAATACTGTCCACGGGGACAGCATCCGTGGGTGCCATGTTGCGGCCGACATTCTGAATCACGGCTTTGATGTTGCGGGCGTCCCAGACAATCCGCCGTAGACGGGCCGCCACTTCGGGTTCGGCGGCGAGAAAGCGTTCCGCCAAGGCGCAAGCATCGCTCAGAATCTCGTCAATCGGCAGGGCGACCGCCCGGTGAATCGCCGCGATGGCATCCTGAGCCGCATTCGCCCGTTGAGCACTGAGCAAGTCGAGCGTGTTCAGCGCTGCCGCCACTCCGCGGCAGAATGTTTCGACAAACAGTTGGTCCCCTTCGGTAAAGCCGTGCGGCAAGGGGCTTTCGACGTTGAAAGTGCCGATGGTCTGATGTTCGAACTTAAGCGGCACTGTCAGCGAGCTTTTGGCTCCCTTCGCCCCCTGCAGGTAAATCGGATCGCCCGTCGTGTCGTCGCACAGGTAGCTCACGCCCGAGAACGCCACAAAGCCGGTCACTCCGTTATCGTCCCGCTTGGCATGCAGGATGCGGCCTGCGGCGGCGGGATCCATGCCGTGCTCGAGCAGCGGATGCAACTCGCCGGTCCTGGGATCGAGGAGGCGGATTTCGACGACGTCGAACTTGAGCAAGTCCTGCGTGTATTGCAGGATGTTTTTCTTGAGCAGCTCTTTGCGCTCGGAGACGGTCATGTGAAAGACATCTTCGGGGCGCAAGCCGGCCAGTTCGCGTCCCGCCGCTTGAATCGCCGCGAGCTTCTGCTGCTGGGCAGTTTCCAGCGAGACATCGCGGACGGTCACCACCAGGTGGAGCGCGCTGTCCTTTCCATCCGGCATGGGAACGGCATGGAGCTGATAGTGCTTGCCTTCCTTGGTCCGCAGGAGCGAAATCGCCGCCTGCGAATGTTTGAGGGCGCTCTGAAAAGGCGAGGTGTCGCCGCCGACAATCGCCGGTCCCCCCAACGCGGCAAAAAAGCTCTCGCCGACGATGTTCCCTTTGTTGGCCCACGACCGAAGGCGTTCGTTGTTCCAAAGAATGGTGCTGCCGGCATCCACCACGGCGACGGCGTCCGGCATACCGTCCAGCACACGGTTGTTTTCCAGCAGCCGGCCGAAGCGAAGGGCTTCGTGAAAATGCTCTTGCGAGACAATCAGCCCGTCAAAATCTTCGCGTTTCAGCCTGGCGAGTGCGCGGATGGGGTCACGAACCTTGACGATATCGAACAACGACTCTGCACCCGCCGGCAAATCGGCAGCGTTGTCTCTCGATCCGCCAATGAAGAGAACTCTGGGCTTGTCGGCCACTACTTACTCCTAATGTCCCCTACCCACACGGAATTATAGGTTTGTCCCGCCAGACGCACAACTTGAAATCGGCATTCCGTCTGTGTAATCCAGCGGCAAAAAGGCCGCATTTTCCTTACGCCCGCAAAGTCCACCGTCCCCCGGCAGCTACGGGAAGGGAACAATCCATAACCAATGACGAACGCTCAGAGATAAGAGCACGAACTTTGGGAAAAATTCCCAGCGCGCAAAAAAAGACAGAAGGGAAGGCCCTTCCGCCTGTGGTCAACTCCAAATAATCGCCGGCTAGACAAGTCCCTTCTTCACCGCCCAGACAGCCGCTTCGGTGCGATCGCCGGCTTCCAGCTTGCGCAGGATGTTCTGCACATGTTCTTTGACCGTCTCAATGCTGATCTCGAGCGAACTGCCGATTTCCCGATTGGAAAGCCCCATCGCCACATGCCGCAGCACCTGGACCTCGCGGTTGGTGAGGGGGATATCCTCATCATAAGTCGGCCGGCGGCGGACCATGGTGTTCTTGACCCGACCCATCAAGCTATCCGGATCGGGAGGCAAACCGGTGTGAGCCCGCTTGATGGCGCCCACGATATCTTCTTTGGGAGATCCCTTCATGATGAAATCGGCGGCTCCCAAGGCCACCGCGCGGGCCACAAACGTCTGGGTATCGTGGCCGGTGAACATCACCACTTTGGTGCGCGGCGATCGGTCCACAATCCGTTCTAGGGCTTCCAGGCCGTCCGTCTCTGGCATCCGAATGTCGAGCAATACCACATCTGGGTGATGTTTCACCGACTGCTCAATCGCCTGGTTTCCTGTTGCGGCTTCGGCGACCACCTTCATTTCCGTATCCTTCAGCATGGATACGATACCGGCGCGAATGATGGGATGATCGTCGGCGACGAGCACGCTAATTGTCATTACAAACCTCTCTAACACGATTCGAGGGTCCAACCCACAAATCAACTCGCTCATCCATGCGAACATTCCTTTGGTGATCAATTCGCAAGCTGGTGGAGGCTTCGTTAAGAAACCCCACTCGTTTGAGGAAGAAAGGACCCGCCAACTTCACTTTCGACCTTAACCCTTTTGCGGGATTACGCCCAGAAAATGGCTTATCACCTTAAACGTCAATGTACCATTCGGTCTTCGGAAAGTCCAAAGGGGACTGTTAAATAATCACCCCAAGTCCGCATGGGCCATGTACTTTGGTGCTGCTTGCGTCTCGGCCACCCCAAACGGCAGATCTTCCGTTGTTGACCTTTGACAACCATGACGTAGATAAACTTCATCACGCGAGTGCGTGGCGTTGCTTTTTACGACACTTTCAAATCCACCCCCATCGCGCTTCGTCCGTTGATTCACGGTGATCGAAAAGGTCTCTATGAAGAACCACAATTTGCTGCTGGTTGACGACGACCGCCATCTGCTCGACTCGATGGCGGCCTGGCTCCGCGAACAGGGTTATACCGTCTTTATTGCCGACAGTTGCCGGCAAGCTCGGGAACAAATCGCCAGTCATCCTTTGGATTTGGTTCTGGCCGATGTTCGCCTGAACGACGGCGACGGGTTTGAAGTGCTCGCCTGGTGCCGCCAGCACCATCCGGACCTGACGGTCGTGCTCATCACCGGCTATGGGACGGTGGAGACGGGAATCGAAGCCCTCCGAGCCGGAGCGTTTGACCTACTCACCAAGCCGCTCATTGACGAAGAGCTGGCGATGGCGATCGAGCGGGCCCTTTCGCAGAAGAAGGTCATCGAAGAAAACCAAAAGCTCAAGGCGCAGCTCGACCTCCGGTTTGGACTGGAGAACATCGTCGGGCACGACCACCGGATGCAGCGGGTGTTCGACACGATTGATCGCATTGCCGATACCCGCGCGACCGTGCTCATCACGGGTGAAAGTGGGACTGGAAAGTCACTGCTGGCCCGCGCTATCCACCGCCGCAGCAGCCGACGGAATCAGTCGTTTGTGGAAGTCGCCTGCGGAGCGATGCCCGAGACCCTGCTGGAAAGCGAGCTCTTTGGCCATGCGGCCGGCTCCTTCACCGGCGCGGTCGGCGAGAAGATTGGCAAATTCACCAAGGCCGACAAGGGGACCATCTTCCTCGACGAAATTGGCACCTCCTCCCCCAGCTTGCAAGTGAAGCTGCTCCGGGTGCTGCAAGAATTCGAGTTCGAGCCGGTCGGCAGCACTACCACGATCCGCGTCGACAGCCGCGTCATTCTGGCGACGAACGAAGACTTGACCCGCGCGGTGGCGGAAGGGCGGTTTCGCCAGGACCTGTATTACCGGATCAACGTCATCGCCATCGAGCTCCCGCCGCTCCGCGAACGCATTTCGGACATTCCGCTGCTGGCCGAGCACTTTCTGGCCCGCACCCGCGAGGAAACCGGCAAGAAGTGCGAAGGTTTCAGCGAAGAAGCGCTGTCCGCCATGCAGCGTTATCGCTGGCCGGGCAACGTCCGCGAACTGCAAAACGTCGTCGAAAGGGCCGTCTTGCTCGGACGAACCAACATTGTCACGCCCGAGGACTTTCCGCCGCAAATGTGTGCCGGGGCTGCCGCCGTGAACCTGGAACCCCTCACCGGCAAGGCCCTCAAGGATGCCATGGAAGCCCCTGAACGGGCCATCATCCTGGAAGTCCTGCGGGTCAATCACTGGAACCGCACCCAGACCGCCGACGCCCTCGGCATCAATCGCACGACGCTCTACAAAAAAATGAAACGCCTCGGCTTGGAAGAGCCTCGCGGCATGCTGGCGAAGTAAGCGGCTGGTGGTTGGGATGCCGTCTTTCTATCTCGTGCTCGCACACAATCAAGGGCATTTGAGCAGCGACACGCTGCGGATTCTCGCAGGTCTGTTTCTGGTATCGGTGGCGGCATCGAAGCCGACTCGTTACGGTACGATGATTCTTGCCGAACGGCGGCCCTGGCTGCCCAGTTGGCGCGGCGTTTTCGCGGATGAAAGTCCGTCGGGTCAACTCCTCGGCGAGCGACATCCGTTTTTCCACCCCTGGCCATGCAAACCCCCGAATTTCTCGTCTGGGCTCTCGAGCGGCGCTGTCCATTACGGCAGATTGCCGGCTTTGAGGATCCAGAACGGACCGAGCGGCATCTGAGGACGCTGCGGGCGTATAGCGATGCGGCCGCGGAGGGGAGGGAGTTTGAAGGGAATTGTGTCCAGCCCCCGAATGGTTTTCGAGTCGAGGATGCGCTGTCGCTCTATGGCGGACTGGCAACGGCGGAAGCGGCCTGCTCGGAGTGTCCCGCCAATGCCGGGCTGAAGGAAAACTCTAAGAGTCTCGCCGGCTGTTTCGGCATGGTGCCGCTACCGGCTGGTGAAATCCAGGTGCATGCGGCGGTCGAAACAGCCATTGACCGATTGAATCTAAGGGCCAACGTTGCGGCTAATTTTCCTGCCACCAGGCGCGCCTGGTACGGACTTTGGATGCGCTCGCCGCTCGATGCACCCCGTGCATTGCTGTTAAAATTCGTTCTGCGGAATGCTGGCGGAAGTGATCCCGAATATGTCCGGGCCATGAACCAGATGATTCTCGGCCTGGGTATAGCATACGAGAACGCTTTGCCGTTCCACGTACGGCTTTATCCGCGCGGCGAGGTTCAAGGCGTTTGGTGGAACCTGGTGCCACACTGCCAGGCTTGCCACGCGCCTTGGTTGGAAACTTCATCCGAGCAGTGTCAGATTTGCGGTTACGTCGGCCATGCCGCCTCGCCACCGAAGCGCCGCGCCCGCGGGACGCGGCCTTATTGGCCGCTGGAGAGGATGATGGGGAAGGAGAAGGCCGCGGAGTTTTTGGTGCGATATGAGGCGAGCCGGTGGGAACAGAAGACAAAGCGGGATTAAGATTAAGAGTAGGATTAAGATTAAGAAGTGATAACTACTATGTCACGATTCATCCGCACGCTCCTCTTCATTTTTCTACCACCATTTTTCTACCACCTTCCGGCCCGCGCCGAGGAATTCGCCCTAAAGGACGGCGATACTGTCGTCTTTCTCGGCGACAGCATCACGGCGGCCCAGTCGTACGGCAAGACTATCGAGAACTACACGCTACTGCGGTATCCATATCGCAAGGTGCGGTTCATCAATGCAGGGCAGGGGGGTGATACGGCTGCTGGCGGGCTGGCTCGGCTCGAGAAAGACGTTTTCAGCCGAGGAGCGACGGTGCTGACCGTGGCCTACGGGGTCAACGACATTGGCTGGGGAGTGAAGGCGGACGCGGAGCATCGGCAGAAATATTTGGAGAGCATTCGGGAGATTGTTCGCCGTTGCCACGAGAAGAAAGTGCGGGTCTTCATCTGTTCCGCCGCTATCACTGGGGCGGATCCTGACAAAGCGGAAAAGGATTTTCTGCAATCCATGTGCGACGAGGGGCTCGCTGCAGCCAAGGAACTTGGAGGCGGCACGATCGATCTGCAGCGCGACATGCGGGCCATTCAGCGGCGGCTGCTGGAAGCGAACAAGCACTTGCAGCCCAAGGAATCTCCGCACACGCTCCATGCCGCCGACGGAGTCCACCTCAACGACCTGGGCCAGCTCGCGATGGCCTTTTGCATCCTCAAGGGGCTTGGCGCGCCTGCGGAAGTCTCCTCAGCCGTCATCAATGCCAAAACCGGCGACAGCGGCGAGTCCAAGGGATGCAAGATTGACGGCGTGAAGCAGAAAGATGTCGTCCTGGAATTCGACCGGCTGGACGAGGGACTGCCGCTCAACTTCGGCCTGTTCGGAGCCCTGCAATTCCGCTTCATCCCGTTTCCCGACCAGCTCAACCGCTACCTGCTTACGGTGAGAGAGCTGCCGGAAGGAAAATACGAAGTGCTCGCCGATGGCCGCAAGCTGGCGACTTATTCCCACAAACAACTTGCCGCCGGTGTCAACATCTCCTTCGCCACCTCCGACCCCTGGCAGCCGGGCGGGCCGTGGGACGTGCAGTCCACGCTGGTCAAACACCTCACGGATTCCCGCTCACAGCTCCATCTCTCGCAGATTCAAGCGACAGCCTATATCACCAATGAAACTCGATTGGCCGCACTCGCCGCCGATGCCGCCAAAGTCAACTCTTCCCTCGAAGACCTTCAGCACAAAGCCGCTCAGCCGCGGAAGTATCACTTTGAGGTGAGGAAAGCGGAATAACTACTTCCCAACGCAAAACAGATGCTTCTCCCCTCGGATGAAAATCTGTCCCTGGCTGATGGCGGGGGAGGCGTAGCAGGATTCGCCGAGGTCGTTTTCGCTGACGACATCCACTTTGTCGCCGGGGCGGATGACTTTCGTGGTCCCCTCATCGGCCAGGAAGTAGACCAGTCCGCCCGCGGTGACGAGGGAAGCGGAGTAGTGTTTGCCGAGGCGGCCGGTCCAGTTGAGCTCGCCGCTTTTGGCGTGGTAGCAGGAGCCAATGCCGGTGTCGGAGACGATCAGGAAGTGCTCGCCGCAGAGGATGGGGGAGGGGACGTACGAGGGGGCCTTGATGGTTCGCCAGGCGATGGAGTCCTCGCCCAAGTGGCCGTTGCCGGTGGGCTTGATGGCCAGGATGTGGTATTCGGGAAAGCCGGCGGTGAGATAGAGCAGTTCACCGTCGTAGACGGGGGAGGCGACGAATTGCTCGGTCGGGCCGTCCAAATACCACTGCTGTTTGCCGGTTCGGGGGTCGTAGCTGGCGACGCTTTTGCTGCCTGACATCATGAGTTGCGTCCGGCCGGCGACTTCGCGGATGATGGGGGTGACGTAGCTGCGAGTTTTGTTCGGGCGGGCGGTCTTCCAGATTTCTTTGCCGGTCGTTTTATCGAGTGCGACCAGGTAGCCGTCCCCATCGTGGTCGCCGTTGACGATGACCTTGTCCTCGAACAGCACGGGCGAGCTGCAATAGCCGTGGACGCTGGCGAAGCGGCCCGGCTTGACGAGCCATTTCTGATTGCCGTCAAAATCGTAAGCCGCCACGACCATGTCGCCCGGCGTACGGCGGCCTTCCGCGGTGCCGTCCATCGCCAGAAACGTGACATAGACCCGCTTGCCATCGGTTGCTGGTGTGCCCGAGGCAAAGCTGTTCAGGCCGTGCTTCCCTTCGAGCGGCACTTCCAAGACTTCTTGCTGCCAAACGATCTTGCCCGTCTTGCGGTCCAGCGACAGCAGCACCCGCTCCTTTTTCTCTTCAAGACAACTGACCACAAACACGCGGTCCCCCCAAACAATCGGCGACGAATGGCCGCTGCCGGGAATCTCGACTTTCCAAGCGATGTTCTCGCCGGTCTTGCCGTTCCACTTGGTCGGAATGTCCGCTTCGGTGCTGGAGCCGTCCCCCTGTGGGCCGCGCCACATGGGCCAGTTGGTTTCGGCGGCGAGCAGGGGAGGAGAAAGGAGGAGCAGGAGGGTAGGGAGAAGGCGGGGCATGGCGGGGGGAGGGTTGGAGGGTGTGATCGCAGCATCATCGTAACTGCCGGCTGTTTTGAATGACAGAGATCAAAGTCCCTTGGCCGAGCGCAGCACCCAGAGCCCCCAGAGGACTACAAATGCAATTCCGCCGTGGAGGACGAGGCCGATGATGGCGATGCCGATGGTATCGCTGGACTTCTTGCGGATGCCGCCGATGAGCCCTGCAGTGCCGCTAATGAGTCCGCACACGACGATCAGCGCGGCGAGGCAATCGACAACCAGCCGCAGCGTATCCCGCGGCTGCTGTGGGTCTTTCAACAAAAGCTGATTGACCACGCAGCTCAGCGTGAAGCAGACGAACGCGCTCGCCGCCGACAGCCGGGCCGCCTGTCGCGACCAATGGGCGCTGTCTTCCCCCGCTGGCAATTCATCCTTCGCCGGCTGTTCCATGCGTCATTCCGGCAGCGGCTTGCCTTTGGTTTCGGGGAGGAAGGGTAACACGAACAGTCCAATTACGAAGACGCTACACATCGTCACGCCCGCCCACCGCATTGGCTCGGGATAGTTCACAAAGACTTTGCTGGTAAGCAGGCCCAGGACTGTTGGCCCAGAGGCCGCAACAAATCGCCCCACGTTGTAACAGAATGAAGTGCCGGTGCTACGGAGTCGTGTGGGAAACAACTCCGGGAAGTAAATTGCGTAGCCGCCGAATAACGATAGCTGGCAGACCCCCATAATGGTGAGCATGTAGAAGACCTGCCACCATTCGCGGAGTTCCATAAAGACCCAAACAGTGCTTGCACCGGCGATGACGAAGGCGACCGCAAAGGCCGGTTTGCGGCCCGTGTAATGGGTGATGATGCTGAACCCGTAGATGCCGAAGAACGCGCCGATGTTGATGCACAGCGAGGTAATTCCCGCCCAGAGGGTCAAACGTCCGGCAATGTACTTACTACGGGCCAGAATCTTCTTGGCACTTTCCTCCAACGCGGTCACTGCTGCAGGGGGCGTCCCATCGTTCAGAAACTTCTCAAGCCGAGGCCGGTCGGCGTCGGCAAGGGGCTTCTTTCCTTTGGCAGACGTGGCAAACGCCTGATCAATGACAGCTGCTGCCACGATTTTCTGTTTCTGCTTCTTGACCTCCAGGATGGCGGCGAATAGTAGTTGCGGATCCGTGTTGCCCGCCTCCGCGCCCAGCAGATCTCCGGGTTGTGGCGATGTCTTGAGGGCGTCGAGTGCCGCCGGCCAACGCATAGCGGCTTGCACAAATGCCTGGTCGTCGAGCGTTTGTTTGTTGTCACGCGCCGTTTGCTCGTAGGTTTTGCGGAAGACGCTCCGGTTCAGGTCGATGCTGAAAAAGCCAATTCCCCAGAGTCCAACGACTCCCGAAAATGCGAGCAACATCCCGAAGATCGCATGTTTTCGCCAGGTGGGATGTGAGAAAAGTTCCGCGTAGGAACCCAGTTGTTTTTTGACTCCTTCTTCCTTCACGGCTTGCCAGCGCTCCGGCTCTTTCAGGCGGCGGCGAATCAGAATGGCGAGCAAGGCCGGCAATGTTCCAATGATGAACATGATCCGCCAGGCACTACCGATAGCACCGCTTTCCTCGAGATAGCCCAGCCCAATGCTGAGGAGTGCGGCGGTAATATTGCCAACTGCTGAGAGCGCTTGCAGTAGGCCGAGGGCGAAAGGTCGGGCACGCATCGGCATGACTTCGGCCACAAGTGCGACGCCGACCGCAAATTCGCCCCCCACTCCCAGACCGGTCAGGAAGCGATAAGCCGCGAAGTCCCAAAAGCCAAAGGAAAATGCACTGAGACCGGTGAAGAATGAGTAAATCAGAATCGTAAACAGCATTACCTTGGCGCGACCAATTCGGTCGCCGAGCACGCCGAATGCCAGTCCACCCGTGGCCCAGCCGATCAGAAAAATCGATGTGGCATAGCCCCCCCATTCGGCCACGTTGGCAGCGGAAGGTTCGGCAAGTAGGGCCTTCATTGCCGGCACTCGGGCCAGGTTGAACAGCTGCTGATCCATCGTGTCAAACAGCCACCCCAATGCGGCGACCGTCAGCACGAACCAGTGGTATTTTGTCAGCAGCTTGTACCAGGGGCGATTATCGGTGGGATCATCGGGTGCGGCGGGAGGGGCTTCGTCAATCGTATGCATGGGGGCCTGCTGGGCTGAGGGCGGGTAGGAACAGCAGTGTAACGGGCTGGGGGGGAAGGTTCAAGGTTCCAAGTTCCAGGTTCAAAGTTGAAAAGAGGGAGAATTCCCTTCCTAACCTTGAACTTTGAACCTGGAACCTTGAACCCGTCTTTTTTCTGCCTCTCTGGGAAAATCCCGCCCGTTTGTCGTCATAATGGTGCTGAGGGGGAGAACTTAGTGAGTCCACTGCTGACGCCTGAAGCACTCAGCCGCCTGCTCGATGAGCATGGGGGGGCGCTAGTGTTGTTTGCCGCCCAGTGGACGGACTCGCCGGACGACTGTGTGCAGGAGGCCTTCATCGAGCTCACACGGCAGATAGAACTTCCCCGCTGCATCACGGCGTGGCTCTATCGCGTGGCTCGCAACAAGGCCATCAGCATGTCCCGCTCGGCCTGGCGACGGCGGAGGCATGAAACGCTCGCGGGCACTTTGGTGCCCGCCTGGACCTGCGAGGAAGACCGACCTCCGGTCGAAAAGGAAGAACTGGCGGCCGCCTTGCAGTCGCTGGACGAGGGTTTGCGAGAGGTGATCGTCGCCCGGATTTGGGGCGGTCTGAATTTTGAACAGATTTCCGAAGTGGTCGGTGCGTCCATCAGCACCGCCCACCGGCGTTATGAAGCGGGGCTCAAGGCCCTGCGGGAAAGGTTGAAACTGCCATGTCCGATCAAAACGGCGACATGCCCGAAGTGAACGACGACCCGCCGGCCGAAAACGAGCCCCTCTCCGCCTGCCCCATCGACCCAGAGGAGCGGCTGGATACCGAGCGGGTTCTCGGCTTGTTCGCGCCGCGCACTCCGCGGCTGAAGCGGGAGCGTCTGCTGGCGCTGGTGCAAGGTGTGCGGCGCGAAGTCGAGCCTCGCACTGGTTCGGCTGTTCGTTTTCGAACTCCCTGGTACTGGCCGGCGGCGACGGCCGCGATGACAGTGGCCTCGCTGTCGCTGGCCGTGCTATTGGTGGTGCGTGCCAACGCCGAGCCTCCTGTGCGGGTGGAGTATAGAGAACGGATCGTCTACAAGTCGGTGAGCTTTCCCACTCCCATCGCCGCGCAGCCCGCGCCAGAAAAGAATGAAGCGGTTGTAACCGTGCCGCAACCGGAGGCGGGGGGCGTGAGGTCTTCTCCTCGGCCGAACCCTTATTTGAGAAACCGCAGCGTGGCCCTCTCGCAGGGAGTTGACTCGCTGGAATTCAGCCAGCCCATTCGGCAAGGGAGCACACTGAATACGCCGGCCACTCGCAGCGAACTGATGCGGCAATTGGGGCCAACAAAGGGGCTGAATAAATCGATGCAGACCAGCATGACCAAGAGTTGGATTTGGCCTTCGTGGTAAATGGGGCAGGCTTCCAGCCTGTCCAGAAAATCGGAACAGAAGGCAACGAAGAGAACGAAGGAAGACAAAAGACAACGTTTGATTGAGGGAGAAGCGAAATGAAACGATTTGAATTCATCATGTTGCTAGGGGTGGTGACGTCCGTTTGCATGGGAGCAAACATCGCACTTGCCCAAGCGACCGATCCGCAGCGGCCGGACGGCGCTCCGACAGCGATCCCGCAAGATGCCCAGCCGGAAGCTGTTCCCTTTGATCCGCAGAGGCCCGATGAGAAGCAACCTCCGGCCAGGAATCCATACAGCCCCAATCAGCCCCAGGAATTCCGGCTGACGCTGTCCCCGGCGGCGGAGCCCGTGCCGGCACTTAAGTATGAATTGCTGCCTAGTTCGCTGGAGCGGACTCCTGGAAATGGGGCCACGAATTATTATCGGGCCATTCTCCACGCCCAGGACGTCATTGGCAGGGCTTCTCAGCCAGAGCGAGAAAAGTATGGCCAGCATTACGGTGAATGGATCGACAAGCCGCTCCACGAGCTTTCCAAGGAGGAGAAGCAGGAGATGGAGAAATGGGTTGGCTATTACCGCCAGGCATTGGCCGAGACCAGGGTGGCTACCTATCGCGAGGAGTGCCGTTTTAATTTGCGACTGCAAGATCTGCGTGGCATGGAAACCATCAACTTGTTGTTGCACGACTTCCAGCAAACCCGTGAACTGGCCCGCGTCTTGCGAATGCGAGCCCGGCTGGAGGTAAGCAGTGGAAAGCTCGACGAGGCGATTGAAACCGTGCGTCAAGGCTTGCAACTTGGCCGGGACGCTACCGAGCCAGAGCTACTCATCAATGGGCTCATTGGCACCGCCATCTGCAGCATCATGCAGGAGCAACTCATCGAGATCATTGAACAGCCTGGCTCTCCCAATCTGTACTGGGCCCTGGCTTCCTTGCCGCATCCGCTGGTCGACATGCGGCGGGGAATGCGCTTTGAGATGGAATTGCCGGTGCGGATGTTCCCATTCCTCAAGGATGCGGAAACGGCCCAGCGCACGCCTGAAGAGTGGCAGAAATTGATGATGGAAGGATTGAATCAGATTACGGAAGTCGCCGGAAGCTCCGCTCGCCTGCCCGAATGGCAATCCCGCCTGGTCGCGACCGGCGGCCTACTCATGGTCTACCCCGAGGCCAAGAAGCGGTTGCTGGAGGAAGGATTCAATCGAGACGAACTCGAGAAGATGCCGGTGGCACAGGTCGTGGCGGTTCAGACCTCGCGAGCTCAAAAACGAGTCTATCACCAAGTCTTCAAATGGACCTCGCTCCCTTACTCTCAACAGGGGACGCGAGCGGACGACTCTTTTAGGCGGATGCTTGCGGACATGGGTGGTCCGGAGCAATCGAGCGTAGCGGATCCATTGTTCCTGGCTCGACTGCTGCTTCCAGGAGTGCAGCAGGCCATGAACGCGGAAATTCGCCTGCAAGCAAATTTCGCCGCGCTACAAACCATCGAAGCCCTGCGGATGCATGCCGCGGCCAGCGGGGGAGAGTTGCCCAAAGCACTGGAAGATGTCACGATTGTTCCCGTCCCGTTGAATCCGGCCACTGACCAGCCTTTCCCGTACGAATTCCGTGACGGTGTGGCGACGCTGACGGTTCCTCCGCCAATCGGGGCTCAAGCGTTCAATGGAAAGAAATATGTGCTTCGGATGAAGGGCCGGTAGGATAATCAATAACTCATGAAAACGATTCCAGGAGAAACTCGAATGAAACGACTCTTACTTCCGCTCGCTCTTTATGCCACTTTGCTGACACCCCTTTTGGCTTCGGCTCAGGATGGTGGCCTCGGTGCGGTCGCTCCGTTCGTGAATGACGAAACGGTTGCCGTGGTCCGTGTCGACCTGAAAAAGATCGACCTCCCCACGATCGTCAAATCCGTCACCTCCACGGTGCCGAAAGAGTTGGTTCCTGGAGAGGCATTGAAAGATGTGGAAACCAAAGGTGAAGGCATTCGCAAAGCCCTCGTGGAAAATGGGGTAAGCGAGGCCTTCGCCGTCTTTGGTCCGGTCGACCTTCGCCGGCCGGACGATTCCTTTTTCATCGTGTTGCCGGTGATTCAGGGTAAGAGTCCGCAGAGTGTCATTGATGCCATTTCTGAAATTGCCGGCTCCCCACCGCCCGACGCGTTGCCGATCGTCAACCACGCCATCCTCCTCGGCCCGCCTCATCGGTTGGAGGGATTGAAAGAAATCAAGTCCGCTCCGCGGCCCGACCTGGCCAAGGCGCTGGCGGCGTCAAAGGGTTCCACGATTCAGATTGCCGCGGCGCTCCACGATGATATGCGGCGAGTGTTGGCCGAAACGCTGGACAATCTTCCCAAGGAGCTCGGCGGCGGCAGCGGAGAGGATTTTGCCGGCGGTCTGCAGTGGCTGGCCATTGGCATTGACGCTCCCCCCAAGCTCTCGGTCACGCTCACGGTGCAAGCCAAGGACGCCAAATCGGCTTTGCAGGTCCGCACCACTCTGTCGGCCGCGATGAATCTTGTGGCGAGCAGTGAAGAAGCGACCGCCAATTTCCCGCCGCTCAAGACCCTGCTGCCACTGCTCGTCCCCGAAGCCAAAGGGGACAAGCTCGTCCTCACTTTGACCCAAGACAACGGCAAGGCCAAAAAGATCATGGACGAACTGATCAAGCCGGCCGTGATCAGCGCCCGCGGAGCAGCCGCCCGCATGCAAAGCACGAACAACCTCAAGCAGATCATGTTGGCGATGCACAACTATCACGACACCTATCGCCACTTTCCAGCTGCCTACGGCATGAAGAAAGACGGCACCAAACTGCTGTCGTGGCGAGTTTATCTGCTCCCCTTTCTGGAACAGGATGCGCTTTACCGTGAATTCCATCTCGATGAACCCTGGGACAGCGACCACAACAAGAAGCTGATTGCCAGGATGCCCAAGGTCTTTGCCTCGCCTTCGCTCCCGGAAGAACTGATGAAAAAGGGAATGGCCAGCTATGTCGCCCCGGTCGGCGAAAAGACGATTTGGGAAGGAGACAAAGGCCTCTTCCTCGCCAACATCACCGACGGCACCTCCAACACGATCGGCGTCCTGGAAGCCGACGCCGAGCACGCCGTTCTTTGGACCAAACCGGACGACCTGAAAATCGACTGGAAGGATCTGAAAAAAGGGCTCGAACTTTGGAAGAGCGGCACCGGTTCCGCCTTTATCGCCGCCTTCTGCGACGGCTCGGTTCGCAACATCAGCGACAAGGTCGACCCCGCCACGCTGAAAAGGCTGTTGCAGATGAACGATGGAGAGCCGGTTGGGGACTTCTAAAGAGCGCGAGTTCATCATGTGGGGCTGGCTTCCAGCCTGCCCAGAATAGTCTTGCTCCAGCGGCCCGGCCATGAGAAATGGACGGGTCGCGGAGTCACTCCCCAATGTCCCCAAGCTCGCGCCTCAGGCGGAGCAGCACCCGGGACTTGGAGACCCGAACAGTTCCAGGCTTCATGGCCAGGTCGGCGGCGACGTCTGCGGCGGTGCGGCCGTCGATGACCACTTTCCAGAAGGCTTGCCAGGTCCGCTCGTGGAATTCGGGGCGGATAGATTCGAGGGCCCGTAGCAGGACATCGTTGAAAACGAAGTCGTCGGTGCCGGCTGGGGCAGGGGAGGGGAGTTCGTCATCCGCGGGGCCTTGGATCTCTTGCAATCGCATGGAAGCTTCGGTGCCGCCGATGGCGGTGGGCTCGCGGTGCTTCCGTTGAAAGTAGTCCAGCGTCTTGTTGCGGGCGATCGCCATCAGCCAGCCGCGGAAGGTGTCGCCGGGGCGGTCCTTTCGGAAGCGGTTGAGGTGGGTGGCGACGGCGGAGAAGACTTCTTGCAGCACATCGACGATATCTTGCTGCAAGACTCCCCAGCGGCGGCACCAGGAGGCGACGAGCGGGGCGTAGAGTGTCACCAGGCGCTCCCAGGCGGCGGCATCGGCCAGGCGGGCTTCGTTCAGCAGGCTGCGGGAAGTGGAGCCGCCGGGGGGCCGTTGCTCGGAAGCTTCGGTCATGGGCGTCCTCCTTGCCGCCGCCGTGAGATCGCGGTGACCGCGATGCTGAGGACGACGAGCAGCGTGGAGATAGCAGCCATCAGGCTGAACGCTCCGCGGAGGCCGGTCTGCGTCAGCTCAATTTCCTGGTCGAGTGGGCGGACGATTTTCAGCACGCCAACAACGTCCCCCACTTTCCAGTCTCGCTTGGGGCTCTTGCTGGTCGGGCTGGTATCGTTGTGGCAGCCGAGGCAGCTCTTCTCCATGTGGCGGGCGGCGTAGTAATGCAATTCCCGCTTACCGTCCGTTTCGACGAACCGCGTGTATTCCTGCTGCGGCTCATCGGCCGGTTTGGCATTGGACTCGAGCCAATCGAGCGCGGCCCGCTCCACCTCGTCTTGCGGGCCTCCCTTTTCGCGCCCGGGCCAGGGACTGCGGCTGAAGACGCGCACTTGCATCCCCGGATTGCGACGACTGATTCGCTCCCCCAGGTCGATGGAGAAAGTGGCCGGGAGCGGCAGGGCGGGGTGGACCTTGCGATAGTCCTGCGTGATTTGGACGCCGGTTGTCTTGGTATTGATGTCCTCAATTTCCTCGCTGTAGAACCGCCATACCTCGTCGAGCATCTTGTTTTCAAGGCGGGCGCTGGCGACGGCAGTCTGGCGTACAAAAAACTCCGAGAGGCTGGACAAATACCACAGGCCGGCGATGGAACCGAACAGGACGCCGAAGAGGACGCTGACCGCGAGAGGATAACGCTGGCACCACCGCCAGGTCCGCTCGATGCTCCCCATGGGCCGCGCCAGCGGATGCCGCCCTTCCTGGAAGCGGCGCAAATCGGCTTCCATTTCACGGCCGTTTTGATAGCGGCGCGCAGGCGATTTGCTAATGGCCTTAAGGCAAATGATTTCGAGGTCGCGAGGAATATCGGGGCGAAGGCGGCGGGGGGGACGGGGATCGTCCTCCAGCACTTGCATCAGCAGGGTCCGGCGGTCGCCACGGAAGGGGCGCTCGCCGCTGATCATCTCGTAGAGGACGACTCCCAGGCTGTAGATGTCGCTGCGAGCGTCAACCTGGTGCGACTCGCCGGCGGCTTGCTCGGGGGACATGTAGGCGGGGGTGCCGAGGACGCGGCCGTCGGAGGTCATGGTCTGGTCGCCGGTGTCCCGTTTGGCGAGGCCAAAATCCATCAGGTGGGCTCGCCCCTTCTGATCGAGAATGATGTTGCCGGGCTTGATGTCCCGATGGATGACGCCGTGTTCGTGGGCATAGTGCAGTGCGGCAGCAAGTTCGCCGGCGATGGCAGCAGCTTCCTGCGGAGCAAGACCGCCGGGCTGCTCGGTAAGGCGATTTTCCAACGTCGGGCCGTCGATGAACTCGCAGACCAGGAACCAGACGCCGTCTTCGGTCTGGCCGGTCTCGTAGAGACTGACAATGGCCGGATGCTTGAGTTGAGCGGCGCTGCGAGCCTCGCGGAGGAACCGTTCCACGTCCTCGGACGAGGCAAAGTTGCCGGCCCGTTGAACCTTGAGAGCGACGATGCGTTCCAGACGCGGATCCCAGGCTTGAAAGACGTAGCCGAATGAACCGACGCCCAGTTCGGAACGAAGCTCGAAACGGTCGAGACAGACCGGGCCTTCCAGCAGGCGGCGGGCGAGACCCTTGCCGGCATCGGCAGAGATGCGAGCGGAGCCGGAATGGGTATTGCCGGTCAGAACGGCGCGAGCCCAGGAGGGTTCGTCCTGTTTGGGAGTTGCGGTGCCGATTGCGGAAAGGAGATGCAGTTGGTCCACCAGTTCGTCGCTAGAGCGGTCCAATTCCTCCAGCCGAGTCTGGCAAGTTGGGCACTGTTCCGCGTGTTCGGCCACCGCATCGAACTCGCTCCCGGCGATGCTGCCGAGGGCGAATTCCCGGAGCTTATCTACTGGTGGGCAAAGGAGTTGAGACATGTTTTGGTTTTTTTAGAAACCGATGGAAAACCAGCACCTATCATAACAGCCATCCGTTACAATCGCGTGTAACGGGGGTCCGTTCTTGAACTTGTCGGACGAACCGTATTCCTAACCCCTCCAGGAGAATCCCATGGTACCTTCCACACGTCGCGACTTTTTACGGGATGTTGGCCGCGGAATGCTGGTTGCCGGCATTGGCACCGCGGTTGCCAGCGATCTGGGATTCTCCACCGCATTTGCGGATCGGGGACCGGAAGCTCTCGCGCTCGGTGCCCATGAAGCGCTGGTCGAGCTCATTCGCAGCACGCCCCCCGAGAAGCTGCAGCCGATTCTCATCGCCAAGCTCAAGGCGGGCGAAGTTGATAACAAGAAACTGATTCAGGCTGCCGCCCTCGCCAACGCTGAAGCCTTCGGCGGGACCGACTACGTCGGCTATCACACGGCGATGGCCATGCTCCCCGCCCTGAACATTTCCACGCAGCTTCCGGCCGAGCGCTCGTCGCTGCCGGTGCTCAAGGTCATCTATCGCAACTCGACCCAGTGCCAGCAGCACGGCGGAGCTTCCAAGGCGACGCTCGTCGCTCTGCATGCTGCCGAACACTCTGCTGAAGGAGACATGGGCGTCAAGATACGCGACGCTTGTCGCAATCAGGATCTGAAGGCCGCCGAGAACCTCTTCGGCGGAATGAAGAATGCGTCGCCGCAAGAGATGTTCAACGCCATCCAGCCGGCCGTGCAGGACGACATCAACGTCCATCGGTTCGTATTCGCTCACCGCACGTATGGGCTCATCGGCCTGCTGGGCAAGGAATATGCCCACACGCTTCTCCGGCAGTCGGTGCGGCAGATGGTCGACTTTGAAGTGCAGCACAAGCGGCATAACCACGGCGACAACCCGATTCGCGCCTTGCTGCCGAAGCTGCTCGATCAGTACAAGCTGGCTGGCAAGACGCCTGGCAAGAAGGAATTGAGCGATGCCGACGTCGATGCACTCGCCACCACGGTCTATTTCGGCCCTCCGGCAAAGTCGGCCGATGCCGTCGCAGCTGCCTTGGCCGATGGAGTCGCTATGGAGCAGGTCGGCGAAGCCATTTCGCTGGCGTCCAACATGCTTTGCCTTCGCCAAGGGAGCGGCGGCAACCAGTGGCGGACCCACGGCGACTCGGCCGGCGTTCATTCGTCCGACGCGACGAACGCCTTCCGCAACATGGCTCGCAACACCGATCCCAAGCACGGCATTTGCGGCTTGATTGTGGCGGCCTATCACAGCGCCAGCCACAACCCCTTCAAGACGGATGCCTATCCGCTCGAAGACCATCGCAAGTCGATCAAGGCGACCGACTCGGCGGGCCTGCTGGCCGAGTGCGAAGATGCAGTCAAGGTCAACGATCAGGGCCGCGCTTCAGCCGCGATCCAGATTTATGGCGAGAAGGGCCTCCCGGTCGATGGCGTGTTCCAGACGCTGCTCAAGTACACGATCAGCGAAGACGGCCGCCTGCACGGCGAGAAGTTCTTCCACACCGTCGGCGAGGAATACAAGGCGACCCGCCCCGGCCTCCGTTGGCGGCAGATCACCGCCTTGGCTCGCGTCACCGCCAGCGCTTACGGCTATGACCGCCAGGACAAGCACGGGTTCCATGCTCCGGGCTATGAAGAGGCATGCAAGCTGCTGGGAGTCACGGCATAGCGCTGCAGCACGAGAGTCGACCCAAACAGTTACGGCCGGTGAATTATCGCCGGCCGTATCTTTGCGCGCGAGCAATCAGCAGAATATTATCGAGCTACCGCATCTAAAAGAGAGGCAGATTTTTTTCTGGGCAGTCTGGACGCCTACCCCACTACGCGGTGATCTTGCTGATCTTCACGCGGGTGAACTTCTGCCGATGGCCGGTGCGGCGGCGGTAGTTTTTTCGGCGGCGCATCTTCTGGATGAAGACTTTATCTCCCTTTTCCAGCGGCGAGATGACTTCCGCGGTGACGGCGGCCCCGGCAACCGTCGGCTTGCCGAGCTTGATGTTGGTGCCGTCGGAGATAACGAGAACCTGATCGAAGGTAATGGTGGCCCCCCCTTCGACATCGTCCCGCAGATCGACTTGGATTTCCTGGCCTTCTTCGACCTTATACTGCCGCCCGTCCGCGGCGATGATGGCATACGTGTTCATGGAAATGTCCCGATTCGGCTGCGATTGGGAGGCAGGTGAAACGCTCAATTTTAGCAAGCAGCGGGACAGTCGTCGAGGGCTGCGGCCGCGGTTTTTCGGCCCGTTTTGCGGGAGTTAGGTGAGATAGAGTTCCCACCCCTGCCAGGCGAGAACCGCAACTCCCAACAAAATGCAGTACCAGGCAAAGATTTGCAGGCGGCCGCGCTCCAGCCAGCGGTTCAAGCACCACAGAGCACCCAGGCCGACGACAAAGGAGACGAGCGCCCCCAGCAGCATGTGGGAAATCGGCGTGGAGAGCTGGCCTTCCTGCCAGTAATCGATCCCTTCCAACAACCCCGCTCCGGCGATGACGGGAATGGCCAGGAGAAACGAAAACGCAGCGGACGAATTGCGGGTCAGACCGACACCGACACCCGTTGCAATCGTCGAGCCGCTCCGCGATAGACCAGGCAGAATCGCCGCGGCCTGGCTGATTCCAATCCAAAGAGCCTGCCGGATAGTCATCTGCGGATATTCCACGCTTCCGGTCGGTTTATAGGTCAAGTACAGAAGTGCCGCTCCGGTGACCGGGAACATCGCTCCAGCAATCCACACGTTTTCCAGGATGTGGTCGCAGAATCTCTTGACGGGGAGGCCCAACAATACGGCTGGAATCGTCGCCAGAACAATCATCCCCAGGATTCGTCGCTCCGTGGTCAATAGCCGCCAAATGCGCTCGCGGTAGAAAGCCAGGATGGAAAAGAGCGTCCCGACGTGAAGCACGATAATGAGGTCGCCAATGGCGGGCGGTTTGCTGCCTTGTTCTTGCATCCAATGGCTGACAACGACCAGATGGCCGTCGGAGCTGACCGGCAGGAACTCTGTCACGCCTTGCACGACGGCCAGGATCAGGATTTCGGGAAGCGAGAGTTGCATCCTACGAGTTTACATCGTCACTGGCTGTTTGGATTTGCTAGCCTCCCCTTCTGCGATTCCGCAGTGACCGGCATAATTGGAATTGCGGCACCGAAGCCGCAGATTAACGCTCAATTGGGGGGTCATTTGTGCCTTAGGGGCAGAAGGAGAGACAATGTATCGCAACCTAAATCCTTACATACTCGCCATTTCCGGTCGACAAGGAGAGCTTCTCGAGATCGCGTTGACGCATCGATTCCAAGGGCTGACGATCGACATTCGAGAAGTTACGGAGAAAGCCAAGACTTTGGGCATGGAAGCGGCTAACAAGCTACTGTTGAGCGCCCGCGTGAAGATCGGCGGCTTTGAATTGCCGGTCCGGTTTTCCGGACCGGAGGCCGATTTCAAAGCCGACCTGGCAGGCCTCAAACCGGTGCTCGATGCGGCGACGGCCCTTGCGGCGAATCGCTGTTATGTCACCATCCAGCCGACCAGCGAAGAGTTGCCGTTCCACGAGAACTTCAAGGTCCTGGCGACTCGCTTGCAAGAAGTCGCGGCGGTGTTGGCGGAGCGGGGTATCAAGCTCGGCCTGCGGCTGTTGGCGGGGGAAACTCATCGCAATAACGGCGGCTATCAGTTCATCCACCAGGCCGATCCGATGTTGATGTTGATACAGTCCGTCGGAGCGGACAACGTCGGTCTGTGGCTGGACGCTTGGAACTGGCACGTTGGCGGAGGCTCGCCGGAAAAGTTGCGGGCACTTCGCGGTGAGCAGATTATCGCGATCGAGCTATCCGATATTCCGGCGGACGTGGACCTGGCGACCATCAGCGAAGAGCAGCGTCTGTTGCCGGGCGAAGGAGGCCAGATTGATTCGGCCGCTTATCTCGCTACGCTGCAAGAACTCGGTTTTGAAGGCTCGGTTTCGGCCGCGGTTCATTCCGCCGCGGTGGCTGGGACCAAGCGGGAAGCCCTGGTGAAGAAAGCCGCCGAATCGCTCGACGCCGCGATGCAAGCGGCCGGCATCGGCGGCGGCACCACGCTGGCAGGTGCGAAGTAGTTCACATTTCCCTCTCCCAGTGGGAGAGGGACAGGGTGAGGGCATGTTCCATTACGACCGCGGACTGAAGCTGACCAGCATCGATCTCGCGGTCGACTTTCGCCGCCGGCAGCCGCGGGGCTTCATCTCGCACGCGCATACCGACCACATGGCCAAGCATGAGTTGGCGTTTTGCACGCCGGCCACCGCGGCCCTGTATCACTACCGGTTCGGCGAGCGTCCTGTCCGCAAGATGGAGTTTGGCGTCGCCCAGAAGTGGAATGAAATCGAGCTGACCGCGCTCCCAGCCGGTCATGTTTTGGGCTCAGCGATGCTACTCGCTAGCGATGGCAACGAGCGGCTGCTGTACACGGGTGACTTCAAACTCGGGCCGTCCGCAACATCGGAACAAGCGAGTCCCCCCAAAGCCGATGTGCTGGTGATGGAAAGCACCTTCGGCGACCCCAAGTATCGCCTGCCGCCGCGGGAAGAAGTCATCGCCGAGCTGCTGCGGATTGTGACCGAGGCGCTTGACCGCGGCTCAACTCCCCTCATTCAGGCCTATGTGCTGGGGAAAGCCCAAGAGGTGACGAAGATCCTGACGAGCGCCGGAATCCGCGTTCTGCAGCATCCGCTGGTCCATCGCATCAGTCAAATCTACGAGAAGCACAACTGCTCGCTCGGCAACTACGCCGAGTACCGCGACGATGAAGGGCCCGGCCAGTGTGCCGTCGTCGTGCCGCCGATGACGCAAAAGGCCCAGCGGTTGCGGGGCATCAACAACCCGACAACCATCGCCGTCACCGGCTGGGCGATGGACCCAGGGGCGAAGTTCCGTCTGCGAGTGGACCACGCTGTCCCGCTCTCCGACCACGCCGATTACGACGACCTCCTCGCCTGCGTCGAACTCGTTCAGCCGCACATCATCTACTGCACACACGGACCCGAGAGCTTCGTGGGCCGGCTGCAGAAGCTCGGCCACAACGCCCACCTGCTTTCCGCCGGGCGGCAGCTCAGGCTCAAGTTTGCGTGAGACTCCGTGAACAGGAGAAAGCGCAGAATTTGTTGACAACCACCATGCGTCCCACTAGCTTGTCATTTGGCGAAATCGGAGGGGGAAATCAAAGTCTTGGTGCTGGAGAATCTGGCATGGGAATGCGTTGGGGATTTGATTGGGCCAGAGTTGGAAGCGGTGCCCTGATGCTATTGATAGGTGGTGGGATATCGCTCGTCTTGGGATTGGGCGGACGCTTCAACTTGTGGGCGATTGGTTTTGCCGTTGTTGGCTTAGTTACGATGTTGTCGGGATTGATCGGTGAGGAAGGAATCTGGTGAACGCCTACAGCGCGTCAAGTCCAGTTATGTTTTGCGTAAGCTATAGAGGTTGTACGGCCTGAATCCTTGTTGAAATGCTGCTCCTGCCGGATATGCCGGATGTGCCTTCGTCCTAGCCTGCCGCTGCCGCTATCACCGGCTATTTCGCTGCAATCGGCTGGGCATGGCGGACGATGGAAGGAACAGCGCGGATGGGCCGCGCGCCGCGGGAGGATGCCCGCCACTTTCTCACGGATGAGATATGCCCCAGCCGCAGCGAAGTCCGCAAGCGCTCTACGCCGTCGTCATTCTGGCGGCCGTGGTGATGGTTGTCGTCGTGGCTCGCCACCAACAGGGGACGCCGCTTGCGCCTGTGCGACGGGTGGTACCCGAGTTGGCCGCAGCGTCTTCCCATCAACCGCGTGAGCCGCGTCCGCTGGTGATTTCAGAAGGCGTTTCGCCGGTCCCCTCTGCAGTGGTTGCCGCTCGCGGCGAAGTGCCGGCTGGTTTTCCCGCCGACGAGAGCGACGACGTAGGGCCCATCACACAGGATGAAGCCAGCGTTTACGGACCAGCGGAGGAGCAGGCGGAGACACAAGTCCCCGGCATTCGGCGTCTGGCTCCGGTAGAGGTTGAAGATGCCGGTGAGTCGAAACCAGGGCGGTCTCCAGCGGGCGATGCTGAGTCTTTGCGCCCTGTCCTGCAGCAAGCCGCCCAGCTCAATCGCCAGGCGGAGACGCTGGCTCGTCGCGGGGCTTATTATCTGGCTCGCAACCTCACGATCCAGTCTCTGCGAATGGTTGCCGAAGCTCTGGATTTGCAACGAGGCAATGGGGAACATACCGCGGCACTTGCCAGTGCTCTCACCGCGTTGCGGGAAGCAGGTGATTTCCAGTCGCGGTCCAATGAGGATTCGACGATCAGCGTTCCGCTCGTCGTGGCTGGACATCGCACGCCAACCTTGCGGAGTGTAAGCACGGAAGACCTGTCCGCAGTTGCCGCCCAGCAGCAGTATTACAACTTCGCCCAGCGGCAATTGGTGATTGCCGCTGGTGGCCAATCGGTGGCGTCGCATTCGCTGTGCAACATGGGAAAGCTCCAATCGCGAATGGGAGATGGATCAACGCAACAGCAAACCACTCTGGCTCGGGCCATGGTCTTCCAGCAGGCGGCGCTCGCGGTGGACCGCCGAAACTATCCAGCGGCCAATGAACTGGGAGACATTCTGACGACGATTGGCCAACTGGCAGAGGCCCGTCGCGTACTGCTCCATAGTGTCGGTACCATGTCGAACCCAGAGGGTTGGCACCATCTGGCCGCGGTACATGATCGGTTGGGGGAAGCCAAACTGGCTGTCCACGCCCGCAAACAGGTGGAGTTGCTTTCCGGCGGGGCAGGGGGGCCGCGGCCGAAGGTCGAGTGGGTCAGCCCTGAGGTTTTCGCGGGGAATCAAACCGCTCCACCCACAAAGGCGATCGGGGCTTTGGCCAGCACAAAAGGCGACCAGCGCTCCGCCGACAGCCGCCCCATGCAGAAGGAAACGTGGATCTCTCCCTTTGGCATCAAGAGGTGAACCCATGAGGTCCTTTACATCTCGGCTCACCGCTCTTGTTTGTTCGGCACTCGCATTGGCGATGGTGGCGATGATACTACGGACGTCGTCAGTGGCAACGAGAATGACTCATTCGCCGGCAGGAAAATCTGCCAGCGAATCCGATTCGTTCGGAGGGAAGGCAGGCTGGAAGCCAACCCCACACACTCCAACCATCCTGCTTTGCCAGGCACAAGAAGAACTGCCGCCGGGTGGTAATACTGATTATCCCTCAGGCCCCTTCGCCGGCGTGCACTCCTGTGGCAGCGCGTGCGATCGGCGGATTGACGGTGTGGATTGCAACTTCGGTGACGGCTGCGGCGAGACTCGTTGGAATCAGTGGGGGCGAATTCCCTGGCAGCACCTTGGCCAAGGGGAATATATCGGCCCTCCGCGAAATCCCGATGTGCCGGTCTATTTGGTGCGCGTCGACGACCTGATCGAATTTCGCTACGTCGCCACTCGCTATCAGAGCGGCAAGCAGTATCGCATTCAGGCCGGCGACGAGCTGAAGATCGAATCCCTGGTCGATCCCAACCTCAATCGGACGGTCGTCGTGCAACCGGACGGCTCCGTTACGTTGATGCTGCTCGACCAGGTCCAGGCCGTCCGGCTCACCATTCCCGAGCTCACCGCGCTCCTGAAAGAGAAGTACAAAGAGTTCTACAAGATCTTTGACCTCACTGTCTCGCCGGTGAAGACCAACACTCGCCTCGACGACCTGCTCGCCGCGGTCAACAACCGCTTTAACGCCGGCGGGCAGGGACAGCAAGTCAAAGTGGCTGCGGACGGGACCATTTCGCTCACGAAAATCGGCAAGGTCCCCGCTCAAGGACTTTCGCTCGACGAATTGGCCGCGGAGATCAACGCCCGCTATGCCGAGTACGTGGAAGGATTGGAAATCACTCCGATCCTGGTCCAGCGGGCGCCCCATTTCATGTATGTGCTTGGCGATGTCAAACTCGGCGGCCGCTTTCAAATGGACCGCCCGACCACGGTCATGCAGGCTCTCGCCATGGCCAACGGGATTAACAACGGCGGCAATCTCCGCCAGGTCGTCGTCTTCCGCCGGGCCGAAGATTGGCGGCTGATTGCCACGAAGCTTGACATTCGCGGGGCGGTCTACGGAACCCGGCCGACGCCGGCAGATGAAATCTTTCTGCGGGACAGCGACATCGTGCTGGTTCCCAAGTCCTCCATCAAGCGGACAGACGACCTGATCGAGCTGATCATGACTAACGGTGTCTACCGCGTCTTCCCCGTCCAATTTGGCCAGCAGTCGTTTTAACCTCCCTCTCCCGTTGGGAGAGGGCCGGGGTGGGGGTCGACTATCGGCTGCCGCTCCGCTTCACTCCGGCATGCGCCATGCGGGCCTTGAGAATGACCTGGCGGAACGATTCGGGGCGCGACACCCCTTCCAGGCGGAAGGTTTCTACATTGCCGAGTTTGAAGACGAGGTCACCGGCGTTGTACCAGGACTGGCCGGGAAGCACTTCCACATGCACGCTGTCGAACCGGTCCAGGTCCACGCTCCGGTCATTCTTGGCCTGGATTCCCCGCTGCACGATGACGCGGCGATTGGTCACGGTATAACGCTGACCCACGAAGGGCGCGATGCGGAACAGGTAAATCGCTAAGGCAATCGGAATGGAGAGCAAGGCAATCAGGTTGCCAATCCGGAAGATGTAGATATCTGGGAACCTCATCGCGTACTGCGTCCCGAGGAGTTTGCCTATGCCATACGCGGCATTGGAGGGCCAAACCGTCATGATCGTCGATTCGCTGATGCTCGACGGAGCGACGCCGGAGATGGGAGTGTGGATTTCCGGTAGTGCGGCAATCGTGGTCACTAGCGATCCTGCTGCAAGGGGTCGATGAGAGGTCGATTGGCTGAAGTCACGAATGTACCAAACATGGGCCAGTTCGCCAGCCGGGCATTAAGAGCAGCAATGCCACTCGCATCTTCTGTTTGATCGGCGCATAAAAAAACCCTTCCGGTTCTGGCAAAGTCCCGGAAGGGTTCTATCAAATTCAATTTGGCAGACTGCCGATGCGAAGCTCCCCGCGAAGCTTGCCGGCTAAACCTCTCATCATGCATGAGAACTATGTGCACGGTCCTTCTGAGTGTCGCCAC
>SXOA01000133.1 GCA_005778405.1 Planctomycetaceae bacterium
ACTGATTCTCATGCTCGGCCTAGGCGGTTCTTCCTCGCGGATGATGCGCTTGACCTCATCCCAGGCGGCTTCCTTGAAACGCTGCTTCTCCAGCGGCGTTGTCCCAGTGAGCAGTTCGTAGAGCAGCACTCCCAACGAATAAATGTCCGAGCGGGTGTCCACATCGATATTGTTGAGCTGCGCCTGCTCAGGGGACATGTAGAGCGGAGTTCCGAGTACCGTCTCATGCGCGGTGTGCAGAGTCTTCTCGGTCAATGACTGGTGCATCGCCTTGGCCAGCCCGAAGTCGATGACCTTGGGGACCGGCAGGTCGTCGTAGGGTGCGACCAGAATGTTGGAGGGTTTCAAGTCGCGGTGGATGATCCCCTTTTGATGCGCGTGCTGGACCGCCTGGCAGACCTGGACGAACAGGTTCAGCCGCTGCTGAACGCTGAGCCGCGTGGCGTCGCAGTATTCGGTGATTGGCACCCCTTTGACGTATTCCATCACGAAGTAGGGCCGGCCCGTTTCGGTCAGCCCGCCGTCAAGCACTTTGGCGATGTTGGGATGGTCCATCACGGCCAGCGCCTGCCGCTCCGCCTCGAACCGGGCCAGGACGGACCTCGAGTCCATGCCCGCCTTGATGAGCTTGAGGGCCACCTTGCGGCGAACCGGTTCGGTCTGTTCCGCCACCCACACCGTCCCCATCCCTCCTTCGCCAATCTCTTCGAGCAACTTGTAGCGGCCGGCGATGATCGCGCCGGGCTGCTCACTGGGAATGAACGCTTGCGTCTGTCCCAGTCCTCCCGGAACGGGCTGGTCCAGCAACGGGTGGGATTGAAGGTGCGCCTCAACTAACTTGGCGAGCCGTTCCCTCAGGGGAAGATTTCCCGCACATTCCCGGTCCAGAAAGGCTTTGCGCTCCGCCGAATTTGCGACGGCCAGGGCGGCAGTAAACAGGTCGAGTTCATTCATGGGATTGTCCCTCCGGTCATAAAGCGTAATCCGCGGACAGAACGCGCAGGGGAGGCTGCAAAAAACTGCCGCCCGCCTGGTGCCGTTTTCCAGGAAACAATCTGCTGGCTGGCACGTAAACCATTTGCTACCAAATGTTTACGCCGCTCGAAAATCAGCATAAAATGGAAGGCCAGCATACGCGGTGGCAAATAAACGCCCCATTTCTGCTAAAAACACTAACCAGCGTCAATCTGTCCGCCCCACCGCTCCGTCTAACCTTCAGAGAAGGCACGGCTGTGACAGCACCCGAAAGCAAGGCCCCCCCGAAGGCCGCGGCGATTAAGCCGCGCGCCCGCGATGCGGCTGCGCTGGAGGAGGCGTTTGCCCAGTATCAGGCGGAGCTGCTGGGGACGCTGTTTTACCTGGTGGGCAATATGGAAGACGCCCGCGACGCCTTGCAGGAAGCGTTTGTGAAATGTTGGCGCAGCCATGAAAAGCTAGTCGAAGTACAAAACTTGAAGGCCTGGATCTTTCGCATTGCCCTGAACACCGGGCG
Organism: Planctomycetaceae bacterium; assembly: GCA_005778405.1. GTDB lineage: Bacteria > Planctomycetota > Planctomycetia > Pirellulales > Pirellulaceae > SXOA01. The sequence continues at coordinate 1,493 of SXOA01000133.1, forward strand.
GGACATCCGCGAGACGGCGTGGCGGCGAAAGAGACAGTCGATGGGTGAAGACGAATCCATGATTGCCAGCCAGGAGGACGGACCGGACTTGCTCGTGGAGCAGGATGAACGCCTCAGCCGTTTGCGGCAGGCGCTCAAACAGCTTCGTCCCGAGGAGCAGGAAGTATTCCTGCTGCGGCAAAATGGTGAGTTAACGTACGAGGAGATTGCCGAGGAGATCGGCGTCCCCTCCGGAACCGTGAAGACGAGAATGCGGCTAGCGCTGAGCAAGCTGCGGGAAGTGCTGGCGGAATAAGAGGGAGGCAATGGAAGTTGCTTAGCCACCGCGTCCACGCGGTGCTGTCCCCGCGTGGACGCGAGGGCTAAGCAAAGAGCCTTTGTCAACAAGAAGTGTGACCGATGAACGAGAACGAAACACTCCGCGAGCAGATGTGGGATCTGTGCTACGGCCTGCTGACGGCCGACGAGGTCGCCGCTCTGCACAAGCAGATCAAGTCGGACCCCGCCGCGGCCCGGCTGTATGCGGAAGTGCGCTTGCAGGCTGATTTGGTGGCATCGGCAGCGAAGGTAGAGGATGAATCGGTCAGTCTCTCAGTGCCCGACGATGGCCGCAAAGTTCAACCGGCGACAAAAAGTCATGCGGAACCAGGGAAAACTTCTGCCCACTCCGCCAAATCCAGCCGCTCTGGAAAGAAGTCCTTCCCTATCCCGTCCTATCGCACCGCGAACTGGCTGGCGGCGCTGGCAGCGACCGCGCTAATCGCGCTGATTGGCTACGGACTCTATGCTCCCACGCAGTTTATGGCCTCGTCTCCACCCGACAGCATTGTCGCCTCGGTTTACGCCAGACAGCCTATGCAAAGCGGTCTGTCGCAAAGCCTGAAGGTCGTCACCACGAACGGACGCGGTGAACCGGTTAGCGCTGCGGTTAGTTATGACGTCATGCATGACGGCAGCGTTGTGCTGCGAGACGAGGTACAGACCGATGAGTCCGGCGAGGCCCAGCTCAGCTTGTTGGGCTCTGCCGTCCAGCCGGGAGCGGTTTTGGAAGTACAAGCACAGAGTGACAAATCGGCTCGCTTTGCCCAGAAAAAATATGCTGAGGAAACCGATCGCGACAATCTGCAATGGGCCGAGACTTCTCCCAAGGTCGTAGTGCAGCTCGCCGCCAAGCCAGAGCCGGTCACGAGGAACGTGCAGTTGGAGCAGGAGTCGTATCAACCGGGCGAGACGTTCCGGTTTTGGGTTCATGCCTGGGGCACATTTTCCAATCAGCCCGCGGTACCCGCCGACGACTACAAACTGGTGGCGCAGAATGGGCGAGAAATCCAGCCGGCGGTCATCGAATTGCGCCCGGAGGCTGGCATTGTGACGGGTGAGTTTCCGATCCCGGCCGACGCCACCGCCGGTTATTACACCTTGGTAGGTGTGAATCGCCAATCGGGAACAGCAGTGGATGTGGACCGGGTCGCGGTTGGCCTTGACTCAGAAATGTCGGGCATCCGTGCTCGCCGCGCCGGGATGGCGAACCACAACCGGCATTTGTACATGATGGGCCAGATTGACTCTTTGGCGAAGGCAGAAGCGGCGGACGAGGAAACCAAAAAGTCTGACATGGCCTCGACGCTTGCTAAGAAAGAGAAAACTGAGATGGCTCGTAGTGGCGGCGCAACCGCTGCCACGCCTGCCGGGCCGCCGCTTCCTGCTCCGGCGGAAGCGCCAGCCGGTTATGCGGCCAAGGCACCCGCTCCGCCGGCGGGGGCACCAGTTGCCGGAGTACCGCTGCGTATGCAAGGAGAATTGGACCAAGGCGAGGCAGGTTTAAGTGGTAACCACCGCTTCAGCGAACAATTGGAGAAAACTGTCGAATCGAAGCCAGAAGCGCTATTCGTGCAGGTTCCCGCCGAACTGGCCAACCTGGATTTGCTCGTCGTCGTTCGCCAGGCGAGCGTTCCGGTTGCAACCCAGCAATATAAGGGTTTTACGCCGAATGACGACCAAGCGGCCGAGGCCAAACTTCTGGAAAGTCGCGCGACCAAGAACAGCCCCGAGCTGGCGGAAGGTACCAATGGCGTGGCGGAAAATAAGCAGTTGGTGATGACAAGATCGCAGCTGAGCCTGACGCTGCCTCCCGAAGCAAGCGGCGAGCTGGACGTGACGTTGTATGACCAATCCGTGCAGCCCCCCAAGCCGGTTTATCGGCAACTCGTACGGCGGGCAAGCTCCCGCGAAATGAATATCGACATCCGGCAGGAAGCCACAGTCTTCTCCCCCCAGCAAGAGTTGAACGTCACGTTGATTGCCATGGACCAGAATGGCAACGCGGTGCCCCGGTCCAATTTCTCGGCCCGAATTGTGAAAGCCGAAGCCGCCAATGCCGTCGATGCCTTGGCGGTTGGTCCGGCACCAGCCGGTCGCTTTGCGGCAAACGAAGAGGGGGCGGCGAGAGGAAAGGATGGCGAGGTTCCCGCTCCCGGTGTTGCAGGTGGAATTGGGGGGGGCGGCGGATTTGGCGGCGGCAAGGGTGTCGCGGCCAAGCTTGCGGACACGAAGGAAGGCAAGAAAGACAACGCCCAAAAGAACGAAGAGCTGGTACGAGAGTCCCTGGAACGGGAAAGCAAATTCAAGAAGGCCCAGAGTGGTTCGGACAAGCCCGCTGAGCTGGCTGCCAAACAAGAGCCGCCATCATTGGCAGGACCAGGTGGTTTGAGGAAAGAATCCGATAAAACGCCAGCGGCTCCTTTTGACCCACAGGATCGCCTGCTCGAAGAAGACCGGGCGGCGCGCGACGAATACGAATCGTTCTCATATTTCAATAGCGCAGCATTGGCGGAGCAGGCAGCATTGCCCGAGGAAATCCTCCTGGGTTCCAACGATGCCATCATCCATCAGGCTGCGCAAGCCGAGGAAACGGCTGCTGCGGTCGCAAAAGTGAATTTCCGGCAGATGATTGGCCGCCTGGTGCTAATGGTTGCCGCTGCCGCGCTGCTGCTGTTTGGTCTTTTGGCCATGCTGCATCGTCCCGCTCAGGCCAAAGTCTGGGTTCCCGCAATGGTCGTCGTCGCGGGCAGCTTTGCCGTTGGCTCGGTTTGGTTACTAGGGGGCGGTTCCGCCCGGCGCCAGGCTGCGAAAACAGTGGCGCTCGCGCGTGATGTCCGGGTTTCAGGGATAGACTCTCCACGCGAATTCAGGCCGATGGCTCGCGCCGGCGAAGCGTCTCCACCTTCGGCCGCGCTGGACGCCCCCTCAGAAAATAGCACGGTGGAAAGTGTCGCCGAGACGGAAAAGGTTCCTGCTGTTTTCTCGGAAGCTGCTGGTCCCATGGCGGGTGGACGGCCCGGTGCCTTTCCACCGCCCGTACCTATGTCGGCGGCCCCGCCTAAGCCAGCGTTGGGAGCATCCAGGCCGAACGAGCCAGCCCCCGACGGCCCTAAGTCGCGAGCGATTGAAGACCGAAAGAAACAGGGTGATCAAGACAGCAAGAGTGATTCCAGCCGCGGCGAATCGGCCAAGGATGCCGTCGAATCCAAAGCAAGCGGCGGAGCACAATCTCCCGCAAATCCATCTCCCGCCAAGCCGGCTGCCGCGAAGTCGGTTCTGGCCGATTCCCAGCGCGACAAGCGAGCACGGTCGGCTGGGCTCCTCTGGCAGCCTATCCTTCCGACCAATGAAAAGGGAGAAGCGGAGCTGAACATTCAGTTGCCGGCCGAAGAAGGGGATTACTATCTGCTCGTCGACGTGCAGGGACCAAATGGCGTGGGGACGGTTCAAAAACGCATCCCCATCCGTGTTCCCGCCGCCCCCGCTGCCCCCACCAAGCCATAGCCGCCGGCCGCCCCTGTCCGCTAGAATCGGCATTTTGGAAGCGAACGCCCGCAGTGGCGGGTGAATTCAAACGCCGAGCGGTGGATCATGTCTGGAATCGCGTCTTTGCAGCGGGTACTCGACCACAAGATTGTCGCTGTCATCCGCGCGGAAAATGGCGACTTGCTGGTCGATGTGGCGGAAAGTTTGCTGGCCGGCGGCGTCGAAGTAATGGAAGTCACCTTCACGGTCCCGCGAGCAACTCGCGTCCTCGAAAAAGTGGCCGACCGCATCGGCAGCCGCATTTTGCTCGGGGCGGGGACAGTCCTCGACACGGAAACGTGCCGTGCGGCCATCCTGGCCGGTGCCGAGTTCATCGTCTCGCCGGCCGTCAATGTCGCTGTGATTGAGCTTTGCAAACGGTACAGCAAGGTCGTCATGCCCGGAGCTCTGACCCCGACGGAAGTCGTTACCGCCTGGCAAGCCGGCGCGGACATCGTGAAAATCTTCCCCTCCGAAATCACCGGCCCCAAATATCTGAAAGCCCTGCACGGTCCCTTGCCTCACATCCGCCTGATGCCCACCGGCGGAGTGAACCTCGATACAGCCGCCGAGTTCCTCCGCTGCGGCGCGTGCGCCTTGGGCGTCGGCAGCTCTCTTGTGGACCCCAAAGTCGTCGCCTCCGGCGACCTCAACAAAATCGAATCCCTCGCCCGCCAATACGTCCAAATCATCAAAGACTTTTCAGCCACCAAGTAGTGTTTTCCCATTCGTCATTCGCCATTCGGATTTCGAATTTGGTTTTTGCCCATGCCCCTCCCCTTCGCCTGCCCCCACTGCGGTGAACTGACGCTCGTCGATGACGAGTTCGCGGGGCACAGTGGTCCCTGCATTGGCTGCGGGCGAATGATTGTCGTGCCTCGGTTCGCCTCTCCCCGCCCGGCTGGTCCGGCGGGAGCGGCGATTCCCGCCTCGGCCTATCCGGGGATGCCGCAGATCAGCCCGCGACGCCGGTTTCTGTTCCTGACTCTCATTGGCGTGGCGGCCACCGTCGCTCTCCTTGCGCTGCTCACCATCCTGTTCCAGCCGGTGCTGGAATACTCGCGGGCCGGCTCGCAACGCCGGCAGTGCGCGGCGAATCTGCGCAAGATTGGCGTGGCTCTGATGGCCTACGAAGATAAATACGGCACCCTCCCCCCGGCCTATGTGGAAGACAAGGACGGCAACCGCATGCACAGCTGGCGAGTGCTCATCCTGCCGTTTTTTGGGCCGGAGGAAAAAGCTCTGTATGGCGAGTACAACATGGCCGAAGGCTGGGATTCCAAGCAAAACATGCTCGTGGCCGCCAAGATGCCGGCCGTCTATCATTGCCCTGCCGACGAGCACGATGAGACCGAAAACGAGAACGATACCAATTACCTCGTTTATGTCGGCAAGCAATCCGCTTTTCCCGGCGCGACCTCCATCCACCACAGGCAGATCAGCGACGACCAGAGGCAGACAATCTACGTGTTTGAGGCGAAGGACACCGCCATCGGCTGGACGCAGCCCGGCGATTTGCAGGAGGGTCAGCAAGGCTTCGACATCGGCACGGATATCGGGGGGAATCACCTCCGCGGTATCAACGTTTTGCTCAGCACCGGCGAAGTCCGCTTCCTGCGGGAAAATGTGGATCCCGATGATATCCGCGCGATGACCACGATCGACGGCAACGAACCGGTGCCGGAGTATTAAGCCGCTCGGCGAGTGGTCGCATCCGTGGCGACTAACCTGCTGAGGAGCTCCACGGTCCGGTCGGTGGCGCCAAGTTGCGACAGGACCAGTGACTGGGCATTCTGGCCCAGGCCAGCGGCGAAGGCGGCATCTTCTATACAGCGGCGGACGAAGGTTTCGAGTTCAGCGCCGCCCTTGACCACCACCGCCGCCTCGCGGGCCAGCAGCATGGCGACTACGTCCTTGAAATTCCAGGTGTTTGGCCCAAACGAAACAGCCGCTCCATAGGCCGCTGGCTCAATCATGTTTTGGCCGCCCCGACTTCCCAGGCTGCCGCCGACAAAGGCGATCTGCGCCGCCCCCCACCAATGGGCCAGCTCGCCGATGATATCAACAAGCAGAATGCGCGCGCATGGGTCCAGCCCGGTGGATTCAATCGTGGAGCGGCGCTGCCACGGCAGTCCGCATTTTTCCAGCATCCGGGCGACTTCGTCAAAGCGTTCGGGATGGCGCGGAACGAGAATGAGTCGCAGGCGGGGATGCTTCTCAACGAGCTTGGAAAAGACTTTGACCGCGAGCGACTCTTCCGGTTCCTGAGTGCTCCCCGCCAGGAAGACATGGTCGGTCGCCTGGATACTGGCGAGTGCCGCCAGTCGTTTCGTTGTGGAATTGTGCCTGTCCGAAAGTGCGCCGTCGAATTTGATGGAGCCGGTAACGGCGACGGCCGCCGGATGCGCGCCAAGCTGGCGGAAACGCTGGGCATATTCTTCGTTTTGAGCGGCGATCAGGTCGATTTGTTCCAGCAAGGAGCGGGTGAGAAACCCAATCCGCTGATAGCCCCGCAGGCTCTTGTCCCCCAGCCGGCCGTTGATAATGGCGATCTTCGCGCCGAAACTCTTGGCGGCCGAAACAAGGTTGGGCCACAGTTCCAGCTCGGCCAGCACCAGCAGATCGGGACGGATGCGGCGGATGGCGCGTCGGGCGCTCCAAGTGAAGTCCAGAGGGCAATAGAACACAGTGCGAGGAGCATACCGTTTGCGCGCCAGGTTGTAGCCCGCCAGCGTGGTGGTGGAGATGACGCATTCCCAATCGGGAAATTGCGCGTCCCAGCGGGCAATCAGCGGCGCGAGCAGATTGACCTCCCCTACGCTCACTGCATGCAGCCAGATGCATTTGTTCTTGCCGGAACGGAGTGGCACGCTTCCCAGAAACTTCTGCCGCCACCCTTCGCGGTACTTGCCGTAACGAATGGCGGCATAAAGCAAATAGGGCGACGCGACGACGATCGCCGCCAGGTAGAGCAGATCCAGCAGATAACCCATCCGCGCATCCTTCCGCACCAAAGTAGTCCGCTCACTCCGTGGGCGGAAGGCACATCACACGTGGAAACGAGAAGTGTGCCGGCAGCTAAGCCACGTCCTGCTGCCGACCTTGCAACCGCATGCAGCACTGCTTGTACTTTTTCCCGCTGCCGCAGGGGCAGGGGGCGTGGCGGCCGACGCGGGGGCCGCGGTTCTTGATCGGCTCGGGCTTCACGTCCGCCTGTCCGGCGCTGGCGTTCTCTTCCTGCGTCTGGCCATACTCTTCGGTGGCACCTACCGGCGAAGCGTGCGTGGCGCTGGTCTCCACCCACGTCGAGCCGACAAAGTCTTCGTCCAGCCGCTCCATCTTGAAGACCAGGTCGGTGGTTTCGCGGTCGATGGATTGCCACATTTGCTCGAAGAGCTTCATCCCTTCCTTCTTGTATTCGACCTTGGGATCGACCTGAGCATAGCCGACGAGCCCGACCGAGCTCCGCAGCTTTTCCATGACGTAGAGATGGTCTTTCCAAGTGTTGTCCACAATCTGCAACAGCAGCGAACGCTCCATTCGCCGCATCTCGGGGCGGTAACGGTCTTCAACGCCGCCGAGCAGCTTGATTTCCAGCTCCTCGCGGTTCAACTCTTCGAGCTCTTCGACCGGCAGGTCCAAACGCAATTCCGCCTTGCACCACTGGACGAGCGATTCCAGCGAGCCGCGGCTGGTGTCATTGGCCCGCAGGGAACGCTTGGGATCGGCTCCGCTGAAGACGTCCACGACCTTTTTCTTCACTTCGCGGATGGCCCCATCCGCCTTGTTCGCGCTTTGGCGGCTGTGGTTGGCAAGGATCGCGAACAGCTCGTCGCGGGTCTTGCCGTTGAGATCATTGGAGTCGAGCTCGATTTCGAATCGCTGCCGGGCCCAGGCCATGAGCCCTTCGCCATCGAGGCGCAGGTGCTTCCCGCCGCTCGCGGTCAGATAACGATAAAGGCCCGCCATTGCGGGATATTCCGCTTCTTTCGCGTCATAAGCCGCTTCGGCTTTCTCCGTGACAAATTTCTTCAGGCCGGCTGCGTCCAGGGAGAGGATTTCCTCGAGCTTCAGCTCGATGCCGAATTTGTTGTGCACCCAAGTGGCGGCAAAACGATGCTGGAAATCGTCCCCCAAGTAGACCTTGCCTTCGGAAAGATCAACCGCCTGGATCGCCTTGCGGGCCATGTCGAGCAGGTACTCGCCGACATTATCGCGTCCGATTTTTTTGAGGTCCCAGTCTTTGACCTTGACTCCCCATTTGCTCTCGGCCAGCTTGGACATCGCATCCCAGTTCCAATCGGCTTGGGATTCTTCATCCCCCTCGTCCCCGGGAAGGTTTTCGTCCAGCGAATCCTGCACGGCGGTTTCCGCGTCCCGTTCGGCCCGCTCCTTGGCGTACGTATCGGCTTCGCTGAACTCCATGCCGCGGAAATCCTTGGCCTCGAGCGAGCATGTCAGCCGGTTGCTGGCGAAGGCGGCGAAGCTGGCGGTCCCAAAGTCCTTCTGCATGAATTCCGTCAGGTTCCTTTCAATCTGTTTGCGGACCATTTCCAGAATGACTTCGCGGCAGTTGCGGCCATCCAGAATCTGCTGGCGAAAGCCATAGACTCGCTTCCGCTGCATGTCCATCACTTCGTCATATTCAAGCAGGTTTTTGCGGGCCTCGAAGTGCCGCTCTTCCACTTTCTTCTGCGCGGCTTCGATTCGCCGCGTGACCATACGGCTTTCGATCCGCTCCCCTTCCTGCATGCCGAGCTTGTCCAGAATCATCTTCACCCACGGCCCGGCAAAGATTCGCATCAAGTCGTCTTCCAGCGACAGAAAGAAGCGGCTGGATCCGGGATCTCCCTGTCGGCCGCAGCGCCCGCGAAGCTGCAAGTCGATGCGGCGGGCCTCGTGCCGTTCGGTGCCGATGACATGCAGCCCACCCAGTTCCTTAACGACCTTCCCTTCCTCCTTCATCTTCTCCCGCTCGTCGATCTCGCGGACCAGGGTGTCCCATTCCGGGGGAGGAACGTCGAGGCGGGTGGGATACTTGTCCTGCAAAATGGCCCAGGCCATCGTTTCGGGATTTCCGCCTAGAACGATATCCGTTCCGCGGCCCGCCATATTCGTGGCGATCGTCACTGCTTTCAGGCGGCCGGCTTGCGCGACAATTTCCGCTTCGCGCTTGTGGTGTTTGGCGTTGAGCACTTCGTGCGGAATGCCCCGTTTTTCGAGCAGCGACGACAGCCGCTCGCTCTTTTCGATGGACACGGTGCCGACCAGGACAGGCCGCCCCTTGCGCTCGATTCGCTTGATTTTGGTTCGTTCGATGACATCACGCTGTTTGCTCTCGTGAGCCTGAAACTCAACCGTGTCGTCGGTTTCCTTGAGGATGGTCCCTTGCAGGTCATCCCCTTTGTTCATGAGGAGAATGTCGAACTTGTGCGTCTGCTCGATCTCGTCGGCGACGGCAATGAACTTCTCCCGCTCGGTTCGATAGATTGCGTCGTGATGCTCAATCCGCTGCATCTTGCGGTTGGTTGGAATGGCAATAACATCCAGGCCGTAAATCTTGTAGAACTCGCCCGCTTCGGTCATGGCCGTGCCGGTCATGCCGCAGATCTTGTGGTACAGCTTGAAGAAGTTCTGCAGCGTGATGGTGGCCAGGGTTTGCGTCTCTTCTTTGACCTTGACCCCTTCTTTCGCTTCGACCGCCTGGTGCAAGCCGTCGCTCCACTGGCGGCCATCCATGAGACGGCCGGTGAACTCGTCCACGATGATGATCTTGTCGTCCTTGACGACGTATTTCACGTCCCGCTGATAGAGGTAGTTCGCCTTGAGGGCGTTGTCGAGGAGATGCGGCCAATCCATGTTGCCGGCGGTATAAAAACTTTCGACTCCCGCCAGGCGTTCCGCTTCGCGCACGCCGTCGTCCGTGAGGTTGACGGAGTGGTCCTTCTCATTGACGACAAAGTGCTTTTCCTTGGTCAGCGTGCGGGCAATGCGATCGGCATCGGCATATTTGTGGACGTTTTCGTGGGCCGGGCCCGAG
>SXOA01000134.1 GCA_005778405.1 Planctomycetaceae bacterium
ATCTATCCCCGCGAGGTCGAGGAATTCCTCTTTACCCATCCCGCCGTCGAGCAAGCCGCCGTCTTCGGCATCCCTGATGCTAAATACGGCGAAGAGCTCGCCGCCTGGATCAAACTCAAGTCCGGCCACACCGCCACTGCGGACGAGCTCCGCGACTTCTGCAAGAAACAGCTCGCCCACTTCAAAGTCCCCCGCCACATCAAGTTCGTCGATGTCTTTCCCCAGACCGTCACGGGCAAGATCCAAAAATTCAAGATGCGCGACTTGATGAAAGAGGAGCTCGGCCTGGCGGAACAGCGGACGGCATGAGTGTGAGGCAAGCTGCTCACGGAAACAAAAACTGCCGACTTCATGACATTTGCTGACCAATGTCGATAGAGTAATAATTCGCCCCGTTTTCGTCCTGGCACGACTGTTGACCATGTTGCAACTTCTTTCCCATTCCTCCCGTCAGCCCCTTACCCGTCGCGAGGCGCTGCGGGCTGGGTTTCTGGGCATGGGCGGGCTTGGTGCGGGACAACTGGCGCTGGCTGATTTGCTGCGCCTGCAGGCGGAAGGGGGGGCGGCGAAGAAGGACGCGGCGGTGATTCTGCTGTTTGTGCATGGAGGGCCGAGTCATCTCGAAACTTATGACATGAAGCCGCAGGCGGCCGCGGAGATTCGCGGGCCGTTTTTGCCGATTCCAACCAAGGTCGCCGGAATGGAGATTTGCGAGCACCTTCCGAAGCAGGCCTCTCTGGCGGATAAGTTCACGCTCATTCGCTCTGTCTGCCACGACGAGGCGGACCATTTTGCGGGACATCGGCGGTTTCTCTCGGGCTATGGTAAGCTCAAGCCGGGTTTTGGGTACGAGTCGGCCTATCCGCAGGTGGGAGCAGTGGTCACGCGAATGCTCGGCGGCAAAAGGGCCGGCCTTCCCCCCGCGCTGGCGGTGGGGGGCGTGGTGGTTAACGGGCCCGACTATGCTGCCGGAGTCTCGGAAGGTTTTTGGAGCGGCATGTACCGCGTTCCGATAATCAATGGCGGCTTGCGGGATGCGAGTCTGAGCCTGGAAGCGGCGAGGATGGCCGACCGGAGGCGGCTGGCGCAGGATTTTGATCGTCTGCGGCGGGATGTCGACACCAGCGGCGTGATGGACGTGACGGATGCATTCAATCGACAGGCGGTGGAAATCTTGACCACGGGCAAGGCCCAGAAAGCCTTCGATCTTTCCCAGGAGGACCCGCGACTGGTGGAAAAATACGGGGACGGATATGGCCGGGAAGTGCTGACCGCCCGGCGGCTCGTGGAGGCTGGTATTTCATTCGTAACGGTTCGCGCTCCTGGCAGCGGGCCGAATACGGCCGCCTACGACTGGGACGACCACGCGGTGAATTGGGACCTGCGAACCGCCATGATCGCCCGGCTGCCAAAATTCGACCAGGTCGTGAGCACGCTGATTGAGGATCTGTTTGCCCGCGGGCTCGACAAGCGGGTGCTGCTGATTGTCACCGGCGAATTCGGCCGCACGCCACGGCTGGAATTTCGCGATGGCCGCATCGGCCGCGACCACTGGCCAGGTGCCATGTCGATTCTGATCTCCGGCGGCAACATGCCAATGGGGCAGGTCATCGGCGCGACCGACCACATCGGCGCAACTCCCAGCCAGCGGAAGCTCGACCCGCACGATCTGCTGGCGACCATCTATCGGCACCTGGGCATTGACCACAGAGCCCTGGTCGAAGATCAATTCGGCCGGCCAATTTCGCTGACGATGGGCCAACCCATAAAAGAACTCTTTTAAGAAATCAAGTTCTCGGACACCTAACGTCCGCAACTATTTCTTGCTCAGATTGGCCCGCGAGACCTGCAGGCCAGCACGGAGGATGGCGTCTTCCGGCGGGGCGGCAGGGGGTCCGTTTGCGGCGACCGCGACTTCGGTTTCGGCTGCCGGCTTGGCGGCTGTGCGGACGGCGACGTCGGGGGTGACGCCGTGGCCGCTGATGGGTTGGCCCGCGGGGGTGTACCACTTGGCGGTGGTCAGGCGGACGCCGACGCCGGTGGTCGTGAGCGGGAAGATCCCCTGCACTGAGCCTTTGCCATAGCTTTTCTCGCCAACAATGGAGCCCCGGCGATGGTCCTGGATCGCCCCAGCCAGAATCTCACTGGCACTGGCCGAATCGTGGTCCATCAGGAGGACGAGCGGTACTCGCCAGGTGCCCACAACCTGCCCCTTGTGGTCAAAATCTTCCCGTGGGCTGCGGCCGCGAGTGGCGACGATCATGCCGTCCATCACGAACTTATCCGCGATGTCCACGGCAGCTTTGAGCAAGCCCCCGGGGTTGCCCCGCAGATCGATGACCAGGCTCCGCATTCCCTGCTCATGCAATTTCCACAAGGCGGCATCCACGTCTCGCGGCGTCGTCTTCTGAAAACTGGTGATCTTGAAATAGCCGATGTGATATTCCTCATCGATCATTTTGATCTCGTCCACGCTGGGAACCTCGACCCGGCGGCGGGCGATGACGAGGGAGCGAGTCTGGCCGTCTTTGCCGGTGACCTCCACGCGGACCTGGCTCCCTTCTTCGCCCCGGAGCATGTCCGCCAAAGTGTCGGACGAGACTTGCTGGGGAGTTTTGCCGTCCACGGAGACGATGCGGTCGCCGGCCCGACTGCCGGCTTCGAAGGCGGGGCCGATGGTGATGACGTTGACAATGTTCAGGCCGGTCGGCTCTGTTTTCAGTTCGACTCCCAGGCCGACAAAGTTTCCTTCAATCTGCGAGAAGACTTCTTCCATCTGGGTGCTGGTGAGGAAGCTGGAATATTCGTCGAGCGAGCCGGTCGCGCCGCAAGTGAACTCCAGAATGACAGCCGGTGCCTGCAGGCCGAATTTCTGCTGCAAGTTCGCCGCGATGGAGTGGACGGTGTCGATGGCCCGGCGACGGTCGCTGATGACCGCGGTGTCCGCCAGACGCCGCAATTCCTGCTTGAGGGCAGCGACTTCCTGGGGCGAGAGCTTGGCCAGGTTCCGCTGGATGAACGGGGCTTCGGTCAGGGCGACCTCGAGCGAATTCCGGCCCCGATTGAACAGCTCCTGCCAGTTGGGCTGGTGGACGAAATGCGTGTTGATCTTGAGCAGGACTTCGTCATAGACACCGATTGCGTCCTGCTGCGACAGTCCCTGGAGGGTCGCAGCAAAGCTGCTGTCGCTATAGCGGCGGCAGACGTCGTAATGAGCCCGGGCGAGCGAGAGCTTCTTGAGAATGTCGGGCTGATTGGGATGGTGGCGATTGGCGTCTTCGTAATGGGTAAGCGCGTCGGACCAGCGACGTTCCCGCTCGAGGCGGGCACCCAGCTCGAAAACCTTGGCCAAATCCCCTTCCGGGGCAACCTTGGCCGGAAGGGGCGTAGACTCTTGCCCGCGAGCGAGTTGCGGGGCGGCACACGCCACCAGAAACAAGCAGGCCGAAGCGAACCGAAACAGCAGCAGTCGGGTCATTGCAAGCTCACCGGGATCTCGCGGCAACGTCCACGGAAACTCCCGGGCAGAATCGGGATGCTAGCGAGGAGATGCCGGCGCGGAATCAGGATGGTAGTCGAGGCAAGCGTGGAAATCTGCGGGGCGCAATTTCAGGCTCCTCGAATATAGGTCACGCAATGCCCGGCGTCAAAAAAACCGCACTTAACTATTGAGGCGGCCAATCCTTACAACCGCTGCGACCGGAGAAAAATGGTCGCATTGCAGCGATTGAGTCCATTTCAATAGGTAAGGCGATCCTGCCGTCTGCACGCATCCTGGCGCGCCGTGCCCTGAAGGGGCTGCGGTGGGCTTCGAAGAAAGTTTATCGATGTCCAGTTCGGGAGGCAAGGAATTTGGACCTGGCAGTCCGACGTTGACCCATTTTCCGAATTGCCCGATACTCCCCAAAGTCCCAAAAAACTGCCTGATTCTCCTGTCTCAAGCGATGTCCGCCTCTTCTCAAACTAGCCTGTCCGACTACTGCAAAGAGGCGGCGCTGCGCGCGAAACGGGCGTCGGTGGAGTTGGCACAGCTCCCTGAAGTGCAAAAAAATGCCTGGCTCCAGGAATCGGCTGCTGCACTCCGCAGTCGCACCTCCGAGCTGCTACTGGCCAATGAGAAGGACGTCACGGCTGCACCCGGCTACGGCCTGACGCCTGCCGAGGTTGACCGTCTGAAACTGACGACGAGCCGCATTGAGGAAATTGCGGTCGGCATGGAAGCGGTTGCCGCCTTGCCCGATCCAGTGGGTGAAGTCATCGAGTCATCCGTCCGTCCCAATGGCCTTCAGGTTCTCAAGACCCGCGTGCCGCTGGGGGTGGTCTTCTTCATCTATGAATCTCGCCCGAATGTTACGGCCGATGCCGCGGCCATCTGCGTGAAGAGCGGCAACGCGGTCATCCTTCGCGGCGGCAAAGAAGCCGCCCACAGCAGCCGAGCAGTGGTGAAAATCCTCCAGAAAGTGGGCCAGAAGCATGGTCTTCCCGCGGATGCGATGCATCTGGTGGAAACTCTCGACCGGGATGCCGTCAGCCATTTCCTCGCATTGCCCGAGTACATCGACGTGGCCATTCCCCGCGGCGGCGAAGGGCTGATTCGCCGCGTGGTGGCCGAAGCGAAAATGCCGGTCATCAAACATTTCACGGGCAACTGCCATGTCTACGTGGATGCGAGCGCGGACCTGGCGATGGCGGAGCGGATTGTCGTCAATTCCAAGTGCCACCGCTACGGTGTTTGCAACGCCTGCGAATCGCTGCTGGTCCACGCCAAAGTCGCCGACAAATTTCTGCCGCTGCTGGGCAAGGCGTTGGCCGCCCGCGAGGTCGAAATCCGAGGAGATGAAGCGACTCGCCGTCTCGTTCCGGCCGCCAAAGCGGTAACGGAAGCGGATTATGCGGCCGAGTATCTGGCCCCGATTATCTCGGTCAAGGTCGTCGCTTCCCTAAACGAAGCCATCGAGCATATTAGCCGCTACGGGTCCAGGCACACCGACGCCATTGTGACCAGCGACGTGACAGCCGCCCAGCAATTCACTGCACAGGTCGATAGCGCCGCCGTGCTGGTCAACGCCAGCACCCGCTTCAACGACGGCTTTCAGCTCGGCTTGGGGGCGGAAATCGGCATCAGCACGGATAAATTTCACGCCCGAGGTCCATGCGGGCTGAAGGAACTGACGACGTATAAGTACGTGGTGCTGGGTGATGGACAGGTGAGGGAGTAGGGAAAATGACGAAGTCCGAATGACGAATGGCGAATGAACACTGAACACTAACCTCTGACCTCTAAACACTCCCCATGGCCGAAGAAGCACTTAGCCAGGCTGAAGTCGAAAGCCTTCTCACGACGATGGAGGCGGGGACGGCTCGCGCCAGTGCGCAAAAGCAGGCGGCGGCCGCCAAGGGGCCGGCCCGCCATCGCGACCGCGTGTTGCCGTACGACTTCAAGCGGCCGGAGCGCGTGGGCAAGGAGCAGATGCGGGCTCTGCAATCGCTGCACGAAGGTTTTGGTCGCAATTTTGGGGCGGAGCTTTCGGCCTTGCTCCGCAGCATTGTCGAGGTCAAGCTGACAAGCGTCGACCAGCTCACCTATAGCGAGTTCATTTTCAGCTTGGAAAACCCGACCTGCTTCAATCTGCTGCGGGCGGAACCGCTGGAAGGGAACTTGATTCTCGACATCAATCCCTCCATTCTTTATCCCATCATCGACCGGCTGCTGGGCGGGGGAAAAGAAGCCGGCACGATCGTCCGCCGCCCACTGACGGAAATCGAGCTCCGTTTGATGAGCCGCATCACGCAGCTCTTTTTGAACGAATTACGGCATGCCTGGGAAAACGTGCTGCCCCTCAAGTTGTCGGTGGAGCGAGTCGAGAGCAACCCGCAGCTGGTGCAGATTGTGCCGCCGAACGAGGTCGTGATCCTGATCAGTTTCGAGATCATTCTGGGTGAAATGCGCGGGATGATGAACATGTGCATTCCATTCAATTCGATTGAGCGGATCAGCGGCAAGCTCACGTCCAACAACTGGGCCACCTACGGCAAGAGCACTTCATCGGCGGAATCTATTGCGCAAATCAGCCGCCGCATCGACCGCTCCCTGGTGGACGTGGTGGTCACCCTGGCGGATGCCAAAATCAACACCGATGATCTGCTGGGCCTGCGGGTCGGCGACATCATCACGACCGACAAAGACGTTCGCCAGCCGCTCGATGTCGCGGTCCAAGGTGTGACCAAATTTCACGCGGTTCCGGGTGCCCTCAAGGGGAAGAAGGCCGTGCAAATCGAAACCGTGGTGCCGCCAACAGCCACGGCACCGCCGAGTGCGGCACCCGCCGCACCCTCCAAGCCTCCGAGCAAGTGATGGAGATTGCTACGCGGACGCCAAGAGCTCGATTTCCAGCCGCGTGAGTTGTCGCACGACCTCGCCGGCTGCCGGTCGGCGGAGCGGTTCTTTGGCGAGCATCCGCAGCACCAACCTGGCCAGCGCCGGCGGCACATCGAGAGCCGCTTCGCACACGTCGGCCGGGACTTCCCGCAGGTGCAAGAGTGCGAGCCGGGTCGGATCCTTTTCCGCAAACATCGGCTGGCCGGTGAGGAGCTCGTGCAGTAGCGCGCCGAGGCTGTAGACATCGCTGGCCGCACTAAGCTCCACCGGCAGAAAGGTTTCCGGCGAAACATAGGCCAGGGTTCCTGCTAGAAGGTCTCCTCCCTGACACTCCCGCGAGCCCAGCTTCCTCGCCAACCCCATGTCAATCAGCGTGGCATGTCCCCGAGGTGACACCAGCACATTTTCCGGCTTCACATCTCCATGCAACCAACCGGCCAAGTGCAATGCGGCCAGTGCTGCCGCAACTTGCCGCACCACCCAAACGGATTGCGGTAGGAACTTCGCCCCACCAATCAGACAGCCGTATTCCCAGCGGCGGTGCTCGAGAATTGTGCGCAAGGTGCCACCGTCCAACCGCGGCATGACGATGAACGGCTCGCCCCCGAGTTGCCAGTCCAGGACCGGCACGAGATTGGGGTGCGAAACAGAGGAGCCAATCCGTGCTTCACGTCGGAGCATTGCCAGACTTTGAGCATGGAGCGGCGACTCCCTCGCTGGCGGCAGCGGTTTGGCCAATTTGATGGCGTAGTCGGCGGCCACCGTTCCCGGCATTCTTGCGGAGTAAACTCTGGCCCAGCGGCCCTCCCCCAGAAGCCCCACCAGTTCCCAGCCCAGCGCCGCCGGAACGGACGGTGCCAGCGCTAGTGGCGGGCTGTTCCGCAGCGCAGCAGGCATCGCATGGGCACGCTGGAGCGAAGAAGTCATGTGCAAGGCCGGGCGGGACGGAATCGTCCGTGGGAAACAGCAGGAAGAGGAGGCGGGCTATCTTCTGAATCGACGTTTCCACCCGCGGACTGCACGCTGAAGTTCAGCCGCAACAAGCTGTGCGGGCTGGGAGAACCGTGCGGGCCGATTTCGTCTCCCGCTACCCCTCTTCTTTCGCCTCAAAGCCATAATCTTGCAGCTTGGTCCGAAGCGTGTTGCGGTTGATGCCCAGGCGAGTAGCGGCTTTGGTCTGGACGTTGTTGCAGGACTGCAGGACCTGAACAATGAGCTCGCGCTCGACGCGGTTGACGACTTTGTCGTGCAGGTTCGTCTCGTCGGCGGCAGCCGTGGAGACTCCCTGCTGAACCACTTCAAAAACCAGGGTGTCGAGATCCACGCCGCGAATGCGTCCACTGCGGCGATCACCCTTGCCGAGCACGGCATCGGGGAGCATGTCGACCGTCAATTCGTCGCCGTCCGCCAGGACAATGGCCCTTTCCATATAGTTTTGCAATTCACGGACATTGCCCGGCCAGTGATAGTCCTGCAGCGCCTGCATCGCTTGGGGATGGATGCGGGAGACGTTTTTTTCGTTTTCCTCGCCATAGTAAGCCAGAAAATGCGTGACGAGCGGCAGAATGTCTTCGCGCCGCATGCGCAGCGGAGGAATGACAATGGGGACCACATTCAGTCGCCAATACAGGTCCTCGCGGAAGCGGCCGGAGTCCACCTCGTCCCATAGGCTTTTGTTGCTGGCGGCAATGACGCGGCAGTCGACGCGGATGGTGTTTGTGTCGCCAACCCGCTCGAACTCCCGTTGCTGAATGACGCGGAGCAGCTTGACCTGGAACAGGAGGGAGGTGCTGTTGATTTCGTCCAGGAAGATGGTGCCCGTGTGCGCGGCTTCAAAGCGGCCGGTGCGATTCTTCACCGCGTCGGTGAAGGAGCCTTGTTCCTTGCGGATCCATTGCAGAATGGCGGCAGACCTTCCAAAGCGCTCAGCAAACCTTGGAGTACAGAGCATTTCCTGCATGTCCCGTCGGTTTGCGGCGAGGGTGGAGAGGTCTTCCAAGAT
>SXOA01000135.1 GCA_005778405.1 Planctomycetaceae bacterium
CCCCGCAATCCGACTTTCTCACCTCCCACGCCACTGGGGGTAAGGGGGCACTCCGCTCGCATCGCAATCCGGGCCACAATCCAACCGCTCTCCCAGCAACTTACCCCTGGTATAACAGCGGCAATGAATAATCCGGGCTAGGCCGCAAATCGCTACCGCCCCCCCAATCCATGTGCTCAGCACCCGGTTTCCCGGCGTTTTTGTAGGGTTGGGGTATACCCTAGAAAAAAAATGGTAATTCTCGCGTTGGCTGCTTGACTGCGCTATTTTCTGGGAAGTAATATCTTACCCAGCTTGCCGAATTACCGCCTTTAACGATTATGGCGGTAATTCGGTCCTGCAGTTTTCTTATTCAATACATTCTGACTGGCGATTCCCGCCTATGTCCCGCATTAGAGGAGTCCACCTGTGAAGAGCCGCAACGTGAGCCGCCGCCCGTCATCCCAGATCCAGAAGCGCCGTTCTTTTTTGGAAACCGCTTCCAAGTCGCGACGCAATCCATTTCGCGGCCGCTTACTTCGAGTCGAACAACTCGAAGACCGCCGTTTGCTGGCGGTGATGTTCAGCGAGAACTGGGACGGCGTCGGGGCACCCGCCCTGCCCGCCGGCTGGGCCACCTCGAACAGCGGCGTGTCGGGGATCAACTGGGTGACCGATGCTGCGGCTTCCTCCTCGGCCCCTAATTCGGCATTTGTCCCGGATCTCGGCAACATCGGGGACAACCTGCTCGACTCCCCGACTTTCTTTGTCTTCAACAACCCCACGGCGCAGCTCCCGCAGCTCACCTTCCAAAACAACTTCATCCTGGAAGACACGTTCGATGGGGGCGTGCTGGAAATCTCCATCAATGGTGGCGCCTTCGCGGACATTCTTGCGGCAGGCGGCAGCTTTGTCACCGGCGGCTACACCGAAACGATCGATTCGAGCTTCGGAAGTCCGATCAGCGGCCGCCAGGCCTGGTCCGGCGACTCCGGCGGCTTCATCACGACCACGGTCGATCTCCCCGCCTCGACCTTGGGAAGCAATGTGCAGTTCCGTTTTCGTGAAGGCACGGACAGCAGTTTTTCCGATGTGGGATGGCGTCTGGACGACCTGGTGCTGACGGTCAGTAACGATGCCCTCGTCAATGGCACGGCCGGCAATGACTCGCTCGTCGTGACAGCCACGGGCGCGAACAGCGGCAGCTTTGTCTTGAATGGCGGCCCCGCAATCCCATTTTCCGGCATCAGCTCGCTCACGTTTAATGCGCTGGGCGGTGATGACGCGATGACGATCAATTTTGCCGGCGGCACCTTGTCCAGCGTGGCCCTCAACTACAACGGCGGCGGCAACCCGGGCGACAACCTCGTGCTCCAGGGGGGCGTCTGGACCACCAACACCTACAACTACACCAATGCCAGCGACGGCGACATCAATCTCGATGGCTCGATCATCACCTACACCGGCCTGGCCCCCATCCTCAACACTGGCACCGCGGTCAACGCCATCTTCAATTTCCCGAGCGGCAATGGCGACGACCTGGTCGAGTTGATCGGCAACGGCATCGCCGGCGACAACCTTTCCCGCTTGCAGAGTACTGCGGGCGTTCCGACGTTCGAGACGACCGACTTCGCGTCGCCGACCGCGACGCTGACTATCAACCTCGGCGACGACGGCGAAACCTATACGCAGAGCACAATGACCGACCTGACCACGCCGAACTTGATCATCAACGGCGGGACCGCTGCCGATACGATCAACGTCCGCTTCTCCAACGGCCCACTCGCTGCGGCGTTTACGAACACGACCACGATCAACGCCGGCGGCGGCCTTGATAACGTCAACATCGGCAGCACGGGCAACCTAATCAGTACCATTTCCGGCCCGGTCTTCGTCAACGGCGACGCCCTCGGGGCCAACGTCACGGTGAACGCCCAGGGCGCGGCCGTGGCGGCAGATTACACGATCACCAACACCACAATCACGCGATCGACCCCAGCCGGGTTCGGCGGGCTGACCTATGGCGGCCTCGTCCCCACCAACCTCGTCACCCTGAACACCGGTTCGGGGGCCAACATCTTCACCGTGACCAGCACGGCCAACGTCATCACGACGGTGAACTCCGGCGGGGGAGATGACACTTTCAACGTCACTGGTTCCGGATTGCTCGGCACGAACAACTTCAACGGCGAGGCGGGCGACGATGTGTTCAATGTTGCCGCTCCGATTGCCGGGGCGGCCATCGTCAACGTCGACGGTGGTCCTCATGTGGTCGGTGATTCGCTCAACCTCAATGCCGGCGGCGCGGATGTCGTCCAGAACGGCAATGATCAGTTTGTGATTGGCGGCCCCCTCAACTACGTCAACATCGAAACGGTCCTGCTCACGAACCTGAACTCGTTAACGGTCAACGGCGACGATGGCGCGCTGATCCATAACCAGCTCGTCCTCACGCGCACGCAGGCCAATCGCTTCCGCAGCTTGCTCGATGGCGGCCCGGCCATCCTGTTTGATCGCCCGCTGACGGTGGTTGCGGCTGCGTTCCTCTTCAACGGGCAGACAGGGGATGATACGCTC
The DNA here is from genome assembly GCA_005778405.1 of Planctomycetaceae bacterium. Taxonomy (GTDB): domain Bacteria; phylum Planctomycetota; class Planctomycetia; order Pirellulales; family Pirellulaceae; genus SXOA01. The sequence continues at coordinate 2,557 of SXOA01000135.1, forward strand.
ACGGTCGATAACGGCGCTTTCAGCGACCTCGTCAACCTCTTGGTCCGCTTTAACGGCGGCACCAACAGTCCCGTGGGGACCGAAGCCTCCGGACCTCCCGGTGATACGCTGGTCATCACCGGCCAGGAGACCGATGGCGGCATCGTGGCTCGCGAAACCTATCTGGTCGGCCCGACCCAGGACGCCGGCACCTGGATTCTCGACCGCGACGGCAACACGGGCCCCGGCGCTACTTTTGCACCCAATGGCGATGAACTGACTGTCAGCTTCACCGGCCTGGAGCCGGTCGATACCGATACCCCCGCAGCCATCTTCGATGTGATTTATACCGGCGCCGCGGATCTTGCGACGATTGAAAATGGCGGCGCTCTTCCCGGCGGTACATCGCTCCGAGTTGTCGACAATAGCGCGACGTTCGAGACTTTCCGCTTTGCCAACAAAACCGCGGCCCGTCTCATGGGAAGCAATGGTTCGGATGCCTTCCGCTTGAACGCGACCATCAATGCCGCTGGTCTTACCACTCTGCAACTCTTTGGCAATGTCGCCGGCGACGTCGGGGTCCCCGCCGACGACGATAGTTCCGATAACTTTGAAATTAACAATACCACCGCGGCCACGACCGCGTTGTTTGGACAAGGCGGCAGCGATCTATTTCACAATGCCGGTTTTGGCCCGTTCTTTTCCGGTATTCGCGATCTGACAGGTGTAATCGGCACACTGAACATCAATGGAGGAACCAGCGCCGGCGACGCCGACGCCGTAGTCTTGCTCGACGATAATGCCGCCGCGGCTGACGCCGCCACATTGACCCTCAGTCAGCTTACGGGAGCGGCCACGGGGACGATTGGATACAACTTAGTTGAGTCCTTCTTCTTTGAGGCCACGACCTTTGCCGACACGATTGATGTCCTGTCCACCGCGGCGGGAACTGCGTACGAATTGTCGGGAGATGGCGAAAGTGATGTTGTCACCATCGGCAATCAGACGGCTGACTTTAACGCGAACACTTTTGACGGCAGCTTGGACGCGATTCTTGGCCCGGTCATCGTCGGTGCGGATCGCAATGGAACCGATGGCGCTGCGGACCGGCTCAACATCGATGACTCCGGGACTGCCGCTCTGGCCGGAGCCGCCAGTATCACCAACATCGGCCCAACCACCTTTAACATCAATACGATCGCGGCCTACATCTTGGATAGCGATACTGGTGCAACGACGCGACTCGCAAATTTTGCCCCGGCCAATATCGATTATTTCCATGACGCCATCAACGGCAATCTGAGTCGCCTCGAATTCCTCAACGTTCGCACCTCCACCGGCAATGACGTGGTGAATGTCATCCATACCACCGCCGTAACGCAGACCACGCTCGATACCCGCCAAGGGAACGACACGGTCACCATCACGGGTGACAACCTGAGCGCGGACAACCTCTTCCGCGGCCTGGGGGCTCCCTCCGTCGCCGATGGCAACGATTTCTTTACGCTCAACATTGCCGCCAATTTGGGTGCGGGAGCTTTCGTCCCACTCACCAGCGTCCGTATTGAAGGGAACAACCAACTCGCCGGCGTTGACGGCCGCGACCGCGTTCTCATCAACGACAACAACGCCGGTTTTGCCCGAAACCTGAATTATCACTACCTCACGGCTGGCTCCGGCGACATCGATATCGAAGCGGTCGGCGGCGCGGGCCTGGCCGGCGGCGTCGTTCCCGCCTTGGCCGTCAATGTTCGCACCATGGAATCGGTCACGTTCCTGGCAGCAGGGGCCAATAATGACACGGTCCGCGTCACCGGCATCGTCGCCAACGACGACATTCTGACCGTCGTACCTGACGCGGTTGGCAACGGCCGCGCATTGGTCTATCGCGACGGTGCTCCTTACCTCGGCGCTCCGCCACCCACCATCGCGAATGCCCGTCCAGGCGTTTCCGGCGGCAGTGCCGGTCCCGACCTGGCAATTGCCGGCATGGTTCCAGCGGGCATCACCGTCGATGGCGGCGGTAACTCGGGCGCGGCCACCAGTGGAGACCGAGCGGTGGTCCACGCGGTCTCGGAAAACGCCTTGAACAACGGCGGAGCCGCCCCGATCTTCAGCGGCGGTTTCACGCTCTATGGCGCGGCCCTCGGCGCTGGCATCATCCAGCCTTCCGTCGCTGCCGGTGCCGCATTTGACAATGTTAGCGTGACCGACTCCTTGGTCTCGATCTTCAACACGGGCGCGCTGGGCGCTCTGCTGCCGGTGAACATCGCCACTGCTACTTTCGTGCAAAATGCCCCTACACCTCCACCCACGCAGCGCGCTGGGGTCATCGCCAACGGCGGTGACGAGGCGGGTGTTCGCACCGTCGGCCCGTTGGCCGGCATCGCGGCGGATGATTTCACGGTGACCGTGTCCACGAACTTTAACCTCAAGGTCAACGGCAACCTTCCCGACCCCTTCGCGCTAGGCACGGACGGCTTGCCGATTGGTGACCGCCTGGTTCTATCCGGTCCCGGCTCGCTGAACATCTTCAGCGACAAGGCGGTGCCGCCGAACGTCTCGATCCAGTACAGCGGGAACGTCTTCAATGTGCAGTACAGTTCCATCGAGCGGGTGGAAGCGAGCCCGGGCAACGGCACGCTCAACCTGATTGGGGACAACAACAATCCCTCCGCCGCCAATAATCAGCCGGACAACTTCGTCGTCCGCGGCCGCAATGTGGACCTGGATTTCGTCGACCAGGGCCGCCAGGAAATGACCGTAGCCATCAACGGCAGCGCGCCGATCCTGGTCAACAGCGTGCAGTTCCTGAAGGCGTACGGCGACGACTTGCAGGGGACGTTCAGCCCCGCCAATATCAACACCAACGACAACAGCGTCGATACGCTCGATATCCGCGGTTATGCGGACTACACCTCCCGCGGCTGGGGAGTGGATGCCTTCTTCAACGAAGGGGCTCCGGCCCAGACCGACGGCCTGCAAGCCGACTTGATTATCTACCACACCAGCACCGGCGTGGCGGCTCCTCCCGACGTGTTCGGAGCGGGGACCATTTCCGAAGACATCATTGTCCAACCCACGGGCCCGGACAACGGTGAAATCCGCAGCACCAATGCCGTGGATGGAACGCTGGTTTACAACCTGGCCTACGTCGCCAACACCGACATCATCTTTGTCGATGACGACGGCGTCCCCGGCAATGGCGTTCCCCCGGGACCGCCGCCGCCCGCCGGCACGATTTTTGACGCCCTCAGCGACGTCGATTCGCTCACACTCCGCGGCACCGATCCGAACAACGGTGGCACCAGCGGCAACGAGCGGTTTGACATCAATATCACCGCCGCGTTGGGGACCCCTGCCCTTCCCGCGATTACCGTTACGGATACCGCCAGCGGCCTGATTCTCTACCGCGTCCGTGAATTCCGCACCCAGACACAGGTGGCGGGTGTCACCGATAGTTCCGACTTCCTGGCCCGCGACACGGCCGGCGCTCTGACCTACACCACGATCAAACTGGATCCGCTGGGTGGCGACGACGTGGTGCAGGTGAACGATCCAGCGACCGGCGCGGCGGATGGCACCAGCGTCCTGATGCCCGTTTCCCTGAATGTCGGCGCGGGGAACGACATCGTCGACCTCACCCGCATCGCGGCTGGAATGCCCGCCACGCAAACCACGCAGATTTACGGCGGCGAAGGGAGTGACCTCCTCATCGGCACCCAGTACTTCGACCGGATTTATGGCGGCGCCGGCAACGACACGATTGTCGGCCTGGGTGGCGTGGATCACGAGTACGGCGAAGACGGCAACGACCGCTTTGGCGATCTCCTCCTGACCGGCAACGGCGTGGCCGACGACGGCGGCAGTGACGCCATGTTCGGCGGCGACGGCATCGACCAGTTCATCTGGGAGCCGGGGGACGGCAGCGACGTCATTCAGGGCGGCGTGGACGGAGCGGACATTCTGCGGTTCTTCGGCGATGCCGGTGCGAATGCCTTCTTCCTCATCCCAGCCGCTGCCGCGCCGACCCACATGAATACCATTCTGGGGGCGGCCACCGTGGATACCCACGGCGTCGAGCAGATCATTGTCGACGGCCGGACGGGCGCGGACACCTTCACGGTTTCCGACCTGACTCCGACCGAGGTCGCCGACCTGGTCCTGGTCGTCGACTCGGCAGCCGGCTCCGCCGACGCCGTGGACATCACCAGCCGCAACGTGGCCGATGATGTTGCCATCACCGTGGTGGGGGGAACGAGAGTCAACATCGCCGGGCTGGAATACGACATCAATATCGATGGCGTCGCACTGGCGGATGCGGACACGCTAACGTTCAATGCGCATCGCGGCAACGACAACGTGCTCACCACGGATTCCCTGTCCTTGCTGTTCTCGTCCGCCGAAGTGATCATCAACGGTGGCGACGGCAACGATTTCGTCTCGGGTTTCGGAACGCTCAACGGCGACGCCGGCGATGATACTCTCTTGGGCAGTCTGGATGGCCAAACCATCAACGGAGGTGCTGGCAACGACACCATCCGCGGCGCCGGCGGTATCGATGTGGTGAGTGGCGATGCGGGCGACGATACGTTCCTGCTCGACTTCGACGGCAACGTGGATAACTATTTCGGCGGCGACGGCTATGACACCTTGGTTGTCTCCGGTACGCCGGGCAACGACGTGATCACCTCCAACCAGTTGGACGCCACGATTCAGTTGCGTAATACCTTGAACGGCGTTTCCGAGACCGACTTCTTGCAAACTGCTGCCGGGGTTAGAACTCTCGAGCGGGTTCGGATCGAAGCGGGGACCGGCGACGACACCGTCGTGGTCACCCACGCCGACGTGCTCGGCGTCGACGGACTCGTCAATTCCGTCCTCTTCGACATCGACGGCGGCCCGGCCAACACACGGGACCGCTTGTCCGTCCAGGACAACGGGACCGGAGATCTCGTCCTCTATCGCCAAGGGACCACTTCCGACAGCGGCTCGATCTCGGTGGGTCCGGGCAATGCGGAACCCCTGGAAACCGTCTTCACCGGCTTTGAGCGGGTTGATCCCATCGCAGCTGCCGGAGGAGCCGTTCGCTTCTTCAAGCTCGATACGCTGGAATGGAACGACGATATCGCCAACGCTTCCTACCTGGGGGCGGACGAGACCATCAACGTCGATCCAAACATCGATCCGGGCCTTGTCTCGGTTCCCGGGTTTGCCGATCTGCCGGCTGACAACGATTTCTACCGCATCGTTGCCGAGCGGACAGGCACGCTCGATATCCAGGTCTACTTCAGCGTTCTGGGAACCGTTCCGAGCGGACGCCCGGCACTTCCCAATGCGGGCAACCTCGATATCGAACTCTATGATGTCGACGGTACGTTGATTGTGGATAGCGTGGCCGGTGGCGTGGTGCCAGAATTCGGCCTCAATGATGCGACCGACAACGAGCGGATTCGCATCCCAGCCGTCGCGGGGCAAACCTACTATCTGCGGGTTCTTCCCAACGGCACGGCCATCAACACCTACAGCATCACGACCGTCAACACGGCTGCCCCCGTGCCGTTTGATATCGAACTGCTCGACAATCCGGTGAACACAACGACCAACTCCACGGCTGGCGCTCCCGGCGCGACCGCGGCAGGGGTCAGCAGCGATACGGGCCGCTCGCAGCTCGACAACATCACGTTTGACAACGATCCGACGATACTGATTCGCGTTCCCAACGTGATCCAGGTTGGCGGACTGAGCTTCATCGACGATATCCCGGCCAACGGCAACGGGGTAACTCCTGGCAGCCCGCCTGACGAAACCATTCTGATCCCGTTCGTCACCAGTACGCTGCTGAACTCGCCATTGCCGGGCTTCCGCGTGGCGGTGTTTGTCACGGAAAACAACACCACCGACGCTGTGCTGGCGGGATACGCCCAGCCGATCGCCGGGCGGCCAGGTGTGTTCACGTTTACCTTCGCGAACGACGCCTTGGTTCCCGATGGCAGCTATTTCATCTCGTCCAGCGTCGAGATGATCGATCCGGCTTTGGCCGAGCAGAACCAAGGCTTCGGCGAATTGGCCCAGTCCCTGGAAGCTGTCATCGACACGACCCTTCCGACCGCATTCTTCGGCACGTCGGCCAGCGGCACGGATGGTCTGCATCCCAGCAGCGATTCGGGCGTGGCCAACACGCCGGCGACGTTCACCGACCGGGTCACTTCGGATACGACTCCCACATTCTGGGGCGTGGCCGAAGCCGACACGGTCATTCGCGTTTACGCGGATCTGGATGCCAGCGGGACGGTGACTGCCGGCGACGTGCAGATCGCCACCACGGTGACACTCCCCTACGACGGCACCAACCAGTATCCCAACGGGGCCTGGGAAGCGACGTCTTTTGTGGACCTGAACAACCCGGCGTTCTTCGCCAAAGACGGCCTCCGCACGATTCTGGTGACGGCGGAAGACGTGGCCGGCAACCTCGTCGGCCCCCCAACCACGACCAATCTGCAAATCTTCATCGATACGCAGGGTCCGCAGGTCACCGATGTCGACATCAACAACGCCGGGAATCCTTACGACCTGTTCGATCCCAAGCCGAGCACCGATGGCCCGACGCCGCTGGTCAATTCGTTGGTCATCAGCCTGCGAGACCTGCCGGTGCGTGCCAATCCCTTCCTCTATGGGGCGCTCGAACCCATCGCCGCAGCGACTCTCGGCACTTACCAGGTGCGCGGGGATTACAACGGCATCATTCCGATTTCCTCAGTCGTGGTCATCAACAATGCGGTCATTGCGGGAAGCTTTGCCACGGCAACGGTCCAGATTAATTTTGCCAACCCGCTCCCGGACGACCGCTTTACGCTGACCATTCTGGATGAAGTTGTGGATCCTGTCGGCAATCGGCTGGACGGCGAAAGCAATGCCAGCGAGCCGCAGGAAAACCCGACCTTCCCCTCGGGAAACGGGATCACCGGTGGCAACTTTGTGGCTCGCTTCACGGTCGACACCCGGCCGGAAGTCGGCACCTGGGGAGCCGGAGCTGCCTGGATCGATACCAACGGCAATACCACGTTCGACCAGAACAACGCCGACTATACCAACCGCGACATCACCTACTACATGGGCTACACCAGCGACAACCTGTTCGCGGGCAACTTTGTGAGGGCTCCCGGTGGAGTCGCCGACGGCTTTGACAAATTGGCGGCCTATGGCAAAGTGGGCAGCTCGTGGCGGTTCCTAGTGGATGTGGACAACGACGGGGCAATCACCCCCGGCGTGGACATCGCGGTGGTGGATCCTGCCGGTATCAACGGCGTGCCGGTCGCGGGCAACTTCGACGGCAACGCCGCCAACGGCGACGAAGTCGGCATTTTTACCGGGACAACCTGGTACTTCGATACCAACCACGACTTCAAGGTCGAGCTCGGCTCGGCCTTGGCTTGGAGCGTCAACGGATATCCCGTCGTGGGCAACTTCGACGGCGTCGGCGGCGACGACCTGGCCACTTATAAGGACAACGTCTTCTCCATCGACCTCGGCCGCAACGGCACCATCGACAATACCTTCCGCTTCGGCTTCCCGACGCCGAACAATCGGCCGGTTTCCGCCGATATGGATCAAGACGGCCGGGACGATCTCGGCCTGTTTGTTCCCAACCGGGCCGGCGTTTCGCCTGCCGAGGATGCGGAGTGGTACATCCTGGTTTCGGGCGGTGCCTCGCTCATCAGCCGAATCCATGCGGATCCGATTGATGGCGTGCCGGTCATCGATTACACGCCGGTGCCCTTCGGCGACGATATCTTCATCCAGTATGGAGATCAGTTCGGCTTGCCGATTCTGGGGAACTTCGACCCGCCGGTCACGCCTGGCGGCAGCACCAGCGTCAGCTTCCCGTCCAGCAATCCGACTAACCCGTTGGACGTGAATAACGACGGCTTTGTGACACCGATCGACGCTCTGCTGGTCATCAATGAAATCAACACCAACGGCAGCCATGCCCTGGATACGGACGGCTTCCACACGGCTCCGTTCATTGATACCGACCGGGACAATGTGGTCTCGCCGCACGACGTGCTGCTGGTGATCAACAGGCTCAACGCGCCGCCGGCTGGTTCGCCCGGTGCGGAGGGTGAAGGGGAAGATGACGCGGTGGCCTCCGCGCACGATTCCATCTTCAGCGACCTGGGGGCGACTGCTCCCGTCACCTCCTCGGGTGACAACGGTATCCTCAGCCTGCTGGCCGATGATCAGGTCCTCGCCAAACGGAACCGTCACGCCAAATAGCATCGGCTTGGAAGAACGTTGACAACCTAGGCGGCTTCGGAGATTCCGGAGCCGCCTTTTTTATTGCCCGCGAAAAAGATCGCGCCAATTTCGCGGACATTCCTGGGCAACCCTCGCTAGAACAGCGGTTCCTGCCTCGCTAGAATCGACTCTTCCCGCCCGTTCCTTTTGCCCACCCGGAGAATCTCCCATGAAGCGATGTTTGGTCCTGTTCTTCGTCCTGGCAGCGGCAATTCCGCTCACTGCCCGCGGCGATGTCAAGATGCCGAAAATCTTTGGCGACTCCATGGTCCTGCAGCAAAAGTCGCAGGCCGCCGTCTGGGGCTGGGCCGAGAAGGGAGAGGAAGTCACTGTCTCGCTGGGCGAAACGAAGGCCTCCGCCAAAGCTGGCGAAGACGGCAAGTGGTCGCTCAAACTTGCCACTCCGGCAGCCGGCGGGCCTTTTGAGATGAAGATCAAGGGGAAGAATGAAATCACGCTGAAGGACGTTTATGTCGGCGAGGTTTGGATCTGCTCCGGCCAGTCGAATGCGGAATGGACCGTCAACATATCGGCGAGTCCGGATGTGGAGCGGGAGTTGGCCAAGCATCCCAAGATCCGCATGATCAAGGTCGGCCATAACCCCGCGGAAAAACCCGTCGATGATATTAACGGCCAGTGGCAAGTCTGCACTCCGGATACCGCCAGCAATTTCTCCGCCATTGGATATTTCTTCGCCCGGCACCTGCAAGCCGAGCTCGATGTTCCCGTTGGTATCATCAGCACCAACTGGGGTGGCACCATCTGCGAAGCCTGGACCAGCAACGAAAAGCTCAAGACCGATCCCGACTTCGCCCCCATCCTCCAGCGGAGCGAGAAGTTTCAGGCCGGCAACCCCAACCAGGCATCCGTGCTGTTCAACGGGATGATCAACCCCATCGTCCCCTACGGCATTCGCGGGGCGATCTGGTATCAAGGTGAGTCGAACGTCGGCCGGGCGGTGCAGTACCGCAAACTATTCCCCGCCATGATCATCGACTGGCGCGAGCGCTTTGGTCAGGGAGACTTTCCCTTCCTCTTCGTGCAGCTCGCTCCTTATCGTTACGGCAATAATCTGCTGCCCGAGCAATGGGAATCGCAGCTGAAGACGCTATCGCTCAAGAACACCGGCATGTGCGTGACGACGGATATTGCCACGGTGGGGGACATCCATCCGCCGAACAAGCAGGATGTTGGCCGCCGGCTGGCACTGTGGGCCTTGGCGAACACTTATGAGAAGGCTTCGCTGCCATTTTCGGGTCCGCTCTATGATTCGATGGCCGTGGAAGGGAACAAGGTGCGAATCAAGTTCAAACACAGCGCCGGCCTGCATGCCCGCGGCAATATGGGCCAAGTCACTCAGGTGACGATTGCCGGCGAGGACCAGAAGTTCGTGGCTGCCAAGGCCAAAGTCGACGGTGAAACCGTCGTCGTCGAGAGCGAACAGATCGCCAAGCCCGTCGCCGTCCGCTTCGGTTGGAATGAGCTGGCAGAACCCAACCTCTTCAATGGTGCCCGGCTGCCGGCCTCTCCTTTCCGCACGGATGACTTCCCGCTGCAAACCAAGGACGCCAAGTAGGCAAGACTCGATCTGCCTCGCGAATTCTTCCGGGTGGCACTCCCACGGCCTTGCGTGGGAGTGCTGGTTTCGCGGCAGTATTCTCTGTTTTTCAGGGTATTTCGCAAACTGCCCGTCGTCTCTATCATCAAGTAAGTTCGCTTGTCGATTCGTCATCCTCGCCAGGGCTTTCCCGCCCTCCCTTCGGTTATGGCCACCCAGCTCGACGATCCCCGGATTGTGGAATTCGACGTCCGCACGGACGAAATGCTCGTCAACATGGGGCCGCAGCACCCCAGCACCCACGGCGTGCTCCGCCTGGTACTCCGCACCGACGGCGAGATCGTGTCCGAAGTCGAGCCTCACATCGGCTACCTGCATCGTTGTGCCGAGAAGATCGGCGAGAACCTCACTCCCCGCCAGTGGATTCCCTATACCGACCGGATGGATTACCTGGCCGGCATGAACATGAATCTGGGCTGGTCTCTCTGCGTGGAAAAGCTGCTCGGCTACCAGTTGCCGGAAAAGGCTCGCCATCTGCGGGTCATCATTGCCGAAATGGGACGGATCGCCAGCCACCTCGTCGGCATGGGGGCCTATGGCCTGGATCTGGGGACCTTCAGCCCATTCCTGTACGCCTTCCGCGAGCGCGAAAAAATCCTCGACCTGTTCGAGGAAGCCTGCGGTGCCCGCCTCACCTATAGCTACATCACCCCCGGCGGAGTCACTGCTGACCTTCCCAAGGGCTGGGTGAAAAAGTGCGAGGACTTCCTTACTCAGTTCGAGCCGGTGATTCAGGAATACCACGCGCTGCTGACGACGAATTCCATCTTCATCAAGCGAACCGCCAACATCGGCTATCTCTCGGCGGCCATGGCCATCGACTACGGCTGCACCGGCCCGGTCCTCCGCGGCAGTGGCGTGGATTACGACCTTCGTCGCGACGGCGAAGAACGCTACACCGAAATGTACGACGGCTATGCGTTCGAGGTCATCTGCGAGCGCAACGGCAAATATCCCGCCGACCACGACTACCCCGACGTTCCCAAGGAAGCGGTCCTCGGCGACTGCTGGCACCGGTTCTACGTCAGGATGCTCGAAGTTGTGCAAGCCATCGACATTGTCCGCCAAGCCATAGACCGCTACTCTTCCGCTACGGACTCCTGGGGCGAGCCGATCAAGCTCACTGCCAAGCTCCCCAAGGGGGAAGCCTACCTGGAAACCGAGGCCCCCCGCGGCCAGATGGGCTTCTACATCGTCAGCGACGGCAGCTCGATCCCCTGGCGGGCCCGCGCCCGCAGCAGTTGCTTCTGCAACCTCTCCGTCACCAACGAGCTCTGCCGCGGCTGCCTGATTGCCGACGTCCCCGCCATCGTCGGCTCGCTGGATATAGTGATGGGAGAGATCGACCGATAAACGCTTACTCCTTCGTCCAGTAATCCACGACGAGCACCTTCTCGATTCGCGGGCCGACGAGGGTGACAAATTCCTTGTGGGCGGCGTGCGGCAAATAAGCGTCCCGGTCCTTGGCTGTGGCGAAGGTGACCATGAACAGGTGGGTGAAGCCGTCGGCTTTCCCTTCCACGCTCACGTCGGTCCCCCATTCGAAATCCTGGATCACGTCGATCTTGTTCTTGAGTCCGCGGAACGCCGCTTCCGACTCCTTGATCTGCTCCGGCGTCAGGTCGGCTTTGAACTTCACCAGGACGCAGTGCCGCAGAAGCTTGCCCGCTTTGGCGGCGGACTTTTCCGAAGTTGATTCGGCGGCGGTGGTGAGGGCGGAGAGCATCTGCTTGGCCAAGAACTTGTTCCCTTCCGCATTGAGGTGCACCGTGTCGCCAGTCAGAATTCCCTTGTCCATATTACCCTTGTTGTGTTCCTTGAGGTGAGACAGAAACGCCTTCCGCAGATCGAGAAGTTGCACCTTCTCCTTGGCGGCGACCGATCGGCTGATGTCGCAGTATTCGTCGAGCAGCTTGTCGAGCGGGTTGCTGCCGTCGGTCTTTTCGCCGATGACCGTGGCCGTGCAGAGGATGACCCGCCCCCCCGCCTTCTGAATATTTCCGATCAGGCTGGAGAGCCCCTTCTCGTACGCATCCTTGGGCGTCCCCTTGCCGCTGGTCGAATGCCAGACGTCGTTGATGCCAATATAGATGACCACCACGGTCGGCTTCTTGCTCAGCACATCCCGCTCCAGCCGGCGTTCCAGATCGGGAACTTTGTTGCCGCTGATGCCCGCCCCGATGACTTCGACTTCCAGATCCTTGTGGTCCTTGCCGAGCGCCTCGCGGACGAACGTGACGTAGCCCCCCGGTCCCGCTCCTGCCTGCGTGATGGAATCTCCCAGAAAGACCACCCGGTCCCCCTTCTTCAGTTCGGCGGTTGCGTTCGCCGCGGCAAATGTGAGCACGGTCATGGCGGCCAGCCCCAGCAGACGCGAAAATGCAGTTGGCAAAGTTGGCATGTTATGGTCCTCGGTCAGTAAAGTTCAGCGAGAGTTAGAATCGCTAGAGCATAGAGCGCGGTTAGAATCGCTGCCAGTTGCCATCGCCGCGAACTCTTTCCGCGTAGGTTTGTCATCGCCTGTGCGAAACAGGCAGGAATGAACAGAAGGGAGCAAAGGAAACGAAGAAAAGAGCAGAAGATTCAATCCCACAAGACCTCCACTCCTTCCCCACTTCGTTACCTTCGTTTCCTTCTGTCCAAATCCTTATCCCAGTCTCTTATCGAAAAGAACATGTACACCCGCGCCCACTTCGCCGAAACCGACCTGGGCAAGCTCCATGACGCCATCCAGGCCTACAGCTTTGCCACTTTGGTTTCCCAGCACGCAGGGGAGCTCACCGCCTCGCATCTGCCGCTTTTGCTGAAACGGGATGCGGAGGGCGAATACGGCACCCTTCTGGGCCACATGGCCAAGGCCAATCCCCAGTGGCAGCAGGCGGCCGGGCAAGACGTACTGGCGATTTTTTCCGGGCCCCATGCCTATATTTCCCCCACCTGGTACGAGGAGGAGAAAACCGTGCCGACCTGGAACTATGTCGCAGTCCATGCCTATGGCCGGCTGGAAATCATTGAAAATTCACGGGAAAAGCTCGACATTCTCCGGCAAACGGTGCAGGTTTACGAGCGAAACATGCCCGCCCCCTGGCCCATGCCAGAGCCCGATGAGTTTGTCTCCCGCTTAGCGGACCAGATCGTCGCCTTCCAAATTCCGCTTCGGCGGCTTGAAGGAAAGTGGAAGCTCAACCAGAATCATTCCCTTGCCCGGCGGCAGCGCGTGATTGCCGCCCTGAACAGCCGCTCCGAGGAGGCTTCACGGGAGATAGCCGGGCTGATGGAAGAGCGCTTGTAAGTCAGACCACCATGCGAATCGTCCCCGCCGCCAGCCAGATTCAAATCGAAGAAATCCGGAAGCTCTTTCAGGAGTATGCCGCCTCCCTCCCCTTCGATCTCAAATTCCAGAAGTTTGACGAGGAGGTGAAAAAGCTCCCCGGCGAATACGGGCCCCCCACCGGCTCCCTGTTCCTGGCGGTCGATGACAAGGAAATCGCCTATGGCTGCGCGTCGCTGCGCAAAGTCGACGCCAAAACGGGCGAAATGAAACGGCTCTATGTCCGTCCCGGCTCACGCAAGCAAGGAATCGGACGCCAGCTCGCCCAGGCCATCCTCGAATCCGCCCGCGGCCGCGGCTATCAGCGGGTCGTCCTGGACACCACTCCCCACATGAAAGAAGCCATCGACCTTTACGAGTCCCTGGGCTTCGAGAAGATCCCCGCTTACCGCAAGAATCCCATCAAGGGGGCGCTGTTCTTTGAACTGTGCCTGAAGTAGACGTGCCGACACCGGCCCGCTGGCCTGATTGACGCCGCTTAACCCTTAAGCTTTGGAAAGCTCCGCTCCGCGCCAGGTCAGATCGCTGGCCGGCTCGACTTCGATGGCGTGCCAGCCTCCCTCTTCGCACTCGGCTTTCCAAAGGTCGCCGACTTCGGCATCCTCCAGCAAGCTGCGGACCAGGGAGAATAAGGGCTCGGGAACGACGAGGGAAATGGTGCCGGTGCGATGCTTTTTGAGCAGGCGTTCCAGGGCACCTTTCACGCGGTCGAAGGCGACGCCTAGGGGCTCCCCCTCGGGCGGACAGACGGTTTCAGGATGCTCTTGCAGTTGCCGGTACACCTTGGGCTGGCTGTGGCGGACTTCGTCCACCAGCTTGCCGTGCCATAGGCCGTGGTCGAGGTTGTGCAGGTCGTTGACCTTTTTGACGCGGAGTTTGTGATCGGCGGCCAGGATGGCGGCTGTTTGCTCGGCACTGCGGCACGGGGAGGAATAGACCTGGTCGATTTTGGTCTCGTGAAGCTCCTGGACAATGCGGGTCACTTGCAGGCTGCCGGCTTCGCTGAGAGGGATATCGAGGGTGCCCTTGATCCGGCCCTGCTCATCGAAGTCAGTGGAACCGGGGCGAACGAGTAAGATGCGTACCATAAAGGAGTGGAGGTCCTGATAGTAGCCTGCACACTCCGTGTGCCGGCTTGTCTGCTCACGGAGTGAGCGGACTATTTTCTAAACGGGTTGTGGGGTTGCCAGGTGGGTCAATTCCATGACCGCCTGCTGATAATCGGGTTTACCAAAAATTGCCGAGCCGACGACGAACAGTTGCGCCCCGGCCGCACTGGCCTGGGTGATGGTGGCCGGGCTGATTCCACCGTCGATTTCGAGGAGGACGTCGGGCGGGACCATTTCGCGGACTTGCCGCAATTTGTCGAGCGCGACGGGATTGAACGATTGCCCTCCAAAGCCGGCCTGAACGCTCATGACCAGCACCAGATCGCAGAGGTCCAGGCAGCCTTCCAGGCGGGAGATGGGGGTGGGGGGATTGAGGGCGATGCCGGCTCCGCAGCCCAGGGAGCGGATTTGCTCCAGAACGGGCCGGGGGTCTTCCACCGCCTCAACATGGATAGTCAGGTTGTCCGCCCCCGCATCCCGGAACTGCCGCACATAGTTCTGCGGCCGCTGAATCATCAGGTGCACGTCGATGGGAAGTTTCGTGAGCCTGCGGACGGCCGCCACGATGGGCATGCCATACGAAAGGTTTGGCACAAATGAGCCGTCCATCACATCCAAATGCAGCCCCGGCACCCCCGCATCCTCTAGGCACCGAACTTCCCGTTCCAAATTGCCAAAATCGCACAACAGGAGCGAAGGGAGCACAGCGGGAACAGAGTCCCGGAGGCGGTTCAGAACTGGGGGTCGTATCATAAATGGGACAAGCGTACCGGCGGGCGCGTTAGCTCCGAGGAGCGACGCAGTTGAGTTACCGGAGGCTTGTTCACGGAACCTTGAGCCTTGCCACCAAGCCAAAAAGAAGCGTTTGGGGCGTCTTCTATTCTAGTAGTCATTAGGCGGGCCGTCATTACGTGTTCTACAAAGACGCAAAGTCGTGGCGCAAGGCTTTATGTAGTAAGTAGTTGCAAAAACCACAGCCAAGGACTGGCTGGGCGGCAGAACCCAGCAAATCGTTATAACGGTCAATCGACTTGCGGCAAATCGTCCAGGCTCTCCAAACCGTACAGGTCCAAAAACCGCTCCGCAGTCCGATACGTCGGCTTGGCACCTTTTACTTCCGCCCGTTCATAGGCCAGGATTTCGCGGCGGACCAATTGCGACAGAATGCCCCCACTGGGTCGTCCGCGAATCCGGTCGATCTCCTGCAAAGTGATCGGCTGGTTGTAAGCCACGATAGCCAGCACATCGATGGCCCACTGCGTCAGGCGGACTTCCTTAATCCGGCCGTAGAATTTGTCCCGCAGGGGCGCGAATTCCTCCCGCAATTCCAACAAATAGCCCGCTCCATGCGAGTGAATCCGGTAGGGAGCAGCTTCCGTGGTGTAAGTCTCATTGAGCTCGCGAACCAATTCGTCCACTTCATCCGTGGTCACTCCCCGCATCAGCCCGGCGATTTGCTGGCCCGAAAGGGGTTCGCTCAGGGGATGGCCGACGAACAAAATGGCTTCCAGGATACTTCGCGGAGTGATCTCGCAGCCCTGGTCGTCGTCGCCATCGACGACCCGGCGCAGGGAGGCCTTTCCCAGCCCATCCGTCGCTGCGCCGGCGGTTTCTCTTTGTCCCTCGAATCCTTCGTCCGGAGAAACATTTGCCAAGGCATCCGCGAGTTCAGAATCCTCGGTAGGCGTCTCTTCCCCTTCCTCCGGATAGGGGTCCGCCCCCTTCGAGAGGAGCGCGGCATAGGTCTGCCCCAGTTCTTCCAAGGAAATGCCAGCGTCTGTTCCCTCGTCGGGGGCCAGATCAGCCAGTCCCAACGACTCGGCACTGGGCGGCTCAAGAATGGCTCTGCGGGGAGGATCGTGTTTGGGTTTACGAGAGGTCATTTGCGCGAGTCTCTGCTCCGCCGGCTTGGCCCCCGCGTCCACGCGGGGAATGCAGGCTGAACCGCCGCATTGTATCCTGTCTGATACTGGGAGCGAATAACAATCACCCCGCGCCACATGGACGAGGCAGCAAATCGATTCAGGAGAATTACCATGAACCGACGCACCTTTCTCGCCGCCAGTTCCGCCACACTCGCTGCTTCTCGGCTCTGCCTGGCCGAAGCGGACGACGGGAAATCCAAAGATGTCCCCTGGCTCCAGGAAATCCAGACTCCGCCGGCCAAACTGCCGGCTGATGCGCCTAAACTCAGCGATCTGCTGATCGATGGGAACGGCAAGAAGATTGACAGCTTGGCCGGCTGGAAGCATCGCCGCGAGGAACTGCGAAAATGGTGGCTGGAGTTCCTGGGCCCCATGCCGGCGGAGCGGAAGGGTGCGCAGAAGCTCGAGGTGCTTCAGGAAGACCGGCCAGAAGGGGTGATCCGGCAACTGGTGCAGTACGAAGTCGAGCCGGGCATCCTTACTCAGGCATATTTGCTGAAGCCCGCCAAACAGGAAGGGAAAGTGCCCGGCGTCGCGGCGTTTCACTCCACCGTGGATGAGTCCATTCTGCAGCCGGCAGGGGTGAAGGGAGTGCCGGAGAAAGCGTTTGGCCTGCGGTTCGCCCAGCGAGGAAGAGTGGTCTTCTGCCCGCGGAACTACCTCTGGCCGGACAACACCCACATTGCTGCCAAGGAGGAGGCAGAGACGTTTCAAAAGCGGATGCCAAAATCCAAAGGGATGGCCAAGATGCTTTACGACTCCCTGGTGGCAGTGGACATACTTGCTTCGCTGCCGGAGGTGGATGCGGCAAGAATCGGCGCGGTGGGGCACTCACTGGGCGCCAAGGAAACGCTGTATCTGGCCGCGTTCGACGAACGAGTGAAAGTGACAGTCAGCAGCGAAGGAGGCATCGGCACCAGGTTCTCTAACTGGGACGCACTCTGGTATCTCGGCGACTCCATCAAGGCAGCGGGATTCACCCACGAGCATCACGAACTGCTCGCGCTCGCCGCTCCGCGGCCATTCCTGCTCCTGGGTGGCAACAGCGCCGATGGCGACCGGGGCTGGCCGTTCATCGAGCAGGCGCTGCGGGTCTATCAGCTTTACGGCAGTCCGCTTCGCGTTGGGCAGTTCAACCACAAAAAGGGGCACGCCGTGCCGCCTGAGGCGGAGCAGCGGATTGAGGAGTGGTTTGCGGCATATCTATGAGCCGCTAATCCCCGGATGAACCCATTCGCTCGTCCCGTCGGCCCAGTTTTCCTGTTTCCAGATGGGGACGTCTTCCTTGATGGTGTCAATCAACCATTTCCCCGCCTCGAATGCCGCCTGTCGATGGGGCGAGCTGACCGCGATGGCGATGCTGGCCTCACCGAGCCCCAGCCGCCCGAGCCGATGGACGATGGCGACATGCACCAGCGGCCAATTCTCGCGGGCCCGAGCTTCGAGCTCCGACAGCTTCGCCTCGGCCATCTGCTGATAGCACTCATAATCGAGGGATGCCGTCTGCCGGCCCTTGGTGAACTCGCGAGTCGTGCCGAGAAAGAGTACGACCGCCCCGGCGTCGTTGGAAGCAACCTGGGCGAGAATTGCGGAGGAGTCGATGGCGGAGTGGGTGAGGGTGATCATGGAAACAGGTAGCTATTCGCTGACCAAATTGTTTGGCTATATGCAAAATGTCTTGGTTAGAATCTCCTCGGCGTAAGACAATCCACCCAAAACATGATCGATGCACTTGTTGTCTTCCATCCAAAAGAGTGAGCCCGCGCCCAAAGGATATTTGCCATTGTAGAATTTGGAACTAAATCGCTGCCGAAATTCGGCAACATCTTCATTTAGGGAGTAGGCAAGAACATCCCTATAAGGGTCGAGCGTATGTAGCCTGCCGATCGCTGCGAAAAACGCCTTTCGCCGTTTCCGTTCTGGCCCAGACCAATCGACACTCATATAGACGATGGCGCGCTTTGCTCGACTGATTGCTTCCAATACGTCCGTGTCTGTTTCACTGTGACTGAAGGTACGCGGCCGCTTGTTGATGAGCAAATCAACAGAAGGAGGTACCTTTTCGATGATTTGGTAGTCCGTAAGTGACTGCGGGTCGTGCATCGCGAGCACTTCCGATGGTGAAGTAAACACTACTTTGCCGTCCTCCCAAGAGGAGATCGGAAACCCCTCCCTGGCAACCTTGACCACTTCCTCCCGCATGGCAATTTGTATTGCCATCTCAATTTCATCAATTGTCGGCTTACGGTATGCGCCCATGTGATCACTCCTTCGGCCTATTCTACCCTCCGCTGACCGGCGGAATCAGCGCCACTTCCGCACCGGGAGGAATGACGGTTGAATCCGCCGCGTAACTGGAATTGACCGCGATGCGGATGTGCGGCAGGACATCGGCGAGCGAGGGGACCTGCTCAGCCAGCGCGCGGCGGAGGTCGGCAGCCGTGGCGGGATCAGCGAGAGCGACTTCCACCTGGTCGCGGCCGAGGCGCTGGCGGGCGATGGCGAAGAGTTTGATAGAGAGGATCATCAGGTAATTGTGAGTTCCTCGCTCCGGGCGGTCAAAAGCTTCTCAATTTCGGGCATCAGACCATAGGCCAGGGCGAGCATCTTGAGCGGATGGATCGTGGGCTTCGTGGTTCCCTGCTCCATCTGCATTTTACAACTGCTGCACTCGGTCGTCCCCAGGTCAATGGAGGTGTCTCGCAGCGCCGAGATCAATCCCCAGCCGGCCCGGAGACTGGCGCGGTAGTTGTCCCGCCGCAGGCCATAAGTGCCGGCCATGCCGCTGCAGCCCCGCTCAATCCGTTTCACGGTAAGGCCGGGGATAAGCTTGAGCAACCGCTCGCCCGGAGTCCCAACGTCGAGCGCCCGCAGATGACAAGGGAGATGGTAGCCAAGCGTGAGGTTGATCGGCGTGAAATCGAGCTCCAGCTTGCCAATCTCGTGCATCCGCCAGAGATACGTGCAGGCTTCGCTGGTGTGATTAGCAACCAGAAGTGCGTCTTCGTCGTCGAGCAGGTTCTTATATTCGTGGGTCAGACAGAGGGCGGCCGAGGGCTCCGTGGCGACGATTTCGTATCCCAGGCGAACCGCATCGGCCAGCAGGGTCACGTTTCTTTTGGCAATGAAGCGAGCCCGTTCCACATCCCCGAGGGCAATTTTCGCCATCGCGCTCCCAAGCTGCTGCGGGTGGACATATACGGCAATGCCGTGGTGCTGCATGATGGCGACGAAGGCCTCGGCAAGTTGCACGTCGTACCAATTCGCATACAGGTCCACAAAGTACAGCACCTTGCCGCCGGTTCGCCGCGTCGGGCGGGTGAGGCGGCGGCGATCCGCTCGGCGGAGAAAACTCGACGACGCCACTCGCGGCAGCTTTCGCCCCTGGGCGATCCCGGTCACTCTCTCCAACAGCCATCGCATGGTCCGGTTGTGCAAGGCCCAATTGGCAAGCGGCCCAAAGAAACCGGCCCAACGAGACAGCCAGTCCAGTCGCGACAGGAACCAGTCAGCCGTATCCAGTCCATTGCTGGTGACATACTGGGCCTTGGCCTCAATCATCAGTTTTGGAATGTCGACGCCAGCCGGGCATTCCTGGCGGCATTGGTGGCAGTTGACGCAGAGATCGGCCACCGACTTCACCAGGTCGGTTGTCAGTTCCCCCGCTTCAAGCTCGCCGCTGATGATGCCGCGCATCAAGTTCGCCTTCGCCCGAGGCGAGGCCTCCTCGGAAGGGGAGTGGCGGAAGATGGGGCACATCCGCGCGTCGGGGGACTGCGTCCGGCAGCGCCCGCACCCGTTGCAATGGTTGGCCGTGGAAGAGAGCGCTCCATCCCAAATCAGATGCAATTCGAGGGGTTTTTCCGTGGGCTTCACTTCCGGCGTTTCCGAGACTCCCGTTTCTACGCCCGGTGCAGCCTCCGCTGGCGGTTTCGCGTCGAGCAATCCATCTTCCCGATACGGCCGCATGTTCTTGGTCAGGGGTTGTGGCAAATCCGCCACCACTTTCCCCGGGTTGAGCAAGTTTTGCGGGTCGAAGATGCGCTTCACTTCGCGGAACACGTCATAGAGCGGACCAAATTGTCTTCGCACGAACCAGGTGCGACTCAAACCGCAACCATGCTCGCCACTGATGGTGCCGCCGAGCGAGAGCACCTTTTCGTAAAGCTCGGTGGCCAGATCCTGCATCTTGCGAATTTGGTCGGGCCGGGAGAGGTCCAGGAACGGGCGAACGTGCATCTGACCGTGGCCGGCGTGGGCGAAAAACGACGCCGTCACCTGATGGTTTTTGAGTACGTTCTGCAGATGCACCAGAAACTCGGGGAGCGTGTCCGGCGGCACCGCAATGTCTTCCACAAATGGCGTGGGGCGTTCGTTCCCTTGCACGCGGTACAGCGTGGGCGAAACTCGCCGCGCCAGCCGGCGGAAGAGCTCGAACTCTTCCGGCGCGAGTGCCAGGTGAAACCCAAAAGCCAGGCGGCGACGGCGTTGCCAGCGGAGAGCTACCTGTTGCAGGCTTTCGATGACTTCGCGGGATTCGTCGGCCTGCTGCTCGACCATGAGCATCGCTTCGGCATCGCGGGGTATGGCCTGGGCGTAGCGGGGGTCCACGTCGCGAGCGAGCGTCAGGATGCGGCGGTCCATCAGGTCGCAGGCCGCCAACTTGAGCTCCGCTGCTTCCATGGCGGCCTGGGCGGCGGCTTCCAGGCGGTCAAAGAACATCAGGACCAGGCCGCGGCTCTTGGGAATGGGTTCGGTGCGGAGAGTGGCCTGGGTGATGAGGGCCAGCGTCCCCTCGCTGCCGACGAGGAGGCGGGCGAGGTCGAGCTGGCCATCCTTCAAAACGTCGGTCAGGTGATAGCCGGCCCGGTTGACCCAAGCCCTGGGCTGGTTGGCTTTGATGACGGCGTCTTCACGCTGGATGAGGTCTGCCAGGCGGCGGACGATTTCGCGGCGGCGAGGGTTGGGGTCTAAGTCTGGATTGTCCGTGACCGGATGGCGGGCGGCTTCAAAAACTTCGCCGTCGGCCAGGGCGACTTGCATGCTCACTACGTGCCTTCTGGCGGAGCCGTGGCGGAGCCAGTTGCTGCCGCTGTTATCGAGGGCCAGCACGCTCCCCATCGTGGTGACGCCGCCCGTCGCGGGATCAGGGCCGAACTGCCTGCCGAATGCGGATAGATAACGGTTGAGTTGGCCGAGCACGACCCCCGGCTGGACAGAGACGATTCCCTCCTCGACGCTCACAATTCGCCGCATCGCCTGGGAGAAGTCCAAAATCAGTCCCGGCCCGAGCGATTCGCCCGCCAGGCCGGTCCCGGCGCCGCGGGCATGCAGCGAATGGCCATTCTCGGCACAGTAACGAATGGCGGCCTTTACGTCGGCCACACCCCGCGGCCGGGCCACCCCCAGCGGCGGCACCTGATAGATGCTGGCGTCGGTCGAGTACATCTGCACGAAGGGGTCTTCGCAGTGGACCTCTCCCGACAGGAGCCCTCGCAAATCCGCCTGGATCCGTTCGCGCTGTTGATCCATGAGGAAAAGAGGGTGAGAAATCGGGCCTTTGGAGAAGACATAAGAATACTTCCCTGCGCCTGCAATAGGTAGAGCTTAGCCCCCGCGACCACGCGGGGATGCACCGCGTGGTCGCGGCGGCTAAGCATTGGAAGGTAGGCGCGGTAGAATGCACCTATGCCGCGTCCCCGTCTCACCCGCCGTTCGCTCCTGCAGGCTGCCGCCCTGACCGGGGCTTCGTTTTTCACCGGCTGCGGATCACCCGGGGGGGAAACTGGGCGGCTGGATGCGGTTTGGGGAAGGCCCGGCACGACACCCGGCAAATTGCAAAAGCCGCGAGCGATTACCATTGATCAGCATGACAACCTCTACATTGTCGACGTCACGCCGCGCATTTCGGTCTTCACCCCCGATGGCGAATACGTTCGCGGCTGGCAAACTCCCAAGTTCGACAACGGCAAACCATCGGGGCTTTCCTTCAGCCGCGACGGCAATTTGCTCGTTGCGGACACGCATTGCGCCCGGGTCCTCTGCTATACCCCCGACGGCAAGCTGCTAGAAAACCGGACGATTGGCGGCATCGCCGGGGAGAAGCCCGGCGAATTCAGTTGCGTCACGGATTGCCTGGAGGATTCGCAGGGAAACTACTACGTCTCCGAATACGGCGAGTGGGACCGGATTCAGAAATTCACGCCGGCGCGAAAGTATGTCTCCCAGTGGGGAGGGCACGGCAGCCAGCCCGGACAGTTCCTGCGCCCGCAGAAGATGGACATTGACGACCAGGACCAGATTTGGGTGACGGATGCCTGCAACCACCGGGTCCAGGTCTTTGATGTTCGCGGCACCGAGCCCAAACCAGTCACAACCTGGGGGGCGGAAGGCTCGTCTCCCGGCCAGCTTCGTTATCCCTACGACATCCTCCTCGACGGCCAAGGGCACGTCTATTTGTGCGAATTCGGCAACCACCGGGTGCAAAAATTCACGCTGGCGGGCGACTTAATAGGATGGTGGGGCAAAAACGGCCGCGGCGACGGCGAGCTCGACCAACCCTGGGGCATCACTCAGGATTCCCAGGGCCGAATGTACGTACTGGACACCTATAATCACCGGGTACAGCGGTTCTGGCTGTGATAGACTGAATGGCACCAAACTGGCACGAGAACCTGAAATTCGAAATTACCGGTGGAGCATCGTAAGGGCCAAAACGCAAGTCTAGAATTCTTGCAAATGGAACTCTATTACCGATTGTGGGAAGCGTAAGCACATCGCATCGAAAGAGACTCCTATGACCAAACGGCAACACTTGCATGGCCGGAAGAATCGCCGACTCTTCTTTGAGCAGTTTGAGGATCGCCGGATGCTCGATGCGACTCCCTGGACCAATCCGGCGCTCGCCGAAGATGTGGATTCCGATACGTTCGTGACCGGCACGGATGCCCATATCATCGTGGAAATGCTCATCGCCAGCGGCGGGCAGCCCGTCACGGTGCCGATGGAAGGAGTCGGCCCTCCCTTTCCGGACGTGGATGGCGATGGGATGGTTGGCGTAGGTGATTGGGAGGAGTCTGTAACGTGCTGAACCTGACGGGCAACCCGTATGTTGGATATCCCCCTCCCGGCGTTCCTGGCAATCCGCCTCCTGGTAATCCCCCGCCTGGCAATCCGCCTCCCGGAAATCCAGGTGGCAACACCACGCCGCCGGGGATTTCGGTTTCGGCCGTCCCCGCCAGCGTTGCCGAAATGCAGGTCTTTACGATCACTGGCACTTTCACGATGGCCTATTACTTGATCGTGGGCTCGCAGGGGGGTGATTTCCGCGTGACCGGTGGTAGTTTTCAGGGAAGCGGAGCCGGCACCTGGTCCGTCACGGGCTATTTTACGGACGACAACGGGTCGGGTACGGCGAGCGATGTGCGGACGTTGAAGTTCGAGGTGGGCAACAACCTTACAGTCAAGGGAACCGCGTCCGTCAACATCACCGTGAACAACGTCAATCCTTCGGCCCAAATCACGTCTCAGGGGTCGTTCGACGAAGGCTCCCTGGCCACCATCGACATCACCATGCTCGATGCCTTCAACGCTTACGGAGTGGTCGCCGATTCCTATACCATCGTGGTCGACTGGGGAGACGGCCAGACAGAGACCATTCAAACCGCCCAGCCGGTCGTCCCCTCCACGCTGTGGAACTGGACGCTCATCTCCTCGGCGTCGATGGCTCCGCCGATTCCGCCGGTCTTTCCCCACCGCCTGGCAACTCACCTCTACAAGGACGATGACCCCACCGCCACGCCGCAGGATCTCTACACCGTCACCGTCACGATCACCGATGATGACACCGGCACTGGCGTCGTTACCGCCGACATCCTGATCAAGAACGTCCTCCCGACGCTCCATATCGGCTATTTCGTCCCGCTGAATCTGACGGACGAATACGGATACGACATTCATCCCTCTCAAATCGATGAAGGGGAAGGAGTCGAAGTCCATGGCACGCTGTTCGACCCCGGGCTTCTCGATACCCACACGGGAACGCTGACGGTCGACGTGAATTATGATGGCGACACGGAAGACGAAGGCGAAATCGCCGATCTGGCTTTTGAGGAGACCGAAACTCCTGGTTTTTGGACATTTGTCGCGGTCATCGACAATATTCCCGACGACGGGCCGTCCAATCTCGCCTGGCAAAGCAACGGCACTCCCTTCGACGACTTGATTTTCAAAGCCGAAGCGTGGGACGATGACATGCCGTCGGGGACTCCCTCCGTCGCCTACGAGCGGGAAGCAACGGTCTTCAACGTCGCTCCCGAAATCGAAGGGTTTTGGAGTCCTTCCTTGAACGAGTACGGGATTGAGAACGGTGTCTTGGTGGCCGGGGCCATTTTCGACATTGGCGTAATGGACCAACACCGCCTCTTTGCGCTATGGAATGGCCAAACGGAAATCGCAATACCAGTGCCGGTGTCGGACGGAACGGGAGTCACGCATTTCTCGTTTACCCGCCTCTTCGCTCCCGGAGAGCACGACTATTCCGCTTGGTTCCCGCTCGCCCTGCGCGCCATCGATGACGATACGGGCGAGGTCATTCAGATCGTATTCCTCGCTTCCGAAGACCCAGTGCCAACCATCGCGAAAGTAGAATTCATCCCCGTGGCTCAAATTGATTGGACGGGCGTCGCGGCAACTGCGAAGGCCCGTTACGGAAAGTTGTTGCTGGACAGTAATCCCAACGGCGACGCTAACGACGAACAGCAACTCGTGCGGCAAGCACTGAAGCAACCGGCCTTTCTCGGTGGTGATCGACTGTTTCCGGATGCCGAAATTGCCACTTCGACGATTGGGCGAAATGTGGTGCGAGTCCGCGCCACGGTGACGAGCGCCAAGGTTGACGATTCTGTGTTTTTCCGTTCCTTTGACGTGGACGACCCATCTTCGGATAAGCTCCTGGATTTAACGGACGGTGGGAATGATAATCGTGGCCGCCTGGTGATTGACAACATTCACGCGCCGAAGACGAGCAGCAAATTCGGCGGAGGCTATAGGGGTCGCCTCCGACCCGTGAGTGCCGGTAATGTGCTAGGTGGCTGGGCAGCCGAAGGCGCTTCGTTGGAATCCAAGGTCAAACTGCTCAAGAACGCGATGGGAAATGTGGTCATGGCCAATGGGTTGCCTGTCCTGGTTGCGGAAGTCGATTTGGCCGCCAGCTTCGCTCCCGGCGACAATTTCCGCGTCGGGGCGCATGGCAGCCAGAAAGTCCTGAAGGGCGTCGTGCCGACGGCCGTGCCGACGTCTGGCGAAAAGCCAGAGCTGACAAAACAGCTTTCGGTGTGGCGGCATGTGCATGTTGAGGTCGACGCCCCAGCCGGCATAAGTATTGATCCACTGATGCTTGCTGGAACCACCAACCGGCAGCAAAACCGCTTCGCGGACGCATACCTCGAACCCGAATACGATGCGATCAACAAGGCAGGAACGGGAATCAACTCGACAGCTTTGGCCGGTAGCCCGTTCTCACTCAAGCCAGATAGTTCTTTTTCGGATGCCGCCCAAGCTTCGGTCGCGGCGGCCATAAATTCCGGCGCAAAGGAAAGCGATGTCTTTTGGGTGGCCTACGTCGGGGCGGGGGTGCGCCTGAGCGAGAATGCCGGCGCAGAAGGGATTGCCGCCGGCGTGACCGCAAACAATGTATCCGCAAAGCCGTTTGACTATTCTGTGATTTTCGACGCGGACATTACCGCCTTCTTCACAGCCGCGAACACTCCAGAAGTCGTTGCCAGAACGGCTGTTCACGAGGTTGGACACCAACTTTTGCAGCCGGGTGGTGCGGGAGCGGATCCTGACGGCCATCAAGGACGACTTAGGAATGTCGTAAAGTATTATAACGCGAGCGACGCCGTCAAATCCGACAAGGATGAAAAGTGGGAAAGATTCATTAATGTCATGAATTCGGCGAACATCCAGATTCCGCGGGATAAAGGAGACGTTACTCTGCCTCTCGGTACAGCTTTAGACGGAATCTTCCCGATTGAAGGAAACAACTCCGGTCCCATTGATCGATTCTACTTCTATGCCCCGGATATTGATGAAATGCGGAGCCGGAAGACATCCCCTGGGCGATTCTAAGATGCGTACACAAACCAACTGGATAGTTTGCAGTGTCCCAAATCGCCAGACCTTTTTGTGTAGCGGGATGTTGTTCCTGTCGCTGATTGGCGTTTTTGCATCGGCAGTCGGAGCGCCCTCGAAGACGATTCGCGAAACCGTCAAAGTGTCCGCCGGCGACGTGACGGATGCCGAGCTCAAGAAGCACTCGGAAAACTCCAACATCGGTTCGCTCGACCTGAGCGGCTGCAAGTTCACTTCCAAGGGATTCTCCCATCTCAAGGGCATGCAAACGTTGACAGAATTGAACCTCTCGGAGTCGTCCTTGACTTCGGCCGATATGGAAGTAGTCAGTCAACTGAAAAGCCTGCGAGTCTTGGTGCTTGCGAAAACGGTAATCGATGACGCCGGACTTCAGACATTAGCCGCGCATCGGACGCTGGAGTCCCTTGACATCTCGTTTACCCGAGCCACCAAGACTTCTCTGGAATCCCTGAATGGGCTGACATCTCTCAAGAAACTCAACATCAAGGGGACTGCGATTGGTCTCACGAACCTCGTCGTTCTGAAGCGCCTAGGAAATATCGAAGTGACATATCTCGACGAGCAGTTTACGTTCCAGGAAACATCGCTGCTGCGCATCATGCAAGCCGATGCAAAGAATGCAGCAAGAGAAGTAGACAAACTGATTGGAGTGTGTAAGTCAGGCACATCGGATGAACGGGTGCGCGCCATAATGAGACTTTGCGATTTGACTCTGTACGATGATCGGGCCGAACATGTCATTCTGGGCGTCGCGTCCAATGATTTGGAAAAGGACCAAGAAGTCAAGCGCTGGTCGATTTACCATCTCAGTCACGTGTCGTTAGACCTCGCCTTACCCGTCCTGAAAAGAGCACTGACGGATTCCAATAACGAAGTCGCCATGTCCGCCGTTTTTGCACTTTCAAGCTTTACCCACGGTGCTGAAGAACGTGCTATCTCGTCGGAGGTCTTGATCAACGAAGCCCTAACGTCAAAAAACATCAATGTCCGAAAGGAAGCCTGGCTATCTATCGCAACCAGCTACCCGACGCCAGTAAACCGCCGCTTGGTTTCGACAGTAAAGGATGACACTCGGCAACCCGCGGAAGTCAGGGAATATGCGGCGGACATTTTGATGGATTGGGACCAGATGGAGCGCAAACGGAAAGCCTTGGACGACAAAAATCGTAGTAAGTGAATCTGGGTCCGCCGTGCGTATTCTTTAGCCAGGAGCTAGCCGATGTTTGGATTGCAAGTCGGTTTCGACAGGCCGCAGTGGCTCCTCGCGCTCATTCTGCTTCCAATTCTATGGGCCGTGTCGTTCCGCAGCCTGGCGGGGTTGGGGCCTTATCGCCGTCTGTTCGCGCTGGGCTTTCGCACGCTGGTGCTGGTGTTGATGGTGCTGGCGCTCGCGGAAGTGCAGCTCAAGCGGATTAGCGACCGGGTGACGGTGATGTATCTGCTCGACCAGTCGGAGAGCATTCCTAAAATCACCCGCGAAGCGATGCTGAAATATGTGATGGAAGACGTGGCCAAACACCGCCGCAAAGGGGACCTGCAAAACGCCTCCGAAGACAAAGCTGGCGTGATCATCTTTGGCCGCGAAGCGACCATCGAATATCCCCCCTTTGCCGACGAGATTCGCGCCGTCGGCAGTGGACAGCTCGATACGCTGTTCCAGATGCGGACCGACGCGACCAACATCGCCGCCGCCCTCAAATTGGCCCAGGCTTCGTTTCCCGAGGACACCGCCAAGCGGATCGTGCTCGTGACCGATGGCCAGGAAAACCTCGGCGATGCCAAAACCATCGCCAGTACGCTCGTGGAGAACGGCATCGGCATCGACGTCGTGCCGATTCGGCTCAGCGCCACCTCGGAAGTGGCCATCGAAAAAATTGCCTTGCCGGCGGACATTCGCCGCGGTCAGGAATTTCAGACGCGCGTCGTGCTGGAAAACTTCAAGCAACCTGTCAAGGACAAGGACAACAAGATCTTCGACACCGGCGAAGTCACGGGGAAGGTCACCATCACCCGTTCCGTGGGGGGCGAGCAGGCGCTGCTCTATGAGAATACGGAAACGCTGAAGCCGGGCAAAAATGCCATCTCCTTTCGGGACAAGATCGAGACCCCGGCGGGATATATCTACCGGGCGACTTTCACCCCGAATGATGCCAGCCAGGACCTGATGCAGCAGAACAACTCGGCCACTGCCTTCACGCACGTCCGCGGCAAAGCCCGCGTCCTGATGATCGTCGATTCCGATACGCCCGGCGAGTTCGACAGACTGGCCGACAGCCTCGGTAAAAAGGACATCGAAGTCGTCAAGATGCTCAGCAACCAGCTCTATACCAGCCTGGCGGAACTGCAGGCTTATGACTGCGTCGTGCTGGCGAATGTTCCCCGGGCCAACGGCGTCCTTGCCGCCAATGTGGAAGATACGGCCAGCTTCACCGACGACCAGATTTCGATGCTCGTGCGCAATACCGAGCAATTCGGATCTGGCCTGGTGATGATTGGCGGTCCCAACAGTTTCGGAGCGGGGGGCTGGAGCAACACCGAGCTGGAAAAGGCGATGCCGGTCGATTTTCAGATCAAGAATGCCAAGGTCCGGGCGGTCGGTGCCTTGGCCATGATGATGCACGCCAGCGAAATAGCGCAAGGGAACTATTGGCAGAAAGTCATCGGCATTGAGGCCCTCAAGGTACTCGGCCCCATGGACTACTGCGGCGTCGCCCACTGGGACAATTTCAGCGGCAAGGAAGACTGGCTCTGGAGGGACAAAAAGACCGGGCTCGGCTTGGCGCAAGTCGGCACCAGTCAGAAATCGATGATGGCCAAGCTCGACCGGATGCAGCCGGGGGACATGCCCGATTTCGAGCCCGCCATGATGATGACGTACAAAGAGCTGTTCAAATGCCCGGCCTCGGTCAAGCATGCCATCATCATCAGCGACGGGGATCCTTCCCCGCCGGGCGCGTCGGTCAACCTGTTCAAGAAGGCCAAAATCAAGGTCAGCACCGTCGCCGTCGGCGCTCACGGCACAATCGAAGACACTCGCCTCCGCGGCATTGCGGAATCAACCGGCGGCAAATTCTATCGGGCCACCAATCCCAAGGCCTTGCCTCGGATTTTTCAGATTGAGGCCCGCCGCGTCGCCCGGCCGCTGGTGAAGGAAGATCAGAACGGCATCCCGGTCGGAATCGTCGACCGCCGACATGAAATGGTCGGCGGCATTGAAGGGGAACCACCGCCGATCAAGGGATTTGTGTTGACCCAGGTGAAGGAAAACCCGCTGGTGGAAGTCATCATGCGGGCCGGCGCGATGAAGGATGCCGGGCCCGAGAACACGACCATTCTGGCTCGCTGGATTTATGGCGCGGGCAAGACGGCTGTCCTAACTACCGACGCCGGACAGCGCTGGGCCACCCCGTGGCAGGACGGCTGGGAGAGTTACGACAAGCTGTATACCCAGATCATTCGCGACGTGATGCGTCCCGTGAATGAGCAGGCCGATTACTCCATCGCCACCGATGTCAAGGATGGCAAGGTGCGCGTGGTTGTGACGGCGCTCAAAAAGGACGGCGAGTTCCTGAACTTTTTGGATATGAGCGCCGTCGGCACCGGGCCGAAGATGGAAAACATCTCCATGCAGATGCGGCAGGAAGCCCCCGGCCGCTATGTGGGCGAAATGCCCGCTTCGGAAGCCGGCAGTTACCTGCTCGCGATCAATCCCGGCAAGGGCCCCGATGGAAAACAGCAGCCGCCGCTGCTCACTGGCGTGAACGTCCCCTACTCGGCCGAGTTCCGCAATCTCGAGACGAATAAGGCCCTGATCGAGACACTGGCCAAGTTTTCGCCCAAGGGAGGACAACCGGGCATCGAAATGCCTGATTTTTCCGCCAACCAGACCGCGATTGATCGACTGATTGGCGCAGTCGATACCTTCCGCCGCACGCTTCCCAAAGCGATGAGCAGCACCGACATCTGGCCGCTGATTCTGCTCCTGGCTGCCGGCATTTTCCTGGTGGACGTGGCCATCCGCCGGATCACCATCCACTTCTACTGGGTTGCGCCTGCCCTCGCCTACGGATGGGGACGTCTGATGCAGCGTCCGCTGGAACCTGTCCGCACCGAAGCGATGGAGCGTTTGCGGAGCAAAAAGGCCGCCGTCACGTCGCAGCTCGACGAGCGCCGCGCTTCCGCCCGGTTTGAACCGCAGGTCGATGCCGATGCCGGTGGACCGCAGCGTGAACTCGGCGATGTCCTCCAGGACGCCACCGGCGGCAGCAGCAATGCGCCACAACAGCAGTCGCTGCATCCCCCTCCTACCGCGGCGGCCGGGCCGGAACAAGACACTTATACCGAGCGGCTAATGGCGGCGAAGAAGAAGGCCCGCAAGGATATGGGCGGTTAGGCACAAAACGCTAAGATGACGGAATGGAAGCCGCCCTTTCGCCTCAGGCTAGGAATGCCCACCAGTCACTGACTGCTGCTCAACTTTCGGCAGTGGAGCATGTCGATGGTCCGCTCTTGATTCTCGCGGGACCGGGGAGCGGCAAGACGCGGGTGGTCACGCACCGCATCGCCCATCTGCTCGGCGAAGGAATTTCCGCCCGGCAAATTCTGGCCCTCACGTTCACCAACAAAGCCGCTGCCGAGATGCGGAGCCGCGTTGAAAAACTGGCTCCCCGCCAGCCGGTTTGGATGGGGACCTTCCACGGCTTCTGCGCGAGACTCTTACGGCTGAATGCGGCACTCGTCGGTCTTTCCGAGAACTACTCCATTTACGACATGGATGACAGCCACAAGTTGCTCGTGGCCGCGATTGAGGACGAGCGCGTGGATCTGAGCCACGTCACCCCCGATGCCATCCGGCAAGCCATCGGTTGGGCCAAAAACAACCTCATCACCCCCGACCGCTACACCGGCAGCAAAGGGCGGCAGCTCGGCGGCATCGTGGAGCGGGTCTATCCCGCCTATCAACGCCGGCTGCTCCGCGCTAATGCCGTCGACTTCGACGACCTTTTGATGCACGTTGCTACGCTCTTGCGGGAGAATCCCGAAGTGCGGGCCAAGCTCGATGAACGCTACCGCTACATCCTGGTGGATGAATATCAGGACACCAACCTGGCCCAGTACGCGATCGTGCGGGCGCTTTCCATCGACCACCCCAACCTGGCCGTCACCGGCGACCCCGACCAGTCCATCTACGGCTGGCGGGGAGCCAACCTCAGCAACATCCTGGAATTCGAGAAAGACTTTCCCAGCGTCAAAGTCGTGCGGCTGGAGCAGAACTACCGCAGCACGAAGGCGATCCTCCGCGTCGCTGATCAGCTTATCTGCCACAACGTCCGCCGCAAGAAGAAGCAGCTCTTCACCGACAATGCGGAAGGGGCCGCCGTCCGCCTCAACTGCTATCCCACGCAGCGGGACGAAGCGGACGATATCGCCGCCCAGATTGTCACGGCGGTCCATGCGGGCAAACGCCGCCCGCGGGACTTCGCCGTGTTCTACCGCATCAACGCCCTCTCGCGGCAGATCGAGCACGCCCTGCGGGAACATGTCATTCCCTACCAGATAGTGAACGGCGTGGAGTTCTTCCAGCGGAAGGAAATCAAGGACGTGCTGGCCTACCTGCACCTGATTAACAACCCCCGCAGCGACGTGGCCCTGCTCCGCATTATCAACACCCCCACCCGTGGCATCGGCAAGTCAACGGTCGTCAAGCTGCAGGACCATGCCCGCAAGAACAGCCTGCCGCTGCTGGATGCCGCCCGCGAAGCGGGACTGGTCGAGGGGCTGGCGAAGAAGTCCTTGGTGGCTGTCGCCAAATTCGTCGCCATGTTCGATCGGCTGGGAGAGGTCGCGACTGCGCATGTCGAGGCGATTGTCGGCCGCGTGCTGAGCGAAAGCGAGTACGAGGAAGTGCTGACGAATTCCGAAGCGGAGGAAGACCAGGAGCGACTGGCCAACCTGCAGGAGCTACTCACCGCGGCCCGCGAGTTTGACATGCGAAACCCCGGCCAGGGCCACCTGGAACAGTTTCTGGAAGAGACGTCGCTCGTCGCCGATACCGACGCCTGGGAATCGGAGAGCGACAAGGTCACGCTGATGACCATGCACGCCGCCAAGGGGCTGGAGTTTCCCGTCGTGTTCATTATCGCCTGCGAGCAAGGTCTTTTGCCGCACGAGCGGAGCCGCAACGATGAGGAGAAAGTGGAAGAGGAGCGGCGGCTATTGTTCGTTGGCATTACGCGGGCGGAAGAGGAACTGCAACTCAGCTACGCCGACTACCGTATGTTCCGCGGCCAGGCGGCCCCGACGATTCCCAGCCCGTTCCTGATGGAACTGCCGCGTGACGAGATGCAGCTTTCCAGCAGCATATCCAGCCGCCCGCGGGCGCGGGACTGGGAAGAATCGCAGCTTCCCCGTGTGGAAGCCGAACTTTCGCACGACGATGGGGACGTCAGCTTCGACGTCGATGACTTCTCGCAAGTCGAGCCGGAGGAGT
The DNA here is from genome assembly GCA_005778405.1 of Planctomycetaceae bacterium. Lineage (GTDB taxonomy): Bacteria > Planctomycetota > Planctomycetia > Pirellulales > Pirellulaceae > SXOA01. The sequence goes on from SXOA01000135.1 coordinate 35,462, forward strand.
CGAAGAAGAAGAAAGTCCCCCTGCTCGTTTCCGGCGTCACCACAGCCGCCAGCCTGCTCGCCGAGCAGGAAAACGGCCTCCGCCGCGTTTCCCCCAGCATGTTCAAGCACGGCATGACGGTGGAGCACCGCGAGTACGGCATTGGGACCATCATCAGCCTCTCCGGCGAAGGCCCCAAGCGCCGCGCCACCGTCCGCTTTGCCGCAGCGACTGGTGAGAAGTCGTTTGTACTGATGCATGCGAACTTGCAGCCTGTGGAGTGAAGTAGGCTGCCACTCCGTGGCGAGCCATCCACTGTCCGAAGGACAGCAGGAAAACTCGCTTAACAAAACGCTCTACTTGAGGTGTATCTCTGGAATCAGATCGGGCACAATATCGATTTTGGGGAACTCGTCCGGACTCTCCAACACCGGTTTCAAACAGACTTCAAACTCGCGGAAGAGTTTTTCCAGGTCGAGTCCCAGGTGATGCGGGCGGTACTCTTGCAGGTAGCCGACGCTGGTGAGGTAGAGCTTTTTGGCCCCGCGCGTGTTGCCGTTGCCGAAGTGGTGCAGGCAAACGGCGACCTGGATGAGCCCTTGGTAGAATTTCCGAGAAGGGCCGCGGTAGTCGGCCCAGAGCTCTTCCCAGACTTCGTGCGCTTCAAAGAAGTCGCAGACGTTGAAGTGCTCGATTCCGGCGAGATAGCGCGGATCGTAGGCTGCGTCGGACATGGGACGGCTCAATTCACGATATCAAAACTCTGAAACTCATTGGTGACAGGACGGATCACCGTCTCCGCGTGGCGAATATTCCCTGCCATCGAGTCAGCAATCGCCGCGAGCAGCCGCTCAGTCTCACCGCGATCTCCTTCCACGACTAGTTGCACGCCGCCGTCGGGGAGATTGCGGACGAAGCCGGTGACCTGAAAGACGCGGGCGATGTGGCAGGCGTTCCAGCGAAAGCCGACCCCCTGCACGCGGCCGGAGTAGTAGACTTCGCAGCGGATGGGACGTGATTCGGACACGTTCCCATTGTAGCGGGCAAAGGGGTCGGGAAGAGTTTTTGCGGCACCATGTTCCAGCGCCCGAAACCAAACCGCGAAAACCCTTCCCGACCCCGTCCCCTCAAGAAACAAAAAAAGGCGGGTTCAGCAAGCGCCGCTGAACCCGCCCAACACGGGGGTGAGAAAGCCTTAGTAATGGTCACAGGCTGCCTTAACAACAAGTGACAACTTAAGACTACATTCACGGGGTCTCATGTCAATTTCTAATCTTGAGAGAATCCCTGAGGATGAGGAAAATGCTGCCGAGGAATTCAGGCTTTGCGGCTGTTAGCGGTTGTAGGGCTACGCCACGTCTTCCATGACCGCCGGCAGTTCTTCTTCCTCGCCGGGGACCGCCAGCAAGGCTCCTTGATGATGGCGGACCGTGGTTCCCTGGCCGTACACCGGGCCGACATGCCGGGCCGGCAGCCGCACGTGCACGACGACGCGGTCTTCCAGGTATTCCCGGGACAGCACTTCCCCGTGGGCCGCCAGGTACGCCAGCAGCCGGCCGTTGGCGACGCTTGTCTCCACGTCGAGATCCAAAAACGAGCGGCTCAGGGCTTCGCTGACAGATTGATGCAGCCGGTCAATACCTTCGCCCGTTCTGGCGCTGATGTTGACCGCGTTGGGATAGCGGTTGGTGATCTTGGCCAGCTCCGCGGCATCGGTGAGCCGGTCGGCTTTGTTGAGGACGAGCAGCGTCTGCTTTTCCTCGATACCGATTTCCTGAAGGACTTTGTAGACGGCGCTAATCTGCTCCAGCACGGCGGGATTGGCAGCGTCGGCAATGTGCAGGAGCAAATCCGCCTGGCGAGCTTCTTCGAGCGTCGCCTTGAAACTGGCAACCAGCCCGTGCGGCAGATCGCGTATGAATCCGACCGTATCGGAAAGCAGCACCGGCCCCCAACTCGGCAGTTGCCAGCGGCGAGTGCGGGTGTCGAGCGTGGCGAAGAGCTTGTCCTGGGCCAGCACGCCCGCCTTGGTCAGCGAGTTCATCAGCGTGCTTTTGCCAGCATTCGTATATCCGACGAGCGACACCGTCAACCGATCTCGCCGCGAAGCGACGAGCCGTTCCTTCCGTTTCTCGATCGTTTTCATCTCCACCTTCAACTCATGAATCCGCTTCTCCACAATCCGGCGGTCCTCTTCGAGCTGCTTTTCACCCGGCCCGCGCATGCCGATGCCGGCCTTGATGCGGGACAGGTGGGACCACATCTGCTTCAGCCGCGGCAGCGAGTACTCAAGCTGGGCCAGTTCGACGGCGAGGCGCGATTCGTAGGTCTGGGCGCTCGTGGCGAAGATGTCGAGGATCAACTCGGTCCGGTCGAGAACTTTGACTTCAACGGCTTTTTCCAGATTGCGGGTCTGGCCGGGATGCAGGTCGTTATCAAAGATAACGAGGTCGGCTTCGTGATGGGCGACGAGGTTCTTCAACTCCTCGACTTTGCCTTTGCCGAGGTACGTGGCCACGTCCGGCTTCTCCCGCCGCTGGGTCAGCCCGCTGGCAATTCGCGTTCCTGCCGTCTTGGCCAGGCCAGTGATCTCGTCGAGCGGATCATCTCCTTCAAATTGTCCAGGAAGAATAACGCGAACGAGAATCGCCTTCTCTTTCGCTACGCCGCCGGAGCGCTCAAGTTCATGCACGGTGATGATGGTCCTCGGGGGTTTGGATTTTCCTGCCTCTATGACAACTATACTATGTCGCTACCTGTTTTTCTGCATTTTGCGCGCCACTTGTCCCCAAGAGGCCGCTGGACTTGACCATCGGCATCCCGCTGAGCGGCCAGGAGTTTTCTCTGGTCGTCCGAGAGCGAGCGAATGAAGGCCTGTTCTCGAAGCGGGCTGCCGGTGTCCCGCTTTTCCGCCGCCAACACGTCGGCCCAGTAAAACAGCCGGTCGCCAGCATCGTACCGGGCAAATACGCGGCAGTCGAACCAGGCCAGGCAGTCCGGCAAAATCGGGCAGCCTGCGGAGCTTTCCGTTATCGCCAGACCTTCCAGCTTATCCCGCTGGCGGCCGCTATCTTTGGCAAAGTTCCAGGCCAGCTCAGCCTGATACTCTGCCAAAAGATGCGCGACAAATGCCTCCCCCTCTTCGACAAGCTCCGCCGTGAAATGGTTCGGGGCCAGTCCCGCCAGAATCACCGGCCGCTCTCGGTCGATGGAAGCCTGTGCCACCCACGTTGCCGTCAGGCCTCCCCGCTTCCCTCCCGCCGCCGTCGTCACAATCCAGACCTCGCGGTCCACGAGGCGGAGGAGGGAATCGATTTCGGCAGGAGTTTGCATGTGGTGGGGTAGGCTTCCAGCCTGCCCTGTTTTTCCCCTTTTCTTTTGGGCAGGCTGGAAGCCTACCCCACTTTCTACTTCGCCTTCTCGAATCCCGCCTTCAGCAATTCCTCATATCCCGGCTTGAGGACCCGGACTTCAAAGCCCTGCTTCTTCAGGACTTCCCCGCAAGCCAGCGCCCGCCGGCCGGCCCGGCAATGCGTATAGATAATCTTGGTCTTGTCCAACTTCTTCGCCAATTCAGCTGCCTCTCTCTCCACGTCGAGCTTGCTCTTGGGCATGAACAACGCGCCCGCAATGTGCCCGGCGTCCCATTCGTTCTGCTCGCGAACATCCACCAGCACCGCCTTGCCCTCTTTGATGTTCTTCAACGCGGCTTCCGGCGTGTCCTTGGTGTGCGTCAAGTCTTCCGCGCTCGCTGGTTGGGACCAGGCCATGCTAATCACGCTCGCCATCGCCAGCGCACCAAGTAAGAATCTCATTGCTTCGCTCCTGCCAAGGGGTTTGTGAAATTGTTTGTCCCTCAATTGTAGCAAATCGATCCGTCAAACAGCCAGACAGAGCGAGTCACTGAAAGCTCCGCTCGACCCCGTTCTGGCATCACCATCCCAATTTGCTACAACTGATACTCCTCAAAAATCAACCTCTCTTGTTACGGAGTCCTCTCCATGTCCACCAACGGTTCCCTCAATCGAAAACTCCGGATGGCTCTCTGCGGCGGCGGACAAGGGGCGTTTATCGGCCGCGTCCATTGCACGGCCGCAGTGCTGGATAACCGGGCGGCTCTCGTGGCGGGGGCACTCTCCAGCAATGCCGACCGGGCCAAAGCTTCCGCTCCCGATTACGACATTCCGGTGGAAAGAGCCTACACCTCCATCAGCGAACTCGTGCAAAAGGAAAAGGCCCTGCCAGCCGACAAGCGGATCGACTTCGTCTCCGTCGCCACGCCGAACCACACGCATTTCGAGCTGGCCAAAACGGCTGCCGAAGCCGGCTTCAACGTCATCTGCGACAAGCCGATGACGTTTGACCTCGCCCAGGCGGAGCAGCTCGCCGACATCGTCGACAAAAGCGGCGTCGTCTTCGCCGTTACCCACAACTACACCGGCTCTCCGCTGGTGCGGCAGGC
>SXOA01000136.1 GCA_005778405.1 Planctomycetaceae bacterium
CAAAGCCATCAACAAAAATCGTCGCCCGCACGTCGCCAAACCACGCGACCGAACCCACGGCTCCGTGTTCCGCGTCCTGCAAAGCTCGAAACCCAAACCAGAGATCTGAGATGTTAAAAGCAGTGGTCGGGAGACCCTCGCCCAGCTCTGCGTTCACCGCGCCGCGGATTGCCTCGATTATCGAGACTGGGCACTCGGAACCTCGCGTCACCGCAACTTACCACCCTGTTCGGCGCGGGTCTCTGACCCCGCCGAAAGGGCTGACCGCAGGTCTCCTCCTCTCCTCCTCCGGGCCGGGAGACCTTCGGTCGGGCGTGTGGGCGGGGTCGGGAGACCCTCGCCCAGCTCTGCGTTCACCGCGCCGAGGATTGCCTCAAGAATCGAGACTGCGCACTTTGAACCTCGCGTCACCGCAACTCACCACATGGTCCACACGCGACAGAGAAGAGGAACCCCTAATTCATTGTCGGGGCGGAAGCCGCAATCAACTTGCGAGGGTCATGGCATTATCGCGAAGAATCTGTCGCATTTCGCAATGATTTCGTCCAACGACACCGCACGGAATACCTCCGTGTGCAACCGCTCACAACCTGCCGAGATTGAATCGATTGCGGTTTTCTCCCACATCACCTGACAGGGCCACGACTTAATCACCTTCGCAAACGGAGCGGAACAGCGGAGATGTCGTAGCCGTTCAGGTAGGCTCGCGGTGAAGCCGAGCTTGAAACGACCAGGATCGAATTCCGGTTCCAATTGTATGAGATAAAAAACGCCTTGTTCGACCGCGTTTTCGATTGCGACTAGGTCGCCATCCTCAGACTCATCGCTCCGGATCAAAAGCAATTCGCTGCGGACAAGCTTGAACTCCTCCTGCGTGATGTACGAAACTAGTTGATTCTTGCCGGCGGAACTCCGCTGCTTCGTCGGTTCGATCCTCAAACGCTTCAGGATCTTGAAGACGGTCTGCTTTGCTTTACCGTGTTGAGCGGCGACGTCGCGAACGGAAATCAAATCGTCGTCCATCAGATAACCTTGAGATCGAACAAGGGGCTGAGATTTGGGATTCTCCCTTTCCTCATTCTTACACCAATCCCGGGATCATCTTCCCCTCATCCGTCAGCGGCACGGGGCGGCCTAGCGAGTCGGGGTATTCCTTTTTCGAGTCGATGCCGAGGAGGGTCATGACGGTGTGGCGGAGGTCGCCGACGCTGATGGGGAGCTCGGTGGGGGCGGCGGCCTGGTGGTCGGTGGCGCCGATGATGCGGCCCGGCTTGGTGCCGCCGCCGGCGAAGAGGATGCACTGGGCCATGGACCAGTGGTCGCGGCCGGCCTGGGCGTTGATGCGGGGGGTGCGCCCCATTTCACCCATCATGACGACGAGCGTGCTGTCGAGCAGGCCCCGCTGTTCGAGATCATTGACCAGGGCGGCGAAGGCCCGGTCGGCGGGGGGAATGAGATCCCCCTGCAAGGCGGGGAAGCAGTTGAAATGCACGTCCCAGCCGGGGGCGTCGATGCCGACGAAGCGGCAGCCGGCTTCGACGAGGCGGCGGCCGAGGAGGGCACACTGGCCGATTTGCGTCTGGCCATATTCCTCGCGGAGCTTCTCGGGCTCGGACTGGATGTGGAACGCCTTGCGGGCCTCGGGGGAGGTCATCAGGTCGTAGGCCTTGGCGTAATAGGTGCTCATCGCCTTGGCCCGCCCGGTTCGCTGGCCGGTTTTTTCCAGCCCCGCCAAGAGCCGCTGCCGCAGGCCGAGGCGGGACTCGGTCATCCCTTCCAATCGGCCGAGGTCCTTGACCTCGAAATCGGGCTGGCTGGGGTCGGCTTCGATGACGAAGGGGGCGTATTCGGCCCCGTAGAAACCGGGCCCGCCGGCGGACATCGGGTGCGGCATGTTGATGTACGGCGGCATCGTTCCCACCGCCCCCTTCTCGCGGCTGACGATGGAGCCGAGCGAGGGGAAGTGCTCGTTGGTCGGGATCGGGTGCTCGCCGTCGGCAAACGGCGGCTTGCGGCCGGTCATCACGTAGTAATAGCCGGTCATGTGGCCGTTGTCGGCGTGGCTGTGGCTGCGGACGACGGTGAACTTGTCGGCAATGGCCGCACACTTCTGGCAATGCTCGGTAAAGAACGTGCCGGGGACCTTGGTCGGCATGGTTTTGAACGGGCCGCGGATTTCCGGCGGAGCGTCCGGCTTGGGGTCCCACATATCCTGCTGCGGCGGGCCACCTTCCAGAAAAATGAAGATGCAGGCCTTGGCCTTGGCCCGCGGGGCGGCCGCGGAAGCTTCCGCGGCCAGCAGGTTCGGCAGCGTGAGCCCGGCGAGCATGCCGCCGCCGAGTTTGAGCGCATGACGGCGGGAGAAGCCGTCGCAGTTGCGGGAGAGGGGGCCGGGGAGATTGAAGTTGAGCATATTGAATCTTTCTTCTAACTAACGACCTCGCTGCACACTACTCGTTCCCAAGCTCTGCTTGGGACACAGTTAATATCGCTTGAATCTTCTTGCTCGCGGTCTAATGAGCAATCCAACCAACAGGCAGACGAGCCCTACTGCCGCAACAATTCCACCGGTTACGATCCAGTTGTATGGAACGTCTCGAATGCCCGGGGCTTCGACAAAGTCCCCGAATTGCTTCATAGTCGGATCGTTTCTAATGGACTGGATTGTACGATTCATTTCCAGAATCTCATTAAAGTTCCACATCGCCACGCCACCGCCGCCAAGCATTGCCACACCTCCAATGACCAACAGCGCCGTTGAAAGTGCGCTCGATGTTTGCGGTTTCGGTTTCGCCATGCTTACCGCCCCCGGGGGCCGTGAACCGGAAGTTTGAATCACCGGGAGGGAAGCAGGAGTTGATATTGCTGTTGCGCACTTGGGACATGCCATTGGTCCCGCGGGCGAGTCGGGAATCGCTAAGAGCGTGCTGCATTTCGGGCATGTTACGTTAGTTGGCATCGACTCTAACTCCCTGCGAAGCCGTTGGGTGGTTTCATTGAAACCGTGTCTGTACTCCTCACGCGGAACGTGAGGAGTTCTTTCTAATGGTTATACAAGAATTCCTTCGTATTCATCACCGTCCAGAGCACGTCCTCCACCGCCTGATGACGCTGGTCGCCGGCGGTGGTGAAGGCTTCTTGCATCAGGGCTTTTTCTTCCGCGGTGGGGAGCCGCGAAAGGGTGCCCAGGTAAATTTCTTCGATGATTTGCTCGGGCGTTAACTTGGAATCGGCCAGTTTGCGGGCCGCCCCGCTGCGGCTGATGATTTTGTCGTTGATTTCGGGGGAGTTCAGCAGGTGCAGGGCCTGGGAGATGCTCGGCTCGTTGCTCCGCTCGCATTCGCAGACGGTGGCCCGAACCGGGCGGCCGAAGATGCGGAAAAAGTAGGACGGCATCCGGTTGTCCCAGACCTGAATGCACCGCACGCCGAGCGGCCAGCCGTTGAATTTTTCGGGGACGCCGGTCGTCTGGCAGACGGCGTCGAGCAGCACCTCGGCGGGGAGGGCCTTGGGGAAGGCGTGCGAGAAATGCTGCCGATCATCCCGGTTGGAGTCGCTGGCTGCCGTGCTGAGCTGATAGACCCGCGAGGCGAGGAGCGTGCGGGTGAACGCCTTGAGGTCAAATTTCACCTCGCGGAGGTGGGCTTCCAGGGCGGCCATCAGCGGCTCGTTGGTCGGCGGGTTGGTGGCCCGGATGTCGTCAATCGGTTCGACGAGGCCGCGGCCCATGTAATGGGCCCACATCCGATTGGCGATGGCCCGGGCGAAGTACGGGTTGTCCGCCGCCGTCATCCAGTTCGCCAGCACCTGCCGCCGGTCGCTGATGTTCGTGAAGTCGGCGTCCTTCGCCCCCAGGGCTCGCGCGGGGACCGGAACCTTCAGTCGCGGGTGATTCACATCGGTCCCGCCGCGGGAGACCACCGCGTCCGTCGCATTCGGCAGCCGCGTGATGGAGAGGCCGGTGAAGAACCCGGCGAGGCCGGCGTAGTCGTCCTGCCCCCACCGTTCGCTGGGATGGTGATGACACTGGGCACATTCAATCCGCACGCCGAGGAACAATTGACTGACGCTGCGGCTGGCGAGTTCCGGTTGGTCGACCGCTTTGAAGAACGCGGCCGGGCTTTCACTCTGCACCGGTCCCTGAGCGGTGATGATTTCCCGGACCATTGCATCGTAGGGGCGATTCTCACCGAACTGCTTGCGAAGCCAGCGAGTGACGCCGACGGTCCCTTGCGGCGTAATCTTGATCTTGTCCGCCCGCAGGATGTCCCCCCACTGCATGGCCCAATAGTCGGCGTATTCAGGCCGCTCTAAGAGCGCAACGACAAGTTTCGCTCGTTTGTCCGTCGCTGAGTCTGCGAGGAAGGCCCTCGCTTCCGCAGCGGTCGGGAGCGTGCCGATGGTGTCGAGATAGGCACGCCGCTGGAAGGTTGCGTCATCAATCACGTCGCTGGGCTGAATGCCGAGCGTGACGAGCTTGTCCCAGACATGCTTGTCGATGAAGTTATTTTCCGCTGGACGGACAATCGTCTGATTCGGCCGCGGGACCGCGACGCGACAAACCGCGACGTGGCCAAGATAGCGGACCAGCACCGCGGACTCGCCGGGAATATCGGTCGCTGTGAGCAGCCCTCGGCTCGAAGCTTCGACAACGTGCGGAGCATTGGAAACATAGTCCGCCTCCACCGTCGCACAGTGCCGCTCCCCCTTGGCGTTGATGGCGGTCACCTTGAGCTGTCGCGTCTCCTTGGCCTGCATGACAAGCTGCGAAGGCTCAACCTCAATCGAAACAATCGGCTGGTCGTCCGCAATCGTCGCGGGTGCACCGGAACCAATCCAGCGGACTAGCCGCTTGTACTGCGCGCTCCCCGGTTCAATCTTCAGCCCGCCGCCATGAGGAGTCTCCGCGCTCGCCTTGCGGACTAGCAGGCTGCTCGCCGGATTGGGGAACGAAACGCGGCGCCCTTTCCCTTGCTTGATGAGTGCGTCGTAATCAGACGGAGCATCAAATCCCAGCAGGCTGAGCTTGAACCCATTCTGCCCCTCCGCCTTGCCATGACACCCGCCGGCGTTGCAGCGGTTCTTGGTCAGGATGGGCTGAATCTCATGCTCAAAAGAAACCGGCGGCGGTTTCTTCAATCCGCTCACCGTGACGGGAATCTCCACTTGACCAGCGCCGACCTTCACCACTACCGTCGTCGTCCCTTCCTCCAGCGGTTCCATCAGCCCATCGGCATCGACTCTGACGATTACCGGCGGCTTGACCTCATACTTCGCCTCGCGAGTCGCATCCCGCTGCTTGTCGCCGTTAACGTCCGTGATGAGGAGCTGCTGCGACGCCTCCGGCCGGTCGAGCTTGACCACCGCCGGGCTGACCCGAATTTCGGCAACCGCCGCCGAAGAAGATGCAGCAGCCAGCAGCGCAAGCGTCAGCCCTAAAGCCAATGGGCGACCGGGGATAACGCCAACTCGTGCCATAGCAAAATTCATCTGTAGGACATAGCTCTTTCATCCTAACAAGAGCATCGGCTCACCGCACCTATAAGTGGCACTTTATTGGTGTTCGTTACGAAGGGAACCGCGATACCAAAAGGCGTCGCACATTCCGTTTCGACAGGTGATTCCGGGATAGTCTCTTGTCGCGTTTTTCTCTGCGTTCTTTACGCCTCGGCGTGATGCTTCTTAGGCGTAGGGGAGGAGCCTCACGTGGAGGCGCAAAGGCGAGAAGGAAACGGAAGTGCGTAGGTCGCGGAAAGGCAATTCTTTCGCGGAATTGCGTCGACGCCTTTCGCTCCCGCGAAAGTGCGCCGTCCGGAAACTACGCTACCTTTGCGGGAGCGAAAGGCGACTTAGTACTCGTTCTCCCCGCCCTTCACTTCCAGTCCTGCGCTGCCTGAGAACGTCTTGCGAAAAGTCCGGGCGGTGATCTCCGCCTGTAGTTTCGTGATGGCCGCGTCGGGGGTCATGGCGCCGAGGTCGCCGTCGAGGCGGTCGCGGATGCTGACGGTTCCTTGTTCGGCGTCGCGGGGGCCGATGACGAGCATGTAGGGGATGAGTTCGAGCTGGGCGTCGCGGATTTTGGCGCCAAGCTTTTCCGGGCGGTAGTCGCCGGTGATCCGGAGGCCGGCGGTGCGGAGTTTCTGCTCGACGCCGCGGGCGTATTCTTCGCTCTTCTCGCTGACGGTGACGACGCGGGCCTGCTCTGGGGCCAGCCAGAGGGGGAAGGCGCCGGCGAAGTGCTCGATGAGGACGCCGATGAACCGCTCCATGCTGCCGAGCGGGGCCCGGTGGATCATGACGGGACGGTGCATTTTGTTGTCCGCGCCGACGAATTCGAGCTGGAACCGCTCCGGCAGGTTGTAGTCAAGCTGCACGGTGCCGAGCTGCCACTCGCGGCCGATGCAATCGGTCACGACGAAGTCGGCTTTGGGGCCGTAGAACGCGGCTTCCCCCGGCTCGGCGGTGTAGCTCATGCCGAGGCGAGTGCAGACTTCTTCGAGCGAGGCTTGGGCCCGGTTCCAGACTTCCTGGCTGCCGACGTACTTGTCGCTGGCCGGATCGCGGAAGCCGAGGCGGACGCGGTAGTTGGTGAGGCCGAGGCAGTCGAGCACAAACTGCGTCATCTCGATGCAGCCGCTGAATTCTGCGGCGACCTGCTCCTCCATGCAGAACAGGTGGGCGTCGTCCTGCGTGAAGCCCCGGACACGGGTCATGCCATTGAGCTGGCCGGTTTTTTCGAACCGATAGACTGAGCCGAACTCCGCCAGGCGAACCGGCAGCTCCTTGTAGCTGCGGCGCTCCGCCCGGTAAATCTGGATGTGATGCGGGCAGTTCATCGGCTTGAGGAGATAAGCCTCCTGCTCGTTGAACCAGTGCATGATGGCGACTTTTCGTTCTTCCACCGTGCTGGCCGGGCCGAAGCCGAGGAACGAGGAGACGCCAAAGTTTTTCTGGAAGTCGGCGGAGGATTTTTCGAAGATGTCTACGAACTTCTGGTCGTTGACGTCCCCTTTGAAGTGGGCGGCGAACAGGTGCTGCGTGTCCTGCATCAGCGGATCGAGGTAGAACGGCGGGAACTGCGAATCCATGTAGTACGGAAAGTGCCCGCTGGTCTGGTAAAGCTGAATGCGGCCGATGTGCGGCGTGTAGACCGGCTGATAGTTGCGATTGCGCAGCTCGTGCTTGATGAACTCTTCGAGCTGCGAACGGACCTGAGCCCCCTTCGGCAGCCAGAGGCAGAGGCCGGGGCCGACTTCCTGGCTGATGGCAAAGAGCCCGAGCTGCTTGCCGAGCAAGCGATGGTCCCGCCGCTTGGCTTCCTCGATTTTCTTCAGATGCTCGTCGAGGTCTTCCTGGCTGAAGAACGCGGTGGCATAGAGCCGCTGAAGCTGAGCGTTGTTCGCGTCCCCTTTCCAATAAGCGCCGGCGATGGAGAGAACTTTGTAAGCTCCGATGGCACTGGCACTCGGCACATGCGGGCCGCGGCAGAGATCGATGAATTCACCCTGGCGGTAGAAAGAGAGTGACGGATGTTCGGCGAGGCCGGTGGAGATGTGCTCGACCTTGTATTCCTGCCCGAGGTCCTTGCAGATGTCGAGGGCTTTGTTGCGGTCGACTTCGATTCGCTCGAACGGCTCATCCAGAGCGATGATCTTTTTCATTTCCGCTTCGATGGCGGGAAAGTCCTCCTCGCGGAGCGGCTCCGGCATCTGGAAGTCGTAGTAGAAGCCCCCTTCGACCGTTGGGCCGAACGCAAGCTGAGCTCCCTTCTTCAGACGCATCACCGCGCGGGCCATGATATGAGCCGCTGAGTGCCGCATGACGGCGAGGGCTTCGGGGTCTTTCTTCGTCAGGATGCGAAGCTTGACCTCGCCAGAATCGGGGAGCCGAGTATCGATGCCGACGACCTTGCCATCCACTTCGCCGGCGATGGCTGCTTTGGCCAGTCGCGGGCCGATCCCCTCGGCGATCTGGCGGATGGAGACGGACTGGGGGAATTCCTTGGCACTGCCGTTGGGGAGGATGACCTTGAGCATGTTTCTCTCGTAGCCGCACGCGGCCCGCGTGCTGGCTTCTGAAGCGGACACGCGGGCCGCGTGTCGCTACGGGGTTGCTCCGCCTCGGCAGCGGTACAAAGGCTGCCGTTACAGTCGGCTCTAGAGCGGTGCTCAAGTATAGGGGAGCCGGGATTTGCGGCAAAGGCGAACCTTGCGCGGCGGCGGCGCGTCTCCCTACTTGACCCTTTTCACCTCTCTGCTCAGATTGGAAGGACCAGGGCGGTTAGCTCAGTTGGTTAGAGCGCAACGTTGACATCGTTGAGGTCGTAGGTTCGAGTCCTATACCGCCCACTTTTGATAAGTCCAGCCGAAACTTGGAGTTAAGTTACCTGCCGGCGGTCGGCAGAGCGGCTTTTTCGCGAGAGCGCAAACCAGTACGTACTGGTTTGCAAACTTTTGCCGGAAAGCTGCTCCCATGCCACGACTCACCCGTTCTCTTCCCCGCTACCGCCTTCACAAAGCCTCGGGCCAGGCCATCGTCGAATTTGCTGGTCAGGTCCATTACCTCGGACCCCATGGCAGCGACGTGAGCCGCGACCAGTACGACGCCCTCATTAGCCAGTGGCTATCTGCCGGCCGTCCGCTCCCATGCGAGAGCGACTCTTCAGGCACGACGCATCCACTTCCGGATCCAGTCGGAGAAATCAAGATCCGGGAGCTGGTGGCCCGATTCTGGATCCACGCGGAGAGTCACTACGTGAAGTACGGCTCCCCCACCGGCACCCACAAGAACTATCGCCCAGCACTGCGGCGGCTGCTCAAGCACCACGCCGAGATGCCCGTCTCGCAATTTGGCCCCAAAGCGCTCAAGCGACTGAAAGAGGAAATGCGACTGGCCGGCAACAGCCGGCGATATATCAATGACAACCTGGACCGCATTCGCCGGGTTTTCACCTGGGGGGTATCTGAAGAGCTGATACCCGTGGAGGTATGCCAGCGGCTGGCGACCGTGGAGTCGGTGCGGATCGGCGCTGCGGGCGTCACCGAACACGCTGCCGTGTTGCCAGTCAGCGACTTGCAGTTCGCGCAGACCCTGCCCTTCCTCCCCCCTGTTGTCCAGGACATGGTTCAACTGCAAAAGCTATCCGGAGCGCGGCCGGGTGAACTTTGTATTCTACGTCCGCGGGACATTGATACTTCTTTGACCCCATGGGTCTATCGCCCACAGTTTCACAAGACGGAACACCACGGCAAGCCGCGACTGATCCATTTCGGCCCGCAGGCACAGGCGATTCTTATCTCCTACTTGCAGCGGGACATGGACGCCTATTGCTTCAGTCCCCAAGAGAGCGAACAACGACGGAGCGTACTTCGCCGAGCCAAGCGCAAGACGAAGGTAACCCCCTCACAAGCCGCTCGGAAACCCAAAACCAGTTCCCGTTGGCGACCCAAGCTGCGGTATACCACCGAGTCCTATAGACGGTCGATTGCGCGGGCCTGCGACTCGGCGTTTCCAGCTCCGAAAGAAATTTCCGAGACGGAAAGAAAGGCGTGGCAGTCGGCCCACCGCTGGTCACCCAATCAACTGAGGCACGCCGCCGCCACCGAAATCTGCCGCAAATTCGGTTCCCTGGTTGCCGCCAAGGAAGCTCTCGGGCATTCCTCCATCCGCACTACCGAGAATTACGTGCAGCCCAAATACGAGCAGGTCCGCGACGTCATGTCGCAGATTGGTTAGCCCGCGGGGAGTCGGTCGTTCCAACCACCAGGTTCTTATGACACTTCCCGACAATCAACGAGCTGATGGCAAACAAGACCGGGCAAACGCTGACCAAGCGATGCGGTTGTCCAATCACGATTACGATGAGCGGCGTAGCCGTTGGCAAAATCCAAAATTAGTCGCCGCTTACGAGTTGGGATTTGGGATTGAGGCACTGCCAGGCTTTCAACAGGGGCCGCCCCCCGCCGCAGATACTATTCGCCTGCTAATCAGTAAGATTTCCACGGCGGTTAAGATCTGCGCTGCTGACCTCGAAGAAGCTCACGTCGCCGAGTTTATGGCAGCGGTCGACGGCGTTCGCATCGCTATCGACGATCTGGACCGGCGACCCGCGAAATCGGTATCGCCTCTTGAACTGTGCTGGTCTAACGGTACGCCGGTATGCCATCGGCTGCGCATTGCAGGTGAACCCCTCATTCGGCATGACCGGTCAATCCGAAAGTGGTTCAACTTGGGTATCGCCCTCGGCGATCTCTATTATCTCGCTTGCCAGGGGGCAGTCGGCAGATTTCGCTTCGCGACGCGACCGCAAGTTTCCCCAATATCGAAGGTTCCGCTCCCGCCTGCGCCTGTAACACGGGAAGCTACTTTCGAGTTGCCGTTAGAGCCCCTGTTGAAAGCAATTCGAAACCTCCCCGACGAGAGACTACGAGTTATGCATTCTCTCGCAAAACTAAAGGGGATTCGGCCACAGAATGAAATCCAAAAGATCCAGTACTTGGGCGAAGCGGCCGGGTTTGCCGACCACGACGTAGAATGCGATCATCAAGGGCGCATGCAAGATGTCCTGCATTATCTCAACACCATCCATCGCGAGATTGTAGAGACCCTTCATCGTCCCTTTAGAGCCGACGCGCTGGCCCCGGCGTCTACACCCGAACAGCCTAGCTACACTCCCGAGCAATCGGAATGGACTGAACTGTGCTTCGGAACAATGTTCAATGATCCGACATTAACCGTTACCCGCGAGGGCTTCCGCAAGACTCAGCTCAACCAGACACCTTACTGGTTGCTTAAAGAGCTAGCCATTCACGGCAAGAAATATCCTCTCGAGGATGGAATCTTTGTTTCCGAGGACCAACTAAAAAAAGCATGGTCAGATGACCCGCCTCAGAAGATTTCCGGTCCAGTCAGTCGCTTGCGGAAGATTGTCGAAAAAGTGCTTGGATTGACCATTGCACCTGGAAAGCAGGCTCAGCGGGGCAAATACCGGCTGGAGCCAATCTCTCAAATGGCGTCTGCGGAATTGCCGGACCAGAATTTGGCTAATGGCCAGAAGACATCGGCCGGGCGAAGATCCCGGCGGCGATCTCAAGCCCGTTCTTAACGCCTGAACCCCATACCCCCTGGGGACTCAATCGGGTCGGACTAACCGTTTCGCTAGGTCACCGCTGACTCGTCTCGCGGCGATTCTCACGTCTCCGATGGCGCAGCCGACGCGCAGGAATTTTTGCGCAAGCTGCGCAGGAGTTCGTTGTTGTAATGGCATGCAGGTTCATTCCAGCACATCGGAGTCGATCATGCCGCACGGCATCGTACCAAGCAGCCTAATAACTTTTGTTGAATTGTCCAAAAACATTTCATGGCGTCCAAGCGTTCGGACAATCGAGCGCTGGGCGCTGAAGGGGATTGGCGGCGTTCGGCTGCAAACCCTAAAAATTGGCCGCAAACGCGTAACCACTTGGGAACACTTCCTTGCGTTCACGCGAGAAGTTGCCCGTCGCACTGGCGGCCGTCCGGCCGCCGGTAACCATGTGGGGGAAGTCGGCCAAATTCTGAAACGCGCCGGACTTTAGTCCCGATTACATTCTCCCTCCTCGGAAAGGAGAGAAAGGCACGGGAGAAAAAATCTTTTGTTTTGTTTTGTCTCAATATTTTTATTAAGGATTTATTTATGTTTATGTTTCGAGGTACAAGTGGTGGTCCGCAATACTTGTCCGTCCCAGGTTGGCAACTTGTCGAAATCTTCGGAGTCGACACCAGCCCAAAAAAGCAGGATGGCACTTCGTACGCTGGGACACGATTTAGTTGCCAGGTGTGTGGTGGGAGCGAAAATGGGAACTTGACGACCTTCGTGCTGTTTCCACCCAAGCCAGGGCGTCCCAACGGCCTTGAGGCGGCGCTAATTGACGAGTTCCTGGTCGCCGTCGGGGCTGTTAATCCCGGGCAGCCAAACGTTGGTCCGATCGATCCGACCGCGTTCGTAGGTGCCGTCTTGTGGGTGGAATTCGCGACAACTCCGGGCAAACGCTGGCTGAAGGTCGTCCGCTTCGCCCGCCCTGAAGGTCACGGTTCGGCGGGAGTGAGCACTCCTCCGCCCTCGGACACCATCCCACCGGCGACGCCCACCAGCGGGTCCACGACAACGACGCCGGCATCACCACCGTTGCCTGTCAACTCGCCGATGGCAATGCCGTCTGCGGCGAATGGCAACCCCATGCACGTCTCACCGCCTTTGATGGCGAACCCGATGCCAAACGCTGCGGCTCCATCACCATCGGCAACACTTCCTCCCCTACCGGCATGGTCATCACCACCATCGCCGCCACCTGCGTGGCCGACGTCACCACCGCCACCATCGGCGTCCTGGCATGCGTTACAGCCACCGCAGCTTCCGCCTGGCTCTCGCCAATAACCAGTCGCTTTCCACCAGGCCTGGGGCAGTCCGCCCCAGGCCATTTTTTTTGCCCTCAACCGCACCGCAGCACGATGATTCCCTTCTTCTTACCCATCATTATCGAGACCCTCATGACACTGTTCATTCCCACGACCGGTCCAATCCGGATTGCGGTCGATTCAGAGTTCACCAGCTCGCCACCAGAGACACTGCTGGTCCAGACCGCCAGTATGGAGCCCGACGGCAAAATGGTCATCCAGATGTACCGCAATCCACGGATGCCGGACCTGCCAGCTGGCTTTGATTTGCACGAGTTTTTAGAACGTCGACCGGCCGATGGCGGCCGATCCCGGAAAGAAGCCTACGAGCGTTTGTGCAGCGACTTCATCCTTCAGCCGGTGAAGTTAATTCACTCTGGACTATCGCCGCTGCAGATGTACGCTGATCTACACGGTCGGCAACTCGACCCCATTTTGCGGGTCGACGGCCTGGGGCTGCTTGGCGAACTCGATAAGGAGAATCCTCCGCATTGGGCTACGTATGACAAAAGTGGACGCCGTTGGGTGCTTCCCGAGATTCACCTTACACTGATCGGACATTTCTGGCCGGCAGATTTCTTCCGCGCCTTCGGGAGCAACTATCTCGCGCAAGTCTTTCGCCCGGATGACGACCGGCACATCCGTGGGCTCAATGTTCGTTCACGGAAGAACATCGAGATCGTAGAACCTGGTAAACGAGGATTTTCCAACCGTCCAATCGTCATGTATGCCCGTGATGCCCAAGGCATCTTGTACTCGGTTCGTGTCTCTTTTATCGACACCAGATTGCCGATGGGCGAGGTCGTTTCCGGAAGCCTGGAGGCCATTTCCCAAGCGTTGCTCGGCATCGGCAAGATGTCCGAGATGACCAAAGAGGAGCTCGCCAACATGGCAGCGACTTTTCTTCGCGACCCGTCGAAAGTCTACGCCTATTCAACAGTCGACGCGATTAACACGCTCTTGATTGAAATCGCGATGCGCAAGAATCACGCGGCACTTTACCACAAACTGAAGGTCCCCCCGGATATGGTCCCGGAAATGGCTCAAACGGCTGGCCGCCGAACGACGGACGTGATGATTTCGTGGTCGATGTCGAGACTGGGCTTGGGCGACGACGCTTATCGGGAGTACCGGAAGCTCCTCAAGGCGGGCGGCATCGGCAAGTTCGAAGAGGATCCATACCGCAGCCGCTTTGGCCGACAGACAGGATCGACTCAAGGTGGAATTCTCTTTAATCGTTCGCCCACCAAATTGTTCCACTGGGCTCCTGGACAATTTGGGGACGTCGACCTGTCATCCTGCTACAACACAATCATCCAGAGGATCAACATTTACTTGGGCACTCCGTTCATCTGGGAGCCCGGTCATGACGCCTCCAACCCACCGACGATCCTGAAGGAGGCGGTCAAGAAGTTGATGGCGATAGCTCCGCCAGATGGTTGGTATTTGAGGGTCTCTGGTGACATCGCCGGCCCGCCGAATACGCTCATTCTCAGTACGCTCGGCGCGACCACGAACGCTAACTATAAGAAGAACCGTCGCAAAACTGCGGCATCCAAGTCAGGACCCTGGTATCGAGCCCTTGACGAGGATCGGGCTAACAAACCCGGATCAAAGATATTCACAAAAACGATCGAAAGCGGCATTGTGACTAATGCCACTTGGACGGTGATCCAGGCTCTGCCCCCGCACATGCGGGAGCCGTATGAAAACTTGGCGGTGGACACGGCGGTGTTCTATCCAAACCGCTTGATTGCTAACAATGTCGAAGAGTATGGGGAGATCTGCAATCGTGTGCGTGGTGTAGGTCCGGGATGGCAGCAACAGCTGCACGAAGTCGAACTTGAGCTCGAAACGCACGCTCGTGCGGATGAACAAAACGTGGCGATTCGAGTCCCTGTCCGCGAGTTTGCGGAGCTGGTCGCTCACGAGCGAGCCGAGGCCAAGAAGCTGGATGGCAAAGGCAGCGCGATGGAGCTTGGTTGGAAGTTGGTGGGAAATGCCACGTTCGGCGTCGTCGCTAGTGAAGACCTGGCCACTAATAACATGGTGGCAGCCAACATCATCACCTCCGAGGCCAGGGCGTGTGCGTGGGTGATGACCCAAACTTTGAACGGATTTGGGCCCGTTACCGATGGATCGGCTTATCGCCGCGACCAAATCCCGGCTGCTACATTCGAAGAATGCCTGTACCGCCAGTTGGACTTCCCCATGCGACGGGCCGACCACGGTGATGGCATTCAGTTCCTGAACCCCCTCGACGTCCCCGCCACAGATAGCGAATTTACGAATTGGTATCGACAGCGGGCAATGGCATTTTTTGCTACCGAGAATGCAGATTTTCGGCGGTTGGTCACTCTGCACGGGCTCGAGCATAAGGCCGTAAACGACAAGGAGGGCAAGGAGAAGGTCTTTTTTGATGGCTTCATCGGCTTTGGCGCGGGCGACAACATTGTTCTGCTCGACGATGGCGAGGAGCCTTTTGTTGCCAGCGTCAAGCTTCGCTCATACGGCAAGAAGTCCAAGGACATCGTTGTCCCCTGGCTGGTGGCGACAGCGATGGCAAATGCATTCGGCAGTCCCGCGCCGATTACGTCCGATATGAAGCTCTTGCGCTACAAGGAAGCTGCAATCCGCCTGGGATCCAAGCTGTCGGACGAAGTGCCGGAAGTTCTTTTCCCTTTGGGGTTCGACGTCCAAGTTCTTCGCAAAGCGGCATTGGTCCGGGATTCCAACTTCCTCTGCCAGAATGCTCGCCAGCGTAAGACTCTGGCCAAGACTGTCGCCAACTATCGGGAAAAGACAGGTTGCGGGCTTGAACTGCTCAGTTCGGGCAGTCGCCGCGGTAAGCAAAAGACGATCACCGACATCACGGCGACCATCTACTCGGCCATCGCCCAAGGGAAGACCGGATTTTCCAGTGCTCTGAATCTCTCGCGCAAGAACCCTCAGCGGCAAAAACTTGCCGAGTCGCGCCCAGCAGAACTGCGACAACTCAAGGCCCAAGGCGATGCGAAGCTTCTACAAGCGATGGATGTCCGGAATCTCAGCGAAACGGCGAAGTTGACCGGACTAGGGATAAGTAAGCGTGATTTGTAGGAAGATTTGCAGTAGTGAGAAAAAGACAAGCCAATAATAAGGAGTTTAGGAATGATCGGTTTGAAGCAGTTGGTGGGCTTGGAAATACCAAAAGGCGCAGTCGAGAAAGGCGACACCGAGCAGGCGGTTTCGTTCTTCCGCGAGCTTGAAAAGTTGCCGGACGACAATTTGCGAAATCGATTTCACTTCTGTGTCTCCGGGTACGTTCAGGATCTGCGTGAGCTTGGCGAAATCGCTGAAGTTCGCCAGTACTTTAAGCTGCTCTACGAACAGGTGCCCTCTCTTTTCTATTGGCTTGACCTGGAAAGCCAGATGCCCGCCTTGGTGATGTCGGCATTGCTCCCGTGCCAGCGGGTCACGGGTGGCGTCGAGATGGACCAGGACAGCGTGATCGCCTTCCTGGAACAAGGCCTGAAACAGGCAGTGCAGTTCTGCAGCGATAGCGGACGGTCCGCCGTGGAAGTCACGCGAGCGATGCACAGTCTGATTAATGCCGCTCGGAAGCGCCCGGCCTAGCCGCCGATAAGAAACGGGAAGATATCAAGTGCCCCCGGCGTCAGCGTCCTATGTAATGGGCTAAACGATCCACAATTCCTGCCAGCGATGTCTCGGGCGCTGGCAGGCAACAGATCGCGATCGAGTCTGCCTTCATCGCCGACGAAAGCCCTTCCAGCGGGGCCGGCCTGTATCTGGCAACTTGCCGGCAGCGAGTTTGGTTGCGGCGGCGGCGACCAGACACCGCCGTCGGAGTCGATGATGTTGCCGAGCACTACCGCCTTGTCACCACCGGCTCCAACACAGTCAATATTTCACCGGCAAGCTGGTGACGTCACCAGCGACGCTGGCGGGAACTGACCCCAGGGCCACGATGCGGGACACCACTTTGGTTGCTTCAGCGATTCTGCAGGCCGCGTCCTTTCGGATCAAGGCCCCACCTGAAAAGAGGGGCGCGGATCGACCGGTTTGCCATCAGATAAGGACTTGCGTCAATAATTGACGTCGAAAAACGCTCTTATACAAGTGCAAGAAGCGAAGTCAATTATTCACATGGCTCAAAGGGCTCAAGCCCACGCCTGTCCCCGAGCCGTCTAGCCACGGACCACCTGACCGGCATCTGCGACGCTAAGCAGGACTGCGTGACTGCCGCGTAAACGAAGTGAGCCGCCGTCTTTGGTGCTCCCAGAGTGCGATGTCCTACATTGTCGCAACGCCCGACACCTGCCAGATGAGTGCCGAGGTGATGGCATCGCCAGTACAGTCGGCATGGCGCGGCGACGGAAGACGTGGTAATCGGCAAGCGGCGGGCGTAACAACCGGCAAACTGCAGGCAAGTCAAATTGGCTGCGACTGGTGCGACGATCGCATGTAACAGACGTAACGAACGACCTGTTGCCGGCTTGTGATTCGAACGCGACACAGCGATTGAAGGGTGGGTGGTGGACGTATTGTGGGGCAGCGACAGCTTGGCCTGCGTGGTGTGGCCGGGGTAGTGACGCAGACGCGAGGGACACTTCTTGGAGCACGTAACAGTCAGACGATCCGCGTATACCAGGCGTGTCGAAAGGCCTATGAGCGGCGCAACAGAAGGCACGTTGCGGCGAAGTCGGAGGTAGCCTCCCCGCAGATCAAAAGTCACATCGCCGGCCAACTAGCGGACAGTTGTCCGGCCGGTTTTGGGAACGCGACAGCGAGGAGCCCAACGCGGTAACTCGTTCAATGACCCACACCTACGGAACCGGCGATCGGCTGGAGATACGCCAGCGAAAGAGGGTACGACCGCTGCCATCAAACACGACGCACTAGCCGACCCCAGGTAGGTCGCAAGTACCTGCTTGTTGGCTCTGGAGGCTCGTTGTAGACGGGTTGTCGGCGTTTGCGGCCGGCCTAGCGTCGGGTTAGGGTGTCCGTGGGATTTCTTATGC
The DNA here is from genome assembly GCA_005778405.1 of Planctomycetaceae bacterium. Classification (GTDB taxonomy): domain Bacteria; phylum Planctomycetota; class Planctomycetia; order Pirellulales; family Pirellulaceae; genus SXOA01. The sequence continues at coordinate 17,454 of SXOA01000136.1, forward strand.
CATTGTGTGGGCCATAAAATGGGTGCAACACCCGGCGCCAAACGACCATAGACTTCCCTGGCCCGGGAGGTTCTCACTATTGAGAGGGGGGCCTGCTCGTTTGGTAGTCTCAGGTGGGTAAAAGCCAAGTCTTTGTGCTGCAATATGATAAGACTTACGTAAGAAAGTTGAGTATTTGGCGAACTGGAAAACCGGACTTTTCCCCCGCCCGAGCCTCACGCGCACGCGAGTGCCGTACCCGCTCGCCGGTTGCCAAGTGCATTTGGCGTCGCGATGCCGCCAAGCCGGCCCCGGTGATCTCCTCGCTGGCAGCCAACAGGCACACCGGCCCCTTGATGATAGTGCCCCCCCCCTCTTCTCGGCGAGAAGTACGAACCCCCTGTTAAGTGCTTATCAAATAAGGCTTTAGACCTCACACATTGAAAAGTGTGAGGTGGTGCGAGGTTGAGCTGACCTTTGGGGTCCCCACAACCTCACACTTTAAGAAGTGCGAGGTCTAAACTATTGCCAGAAAAGGGTTTAAGGGGTACCTCGCACTTAATTCCCGGAAGGGAGGGGGGGGCACCATTATGATGGTGCACAGCGGCCGAATTGGCCTCGGGATGCCGCAGTGGAGGCGGCCAAGCTGGGACATGGCGGGGTGGAATATGTGTCCCGCGTCTTACGATGTGACCGGCCGCAAATACTCAGTCGATTTCAGAGACACCATGAAAATCCTCTTCGACGACCACTTGCCGAAGTGGAACTACCGCGCCCTCCCCGAATCCGGATAACAGCGGCGGTGCCAACCGCATTGAGCACTATGCTCGTTGTTGGTGGCGAGAACTCGCGCACAAAAGTCCCAAATGTTGTGACACACAGCCGGGCGATTTGGCCCTCCCGCTGCTCCCCGAATTGCCGTGGGTAAAGCGCCAAATGCTCATGACGGTCTGCGGGCTGAAAGGCGGATACTTGTCAGGAGAGATTGAGGTGTAGAATCAACTCCACTGGAGACGGTCAGCCGTATGTCGTACATCGTTCTGGGAATCACGGTCATGCTTACTGCTCAGGCGGGAGATATGCCGGAATCGGCCGACGATCTGCGAAAGGCGGCGATCTTCTATGCGTCGTTCGATGAGGCCGTGAAGGCCGACATTGCCGGCGGACAAGCGACGCTCGACACCCGCTCCAATCATCCCACCGCGCCTGGCCAGTTCATCTTCGAAAAGGGCTTCAACGAGAAAGTGTTCCGCATCGCCAAAGATCGAGGAATCAGCGGCGGGGCACTGGAGGCGAACGACGTGCTGCCCAACAACGGGCGCGTGTTTTTTCCCGCCCGGGGAAACCTAGCGTATGATTCGAAGGGTTGGAACGGAGCGCTCTCCGTGTGGTGCAAAACAGATCCCAACAAACTGCTGAAGACCACGTTCTGCGATCCCATTCAAATCACGGAAAAGGGAGCCAACAACGGCGGCTTGTGGTTCGATTTCAACAATGCCAAACCGCGCGACCTGCGGCACGGAGCGTTCCCTGCCGTTCCCGCAGGGCAAAAGCCGATCCCCGAAGATGATCCCAAGGCCCCGATCGTCCAGGTGCCGAAGATCGACTGGAAGGCCGACGACTGGCACCACGTCGTGCTGAGTTGGTCGGGCCTGGACACCGCCAAGAACGACGCGTCTTCCAAGATGTACATCGACGGCAAACGGATTGGGGAGATTCGCGACCGCCCCATCGCCATGCAGTGGGACCTGGACAAGGCAGGCATTTATGTGGCCATCAACTACATTGGGCTGCTCGACGAACTTGCCATCTTCCGCCGCTCCATCTCCCCGGAAGAGGTGATGGAGTTGTATCGAAATCCGGAACTTTTGAAGAAATGACCGGACGTCCGCAAGTTGCTTTCTCACGTAAGGGCAGGCATCTTGCCTGCCAGTGCCAATTCATGATGTGGCAGGCTGGAAGCCTGCCCTACTTCCATTTCACGTTCGAGCGCAGCGCGAACACCAGCACGTGCGAGCGGAGATCCCTGGTGCGGCCGGGCGTGAGCTTGAACGTGATCTGCTCGGGGAACGACTCGGCCACGGTGTAGTCCAGCTTGTCCTGGCCGGAGCCTTTCCAGGCGAACACGAGCACGATCTGGTTCTTGAAATCGACTTGCTTCTTCAGCGAGGCCAGGGCGTCGTCACCGAATGCCTTGGCCGCTTCGGCCTCGGTCTTGAACACCGTGGGTTCCTTGCCAAACGTGAGTGCCTCGGCCTTAGGCGCGGCATCTTTCACCGCTTGGATGGCTGCAACCTTGGAATCGGACTCATCGGCCAGCAGGGTGGAAGCAAACGCAACACTTAACAAGCAGAAGACGCGAAACATGGAAGTTCCCCGAAGGTGAGTGGATAATCGTTAGGACGCAAGCGAACTGCAGGATGTTCCCCGTAGAATGCGCTGAATCACTCCTCGCTCTTTGTGGCCGTGGCGTGGAGCGCCGATAAAACCGCTCGCAGGAAGTGACGCGGATCGGCCCTCGATTGCGAACGGGCGATGAACAGCCAGCCTTCATCCCACCAGAATACCGCGCTGCGGTGTGTCACGACATTCGGGACTTTCCTGCGCGAGTTCTCGCCACTTAGATCTCGCCCTCCCGGCAGCTTCTCGTCCCCAAGGAGTTTCCGTAGCCCGTTGCCTTCGGGATCCGAACCCAACGAGGTTGTAAACCCAAAGGGGTCTGTTAAACAGAGAGCGCGAGAGTTTGGGCGCGAGATTGGACCAAAAGCGGGTCTGGTAGCGCTCTCCGCATGAAAACGGAGAACTCTCCCCGCGCCCCCCTGTGGACGTAAGTCGTTACGCCACTTGCGGAAAAGACGAAACGCCGGAAGCTCTCGCTCTCGGCGTTTTGAGTAAACCAGATGGTCGGCGAATAGTTCGCAAACCGGAAAAGCTCACTGGGCAGGACTCGAACCCGGGACCCACTGGTTAACAGCCTGAAGGAGGCTTTCCACCGCCCCCAAGATTTGGAATGCTACCGTCGCTTGGCGATTCAACGCGTTAGCGACAGGTTTTCCACCACAGCTTTCGAGATAGGACTCAGCTCTCCACCGCCGACCGGGACTGGCCGGCCGAGCAGATTTTTACACCCCGTCGGCAGCTGGCAATGCTCTTGGACCCCTCCGGACGAGGGGCCTGATTCCGTGCCGGCGACCATGGAATAAGGACTTAGGGCGATAATTGACGTCGAAAAACGCTCTATTACAAGTGCAAGTGTCGACGTCAATTATGTCAGCATCCAGACAGGCATAGGTGTCACCAAGGCAGGACGACCGACGGGCTGAACGTAATGTTGCTGGAGGCTCCGTCACAGTTGGTCGCGTTGGCAATCGCGACGAAAAAGATAGCCGCAGTGGGGGGGGGTAAAGCCAACCGCAAGGGGCGAATGTCCGGACAGTAACCGCGGCGTCATCCCGAGAGCATCGGTGAGGGAAGTGCCTGGCGCGAATCGGTCGCTGGTAGGTTATCGAACTCTTTCTGTATCTCATCAAAAGTCTTCAGAATCCGATCTCGCCAGGCGATCGCCGTTTTCAATCCGGCATCAAACGGAATCTTGAAGAACTTATGATCGTTCCAGAAACAGTCTGCAGTTGCGTCGCGAGGCAACGTGCTATCGATGCCAAAGACGGCTTCGCCTGTTTTGTCATTCGCGAATCCCACCCATACGGGCGCGGGCAAACGCTCTGAGCCATCGCTCGCTTTCGCGGTGCAGGTAAAGCCGACATAAGTCTTACTCGCGACTAGCGGTCCTGGTGATGAGAAGCACGATTTCAGCTTGTAAAGGAAATCGCGGTGGAATTCGTTGCCAATCTGAACGTCTTTGCCAACGTAAAGATTCGGTGTTCCTTGAATTTCCATTGTTCCGAGATGTCGATCAAGGTATTCCAGCAACCACGTGACGACCATTGCGACCGAGCCTATCTCGTTTTCCTTCACCATTAACAGGTCTTCTCGAACATCGTCCCAACACCACACGTTGGCCGAGGTGTTTTGAGTCTCGATGTGCTGTTTCACGTCACGCACACGATCTTTGGGAACAAGCACTAAGACCGTAAATCCAAGTGGGTCGTCTTTGACCATTTTCCTTAGTGTCTTGGAGTATTTGGCCGGCTGGTTGGGCGTGAAAGCTGCCCATAATTTTACTTCGATCGCCAGAACGAAGGCGGATTGGCTCAGTTGACCATCAGCTACGATTACGTCGATGAATCCATCCCCTAGATTTTCGTCCTCGGTTGGATACTCGGTCTGACACACAACCCCGCTCCGAAACGTGGGCGCGCGTCCGGGTGGAACGACGGCTCGAATTTTAGTAATCAAGCGTTGTCGAAAGGTCGCTGAATTAACGATGAGAAACTTGAGCACGGAGGACACCAGTCGCTCCCCGCTCTTATCTTCAATCGCTTCAAGAAAGTCCATGTAGGCACCTTGTTAAATTCGACATTTTGCATTTTGGTTGAGACTCAATACTGAGGTGCTTGGCTTTTTGTGGACAGTCCAACTCCTTATTTTCAAAGGAAAAGGAAGGACCGTCCGATGGCCCAAGCGAAGCCCAAAAAGTCCAAGTCTCGCCCCTTCTTTTCCGAGGAGTTTAAGCAGGAGGCCGTGC
>SXOA01000137.1 GCA_005778405.1 Planctomycetaceae bacterium
AAAAACCAGGCAAACCGAAGAAGTCCCCAGCGGAATCTTCCCCTGGCCTCTACCCTCTACCCTCTGCCCTCTTAAGGTCCTACACCGGAGAAGCCCTCGCTCCCGTCCTCGCCGCCGGCCCGCTCGTCGCCCGCAAGCCCTACAACCCTGCGGAGCTCGAAGACAAAAAGGAAGGTGACCTCGATATCACCGAAGTCGGCCAGGGTGCCAAGATGCCGTGGGAACGGGATGGCCGCCGCTGGCATACCAAAGACCGCGTGGGCCGCGACGGCTCCGCCTGCCGCTGGGATGGGAAGATTCTGGAGAGCGTGGTGGACCGCATCCACGAGCTCGGCGAATTCAGCGAGACCAACTGGAGCGAGCGGTCGGTCGTCGAAATCTCCGCCCTCAAAAAGTCCGACGGCTGGTTCTTCCACGCCATCACCGGCGAGACCTGGCTCCTCAAGCTCAAGTTCCGCGTCTACCGCGGCACGTTCAAGCGCGAGTCCCTGCTGGAGCGGATCAAGCTCAAAACGCTCAACGAACTCGCCGACCTCCCCCTCTATGGCAATGAACCGCGGGTGAAGGTTAAGTCGGCGAAAGGTCCGTGGCAGGAGGTGGAAATCCGCGTCCACAACTTCGACGAAATCGACACGCCGGAATTCTGGTCCTTCCTCGACGAAGCGGTGGAAGGCTTCTTCCGTTTCACCGACAAGGCCCAGGAACGCCCTGAAGACTTCGCCCCCTGGAAAGTCCTCGGCCAGAAATGGCACTTCCTCGGCAAAGGCTTCCCCCCCGGCAAAACGCGGCAGTGGGACGCCGAAGTCTGGGAAGAGCTGTACGAAATACTGAAGGACGTCGCCCCTGCCGGCCAGTTCCTCTGGAACAACCAGCAGCTCGTCCACCTCATCGTCCCCGAGCAGCGCGACCCCTGGGCCACCGTGCAAACCAAAAAGCCCGGCTCCCTGATCCTCAACCTCACCGGCCCCAAAGGAAGATTCGCCCTCGGCCGCCTCGTCGACTACGGCAGCCACCAGGAATTCGACGACACCCGCGGCGACCGCGACGTGATGCGTCTGCACTTCGTCAACAGCGAACACCTCCACCGCGGCGACCTGGTGGGGCTGCTGAAGGAACATCTGGCGAGCTTGAATGGGAAATAGCACTCGATCTTCCGCGAAATTGTCAGACGAATCCAGCTCTTGTTTCCAAAGTGCGTAGCGACGAAAATCTCGTAAATGCTTCAGTACGCTCGAAAATGCCCTCAGTGCAAGACCTCGTTCAACGCTGCTACGGAGCGAGGAGTCTGCCCAAATTGCAACCTGTTTTCGCACGTTGGACGCGACGGAAATCTCATCGTTCTGTTAGATGCGGAATATATGGGAAATCTTTCGAGAGATGACCCGCATGGAGAAGGCCCGTTGGCTGTTCTTTGGGAGAACATGGAATATGGAGGCGGGCCGATTGTTACAGCGGAGCGATACGGAGGTTCGCCTCCTATTGACCTCGTCCATTAGCAACTTGAAGATCGGTTTAACGAGATTCGAGAGATGTTGTCGGTGGATATTCTTGAGGTGGACTTCGAACGTATCACAACACCGTCGGCGCATCCCGACTGGATCGGCTGCCGTTTTGCTGACGCTGAAGAGTTGTTAGTCTTGACTTGGTTTGTCCATGACTCGCGTTACGATGTGGTTTGTGAATTGATGAAAGATGGTGGTGCCATTCACGCGGTGCCGTACGACGCTGAGTACCATGTTCGCTAGAGTCGGTGAGCAACCAACGGCAGCCACCAGGAATTCGACGACACCCGCTCCGACCGCGACGTGATGCATCTCCACTTCGTCAACAGCGAACACCTCCACCGCGGCGACCTGGTCGGGCTGCTGAAGGAGCATCTGGCGAGTTTGAACGGGAAGTAGCGTTGCCGCGAAGCCGGGGTCGGGAGTCTTTGGCCGCTACGCCTTTCTCGTGTGGGGAGTCGGTTGATGCCAAAGACTTCCGACCCCTATCTCTTTTGCCGTAGACGCAAGCATAGGCGGACAAGCCACGCGACGCCGAATCCCCAGAGCGAGCTATTGAGCAGCACGATTGGCACATGGATAAACGGCGGACCCCGCCAAAGCACCACGGTTAACGGAGACGACAAAACGCTCAGTACAAGTTACGCGGGGCGCTCCCATCCCCCAGTCTTCCCTCCATTGTCAAATCGGTCCAACTCTGCTGAATACAGTGAGATAAAAAGTATGGCGGAGATCATCAGATGAGCGAACGAAAAGGCGATGCCGAGAATCCAAACATATCGATTGCCTAGCGCGATTCGGAATGGCTGCTCCTCATCAAGCGGAGTTTGCGGCGATTGGTAAGGATTTTGGACCATTCTCGCAGTTCCTACGCCTGCTCCTCGCACTTGTACGGCAAGATCTGCCCATCCCGCACATAGCACTCGTGATAGTGCTGCAACTTATCTTCATCGATCTCGATTCCCAGGCCCGGCCGTTCGATTCTTCCCCATTTCGGACCGATCGCAATCGGCAGCGGCGTTTTGAGGATGTCATCCGCCATGATGGCCGCGGTCTGCTGGGCGCCATCGATGGCGTTGGGGATCGCGAGCAACACCTGCTGGCCGGCGGCGGCGGCGATACCGAGCTCGCCGTGGGTGTGTTTGCAGACTTGCTGCCCTTCCCAGTGGGCGGCCCAGGAAAGGGTGAGGAAGTTCCGCAGCGAGCCGACCCAGTAACTGCTGAAGCAGAGGACGTCGGCGCATCGGGAGCGAATCACTCGCAGGCAATCTTCGACGCGACTGAGTCCTTCGTTCGCACAAAGAGCGACGGGCATCTTGGCCCGGAGCTCGCGCATGTTCTCCACGGGGTCGATGGGAACCGGAGCTTCGGCGAAATCGATGCCGAAGTCGTCGTTCCACCGGATCAGCAGCCGCACCGCCTGCGGAATGTTCCAGGCCTGGTTGGCATCAACCCGGATCTTCCGCTCGGGACCGATGGCGGCTCGTAACGCGGCGAGCATTTCCGTTTCGGCCCGCTCGTCCAGGCCGACTTTCAAATAAAAGCAGGTGTAGCCGCGGCTCACGCCGTCCACCGCTTGTCTGGTGACTTCCTCCGGCGTGCCGCGGGCCAGGTAGTAAAAGTAATCCACCTCCTCCCGCAGCGCGCCGCCGAACAGCCGATAAAGGGGCTGGCCGCACTCCTTGCCGCAGAGGTCCCAGAGGGCCTGGTCGATGCCAGCGAAGGCGAAGTTGCCGCTCGCGGCCCGCAAATCCCACAGCGAGGTCTTAAAGAAATCGCGAGCGATGGCCTCACTCTGCCAGGGGTCTCGGCCCAGAAGCAGCGGGCGAAAAGCCTCCACCGCCTCCTCAATCGAAGCTGCATTCGGCCCGGAAGTGCATTCCCCCCAACCGACGAGGCCGTTATCCGCCGTCAGCTTGACAATCGTGTCCGTCACTCCGCTCCGGGCGACGCGGCTGCTGATTTCGTCATGCAAATAAGGGACGCTGAGCGTCCAGGTTTCCAGGCGAACGATTTTCATAGTAAGATTTCCAGGCGGAGCAGCGCCCAGTCCCCTTGGGCGATGCGTCATCTTACTGGGGCTGTTCTCCTTTCGACATCGCTGCTTTTATCCCTTTAGCCCGCATTTCTCACCATGCGGAGTGAATCGTCGACAGGTTGCTGCGACACAAGCCTGACGCGCAAGCGAAGGAAAGTACCTATTTCCAGGGCGATTCCTCGCCTTCCTTCGCTTGCGCTTCAGGCTTTTATGAGAAATGCGGGCTGGTGGAAAGGCGTTCGGTGAACGAACATAGGGAGATGTGCTACTAACCGCCCGAGGAACACAAGACCATGAAACTCGTCGTCACGTTGGCTGTCTTTGGGTTGATTTTCGCTTTTTCACTCGTCGCCCATGCTCAGGAAGAAAGGGCTGCCGAGGACGTGCCCGCGGTCATCCGCAAAGTGATTGAGGCTGCAAAGCCAGGTGGCGAACCCGCTCCGGCCAAGGCGGAGCCAAAAAGGGACGACGAGGGGGCTAGCGAAGTTCCTCGTGCTCCGATCGTGCCACTTGGACCCAAATTCATCCGACTGCATTTGCAGGACGGTAGCGTCATGAGTGGCGATTTGTCCGTCGCGGAAGTAACCGTGGCGACTCCCTTTGGGAAACTGGTGATTCCGATTGACAGGCTCCGCAGCTTCACTCCCGGCCTGGATAGCAACCCAAAGGCGGCAGAGACTATCGAGGCCCTGGTGAACAAGCTCTCCAGCGACGACTTCAAAACCCGCGAACAAGCCCACAAAGACCTGGCCGCGATGGGGGGCAGGGTGCAGACCGAACTGGCCCAACACCTCGGGACTGACAACGCCGAGTTGAAGCGACATCTCAGCGAGATCCTCAAGGAGATCGAAGAAGGCGCGGAGGAAGCCTCCGACGATGAAAACGGCAACGCGGTTTCCCAGCCTTGGATTCGGCTCGACACCGTGGTCACCACGGATTTCACGGTCACCGGCAAAGTCGAGCCGCAGGAATTCACGATCACCAGTAAATACGGGCCGCTGAAAATCGCCTTGGGCGATATTGCCAAGGCCGAACGGGAGTCCGGTGCCAGGGAAGCGCTTCGCAAGAGTCTCACGGTATCTGGTAACTCCTTAGCACAGCGCGGCTTCAAGGGGACGGGCATCCGTGTGCAGGCCGGCGACAAGATCAGCCTGAAAGCCGACGGGAATATTGTCCTGACTCCTTGGGGCAATAATGCCCAGTCCAGCCCCGACGGGATGCCCAATTACGGCTGGTATGTCCCCAATCAAATCCCTTGCGGCGCGCTGGTCGGTCGCATCGGTGACAAGGGGCAAGTCATGAAGCTGGGCCGTAGTATCACTTTCGTCGCAAAAACTACGGGCGTGTTGCAGCTTGCGATCGGCGTGCCAAGCCAACAGTCGGGCGAAGGGAATCAGTTTCCCGGCGAGTACAAGGTGAACATCAAAGTGGAACCGAAGTAGTCTTGAGATTGGCGAGCGGCCTGCAGGGATGAAACCTGAGGGAGGCCCAAGGTCACCGAGGGGTAATCACGGCTTCTGCTGGATAAACTGCCGGAACTCGTTCAGCCGGATTGCGGGCTCGTATTCTGGAGATGAGCATGGAAAACCGTGGAGACAGTGGCGGGGTCGCCGTGGTGATCGGCGTGGTCTTGGTTCTGTTGTTGCTGCTCGTGGGAGGCGTAGGCGTCGTCTACTTCGTCACTCGCCAGCAGATGGCCTTGGCGATACAAGCCGAGCGTGCTCTCATGGCCGAAACGCAAGCCAGAATGGAAGCGGAGCGCGCCCGTGCTGAGGCAGAAGCCGCAGCCGCCTCGCGCTCGGCCGCCATGGAAAAACAACCAGCAACCAATCAAGGTGACTCCATTCGTTCCTCGGTTGAGTCCATCCTGAGCGCCCAGGAGGATGCTTGGAATCGGGGCGACGTGGATGCATTCATGGAGCACTACTGGAAATCCGAAGAGTTGACGTTCAGTTCCGAAGGCAAGACAACTCGGGGATGGACCGCGACGCTCGCCCGCTACAGGGAGCGGTATCCGACGCCCGAGATGATGGGCCGTCTCAAGCTAAGTGGACTTGAGGTTACGCCGCTTGGGGACACCGCGGCGCTCGTTCTGGGACAATGGAAAGTCGAGCGCGAGAGAGGGCCGTTGTCCGGCAGTTTTTCACTCGTCGTTCGCAAATTCGAGGAACGCTGGCAGATCGTTCACGATCACACTTCGCGAGTGAACGAATAGGGGAACCGACTTTTCGGGGATGTTACCTCGTAGCCGACGAACTCCGGCGGATTCGACAAGGCCTAATTGCGCAACTACATTCAAGCCAGGCGAATTGCCATTCCGAAACGCCACGTCTTTGAAGGAGCCAGTCATGCGTCTCTGCGCGATCGCTACCGCCATTATTTATTGGGCTTTGGCAGTCCCCGGTTATGCCGCCACGATCATTCATGCCGGCGTGCTGATTGACGGCCGGCATGATGAGCCTCGTTCCAAAATGTCAATCACGATCGAAGAGGGGCGAATCGTAAGCGTCGCCGAAGGGTACATCCCGCCCAAGGACGGCGACAAGCTTATCCTGCTCACGGATTACACGGTGATGCCGGGTCTGATGGACATGCACACTCATTTGATGTCGCAGCACTCCAAGGACTCGTACAGCGAGAAGTTCTTCCTGGACCAGGCGGATTACGCGCTCCGTTCGACCGTTTACGCTCGGGCCACGCTCATGGCCGGTTTCACGACGGTCCGGGATCTGGGGGACAACGGCGTCAACTCGGTCGCGCTTCGTAAAGCGATCAACCAGGGCTGGGTGCCCGGACCGCGGATCTTTACCTCGGGAAAATCCTTGGCCACGACCGGTGGTCACGCCGATCCGACCAACGGGCTGCGCGGCGATTACCGCCGCGACGCGGGACCGGTCGAAGGAGTCATCAACGGCGCTGACGACGCCCGCAAAGCGGTCCGGCAGCGCTATAAGGATGGTGCCGACCTGATCAAACTCACCGCGACCGGTGGCGTGCTTAGCCTGGCGACCAGTGGTCAGAATCCCCAGTTCACCGACGAGGAACTGCGGGCCGTGGTGGCCACGGCCAAGGACTACGGCATGACTGTGGCTGTTCACGCCCACGGCACCGAAGGAATCAAGCGGGCCGTGCTGGCGGGTGTGGATTCCATCGAGCACGGCACGTACATGACCGATGAAGTCATCGCGCTGATGAAGGAGAAGGGAACCTACTGGGTGCCGACGAACATGGCTGGTGAATGGGTGGCCGAGAAGGCCAAGGAAAAGGGATACTTTCCGGAGATCGTGCGCCCCAAGGCCGCAGCGATTGGCCCGGAGATTCGCGCCACGTTCGCCAAGGCCCGCGCCGCGGGAGTGAAGATCGCCTTTGGCACCGACTCGGGCGTATCGCCCCACGGTGAGAATGCCCGCGAATTCGAGTTGATGGTTTCCGGCGGTATGTCCCCCATGAAGGCCATTCAATCGGCCACTCTGGAAGCTGCCCGTTTGCTGAAGATCGAAGACCGCCTCGGCACCCTCGAACCAAAAATGATCGCTGACGTGGTGGCCGTCAAGGGGAATCCGCTCAAGGACATCAGCATCCTGCGCGAAGTGGTGTTCGTGATGAAAGAGGGCGTTGTGTACAAGAATCCGTAAGTCACGGCCTCAACATCGCGGGGTGGCCTGCTAGAATATCGCGCAATGCAACGTCGCACCTTTCTACAATTCGGCTTGGGGACAGCCTTGGCAACTCCACTGCTGGCAGTGGTGAGGGGCGTTGTTGCCAAGGGACTTCGCCAGGACAAGCTGGATGCAGCCGCGGCCGTGCTGACCAAGGCGACGGACGCAGGACAGGTGGACGCTGCCACGCTCTGCGTCCGTCAAGGCCAAAGCGAATTCGTCAGGGCATTCGGCGCGGCCAAGTCGTCAGATGCCATGTTTCTGCTGGGATCGATCTCCAAGACGATGTCAGTGGCGGCCGTGATGACGCTGCTGGATCAAGGCAAGTTTCGGCTGGATGACCCAGTCAAGAAGTTTTTGCCGGAGTTCACTGGCGGCGGCCGGGAGAAGATCACGATCGGGCAGTTGCTGACGCACGTGTCGGGTCTCCCTGATCAGTTGCCCGAAAACAATGTGCTCCGCAGCGGCCATGCCAGCCTGGCGAAGTTCGCCGCAGCGGCCATGAGCACACCGCTGCTGTTCGAGCCGGGCACCCGTTACAACTACTCCAGCATGGCGATCATGCTGGCGGCGGAGGTGGCGCAGCGGATCAGCGGAACGGACTTTCTCAAGTTCATCGACTCTGCCCTGTTCCAGCCACTCGGGATGAAGCACTCCGCGCTCGGGTTAGGCCGGTTCAAGCTCGCGGAATTGATGCAATGCCAGGTCAAGGATGCCGCGCCGGAATCCGGTGCCGGGGACCCGGCAGCCAAGGACTGGGCCTGGAACAGCCCTTACTGGCGGAAGCTCGGCGCGCCCTGGGGGAGCGTCCACGCATCAGCGCCGGATGTCGCCCGCTTCCTGGCAGAGTTCCTCGACGCGGCGGGAAAGGTCGTCAAACCGGAAACCGCCAGGCTGATGCTCCGCAATCACAATCCTCCGGAACTGACGCCGCGCGGCCTCGGCTTTGCCATCGGCGCGGGCAGCGGCAGCCCCGGCTGCTCGGAAAAGACCTTTGGCCACAGCGGCTCGACGGGGACGCTCGCCTGGGCCGACCCCGCCACGGACACGATCTGCGTCGTTCTCACCACCCTCCCCGGTCGAGCAGCCAAGCCGCATCCCACAAGATTAGTGTCCGACTTCGTCGCGCAGGCCGCGACCTGACACCCTCGCCAAACGCCGGCTCACTTCTTCAGCGCTGCATCCACGAATTCATAGAGCGCCTTCGTCGAGGGATCATTGGGAGTGCCGAGCTCGGCGTTGATTCGCGTGTGGTTGGTTTCCTGGGCACCGAACACCTTGGCGGAAATGCCCGCATCTTTCAGCACGCTCCCTAGTCGCTGGGCCTGCGCCGAATTATCGGGATGGTCGGAGACATAGAGGATCAGGAACGGAGGGATTCCCTTGTCCTTCGCCACGTGGGTGACGGCAGAGAAGTCCTTGTGCTTTTCCGGATCGTTGCCGAACTTCTCCCGGTGCCCGAACTTCGCCTGTGGTTGACCATGCACGCGGCGGCGAGTCTCCGCGGTTTCGATGATCGCGGGCACATCGTAGGTATCGCCATCGACGGGAACGCACCCCCGAAGGACATCAAACGGAACACCTTCGGCCTTCAAATAGCGGTCGTCCGTGCACACCAGCGCGGCGAGCTGCGCTCCAGCCGAATGGCCCATGACGAAGATCCGTTTGGGATCTCCCCCATGCTCGGTGATGTGCTTGTGGACCCAGCCCAAGGACTTCGCGACGTCGCGGATAATGGTTCCCATCTCGACTTTCGGCAGGAGCCGATAATTGGTGGAGACGAAGACGAATCCCTTGTCCACAAAGGCCTGCGGCTTGCCTTGCACACTCGTTTTGTCACCCGCTTGCCAGCCGCCGCCGTGAATCCAGAAAACCACGGGGAGGTTCTTGGCGTCCTTCGGCGCATAGACATCGAGCACGTGGCGCTCGCTGGCGGGCTCGGCGTAGGGAATGTTGCTTTTGACGTTCTGGGCCTTCGTCACGGAGACGAAAGCGAGGGCCATGAAGAGAGGTAAGAGTTGTTTCATGTTCGGTACCGCTCATAGAAGTGTTCGGAGCTGCTGAAACTCAGTACGACGTGACTTTAGCTTGGGCACAAGCTCGATAACAGCAGGGCTCACTTCACCGCTTCCAGGTGCGCACTTTTGGCATCAAACTTCAACACGAACACCTGGCTGTTCGTATTGACTCCCCAGGTCAGATTACGATTGGGGTCGTACATGACGCCGATGTTGTAGCTCCCTTCCTTGGTGATCGGCGGGTCGTCGCTGCCGAAAATGGACCTCAGCCAGGCGTTCTTCTCACAGTCGTACAAATAGCCCGTCGCGCCAATCATGACCAGGTCGTCCTTGGCCAGGTACACCGCCTCGCGAAAGTTGAGTTTGTCCCGGTCACTCCCAGTGACTTTGTCGTTGCCGTCAGCCATGACGGTGTTGACTGCGGAGGAGGCGAAATCATAAGCAGCCATCCGACAGCCCGATTTGTCATTGCGGACGAAGAACAGCAATCGGTCACGGCGGACATCGTACGCGACACCGGAATTGTCAACCACGGGATCGAGCAACTCCCCCTTCACGGGCAAGGCTTGCCAGATTCTTTCGTCCGCGTTCAATCGCCAGAGGCCGGCCGACCCATTTCTCGCAAATGCCCAAGCTATCAACCCCGTGCGTGTAGAGACGAGCGTCGTTGTGTAGAAACTGGGCCGATACGGATTGAGCTGCGTGTTGCGGTTCCACTTGCCGGCGACGGGATCAAAGAAATAGGTGTAGTTGTGAGGTCCAAAAACCAGGCACTTCAGACGCGAGTCGTAGCCCGTGGCTTTATACGTGTGACCGGTCATCCAGGGGTTCCCTTGAAAGCTCCACTCGCCGGGAACCTGGTCGTTGCTGAAGCACCAATCAATCGGCAGCTCGGGAGCAACCGGGATCGAGTACCGATCGGTCTTCACGTCATAAACCTGCGGAGCTGTCCCGCTGTAGGCCGAATGTCCGCCGGAAAATCGGAGGATCAAATCGAGCTCTGGTGAAAACACGGCTGAGCCCCAGTCCATGTTCGGGGCGGGTCTCTTGGGCGTGGGTCGCAGCACCCATTTGTTGGCCGGCAGACTGTCGAGATCGGCCTTCACCTGGGCCGGATTGGACAGGGGAATATCCTGGCGGTACCACTCGGGATCATAGGGTCCCGTGCGGCGATCAACGGTGCCCGGTTTGACCCCAAACTTCGCCCTCCCTTCAGCGTCCGGCGAGGCCACGTCAATTCGGCACAACCACAGTTTGCGCTCCTCGTCGACCAGGGCAATTTGGTCATCGCCATCCACGGCAGCCTTCAGGACTCGGAACCGCGGACTGGCGGGGCTGTCTTTCGCAGGCTCAAAACGCTTGATGAGTTGCCACGCATCAGCCCCTTCGTCGTAGACCCAGGCCTCCAGTGGCAACCTTTTGTACGGATAGCTGGTGTATTCGACGGTGGAACTTACGGTGTATCCTCCCAGCAGCAACACCTTGCGCGCCTTCGGCAGCCACATGAGGGCGTGACCGGCTCGTGGTGATGGTGATACGGCCGGCTTTTCTTGCGTCCACTGACGACCATCGAAGACCCAGGTGTCGGCGATCGTCTGATCGAGTTGGTCGCCGCCAAACAAGATCACCTTCTGGTGGACGGGGTCGTACACCAGTTGTGAATTGGCCCGTGGCGGCGGCTGGTGATCCAACGGGCATTCGCGCCAAGTGTTCGTGGCCGGTGTGTAAAGCCAGGTACCGGGGTCGCCGCGCTCTGTGTCAGCGTTCCCGCCGCCAAACAGCACCAACTGCTGGCGAGCCTCGTCATAACAGATCGAGCCCCAGAAGAGTTGCGACTTCAGCGGCGTGGAATTCTGAGGACCGCCGGCCGCCGCCAGGTCTTTCCACGTCCGCCGGAGCGGATCGTAGCGGAAGGTGTGGCCGTGGATGTAGAACAGGAACGTGCCGGTCTCGGGAAGGTAGGCGCAGTTGTTCGCCGCTCCCAGCAGCCAATAGTAGTCAGGCCAGTTCGGGCGAATGTTCCCCTCGACGTCCTTGAAGAGCTCCCTGTCCTTCCAGCCCGGCGGTTTGCAGAGGCCGAACTTCGGGCCCCAGTCTTTTCCTTCCGGATACCAGTTCTCCCACTGGCCCCGCTCGGGATCAAAGGCCAGTTCGTCGTACGTGTAGGGCGCGCGACGGTTGTAGGCACCGCTGATCCAGCCGAGCGACATGAAACGCTTGATCGGCGGTGACCAGACCACTGCCACCGGCCGATCCGGACCGATCATGGCGTTTTCCTGTCGCCTCCAGTGGTTGGAAGGAGGGTCGCCAGCAGCCGTTGCTTGCTGCGCGGAGGAAATCGTCGTAATCAAATAAGATGCTGCGGCGAGTATGATTGCGAGGTTTCTCATTTGCGCTAACTCAGCACTTCCACCAGCGGCACCAGGCGGCTCTTTTCCCGAAGTGATTTCGCTCCAGCGTAAAGCATGGCGGTGACTTCGAGAATCTGCTGTTGCGGCACGGGCTCGACGCGGGTCCGTACCATTTCGCGAAAGGCGCGGGCCATGCTCATCATCTCGTAATGATGCCCGTACCAGAAGTTCCCCTCAATGGCCGGCGAGTAGCGGTAGAGTCCCTTGGCGAAGTGGACGCTCGTTTCGTTATAGTTGCCGACGAGGTCGGGCCGGCCGTACCAGATTTCCGCGGGGGGCCGATCGGGATAGGTCACAAGACCGTGGGCGGACGAGCCGCGGGCATACAGACTGACGGCTTCCACGCCCGCCCCCAGTAGGGTCATGATCGACCAGCAGGGATGATGGCCATAAACGAACCAACCCTCGGGGGAATAACCTCCTTGCATGCTGGCGATGACGTACTGAATCTCGCCCAGTTCCCCTTTCGCCAGCAGCCGGCGGACTTCCTCGACACCCCATTCGTAGCTAAAAATGCTCCCCGACATCAGCGGAGCCTTGTGCTGGCGGGCAAACTCCAGAATCTTCCGCGTGCCGGCCACGGTTTCGCCAATGGGCTTGTCGCAAAAGGTCGGCAGCCCCTTGGTCAGGGCCGGGGCAAGCAGGTCAAAGTGATCGTCTCCCGTCCCGGAGGCATCGCCGAGCCACACGGCGTCCACTTCCTCCGCCATTTTCTCCAGCGACGTGGCGACCTGCACGCCGGGAAAGGAGTCCGCGAAGAGCTTGGCGACTTCGGGGTCGGCTTCGTAATAGTGGGTGATTCGCGTATCCGAAAATGGGAGGATGCCGAAGTTGCAGGCCGGATTGCGGACAATCTCCTCAAAGTACTTCTGGTTGCCGGGATCGAGATGTTTTTGGGCCGTCTTCAGGTCAATCGCCGGGTGCAGATACTGCGCGAAGTGCCAGGTGTGGCCGTTGATCCGCTGCGGTTTCCCTTGGATCCTCGCCGAGATGACACCAATGCGCCACGACTTGCCGTCAGGAGGCGTTGCCGGAGCAGGAGCCACCAGCGCTACGGCGGGAGCAGCCTGCACGGTGGATCCCAGCAGCGCTCCCGCGCCCAGCGCGGCGGCGTGCGAGACGCCGCGGAGCATCCATTCACGTCGATTCTCCACCATGCGGTGTTCTCCTTGGAGAGAAAAAAGGGGACGGGAGTCGTTTTGGCAAGTTGGATCGCCGCCGCTACAGTTTCTGGGATGCCTAGGCGCGCTCGATCCATCCTCGGCGGACTTGTGTACCACATCCTCAATCGGGCCAACAGCCGCCTCACGCCTTTTCGCAAGACAGCGGATTTTGGAGCCTCTGAACCTTGAGACGATTCCCGCCCCCTTCTTCTAACCAGTGCTTCTGTTCTGGGAACTGAGTTCCGAGTCCTACTCACCGCTTTCGGGCAGAAATAGTCTGCAGCGATAGCCGGTCATGAAAACTCAAGAGAAGAAGAGCATTCATTGGATATATGGGGATCATCGCGACGGGCAATTGGCCGGTTGCCAGTCACCCGCCGATGTGGAAAATCATGGGCCGGCAACACAACCATACGAACGCGCACCTTAGCAGAAGGAAACCTTCATGGCCAAGAAAAAACGGTTTGACAAAGCAGCCAAGCCGATGCAACGCAAGAAGCAGCACGAGCGGATCATCCTCCGCACCGGCGAAGCCCTCGTGGAAGGAGACCCCGCCTGGTCGGCTGCGGAACCGGAGGTGGTGATTGGGGAACTCGATGGGCCGGTGGGATATGCGATTGCGAACTTGCTGGGGGACCAGGTGAAAGGACATTCGCGGGTCTTCGCGATTCTCAACAGCGACGTGCAGATTCGCCCCGTGACGCTGATGGTCAGCAAGGTGACCGTCAAGAGCAGCAAGTACACCAACATCCTGATGGGAACCGTGCAAGCCGCCATCGCCCACGGCGTCCTCGACGCGGTCCGCGTGGGAGACATTCCCAAGGAGAAGGCGAATGACCTGGGAATCATCGTTTCCGTCTGGCTCGACCCCAGCGTGACCAATGCGGACATCAAGGTCGACTTCGACTTGCTCTTTGAAACCAACCGTGCCGCCACCGCCAAGGCGATTCACAAAGCGATGCACCACGAGCCGGGCATCGACTGGCTGCTGGAAAACCAGGACAAGGTGCCGCACTATTTCCATCAGTTGGCATTGGACGGCAAACTGGACAATTAGTCGGAACTCTCTCTTTCTCCCCTGTTCTCCTTGCTCATCCCGTATCAAACCGACGCGCCCATCTATCACTGGCCTATCGTCACGGTGGGGACCATCGTCGTCAATGTGTTGGTGTTTTTCTTCGTGCTGACGCGGCCCGAGGAATCTTACGATGCCATCTACGAATGGTGCATGCTCAGCTACGGCTCCTGGTTGCCGTGGCAATGGGTGACGTCGAATTACCTCCACGGCGATTTCATGCATCTCCTCGGCAACATGATCTTACTCTGGAGCTTCGGCCTGATTGTGGAGGGCAAGGTCGGCTGGTGGCGGTTCCTGCTGATTTACAACGGCATCGGCATGGTGGAGTGCGGCCTGGAGCAGACGTTGATGCTTGGTTTCGACGAAGGGGGCTCGCTCGGCGCGTCCGCCGCCATCTATGGCCTCATTGCCATCGCCATGATCTGGGCACCCGCCAACGAAATCAGTTGCCTGTTCTTTATCGGCTTCCGATCGTTTTCCTTTGATCTCACCATCTGGCTGTTTTCGGGAATTTCCCTGGCCATCGAAGTGGCCATGGGAATCCTGGTGGTCGCGCTCGCCGACAATGCGGGAACGGCGATGTTCAGCCAGTTGCTCCGTGTTAGCGGCGCGGCATTCGGCTTCGCGGTCGGCATCGGCTTGCTCAAACTTGGCTGGGTCGATTGTGAGAACTGGGATGCCTTCGCGGTTTGGTCGGGACGGAATGAAAAAAAGAAGCACGAGTTGGCCCAGGAATACATCGAGTCTCCAAAGGGGCAGGAAGTGATCGCCAGCAAGCGCGACACCATGCTCGGCATCATCCGCCATCACCTTGCCGCCGGAGACGCCGCCGCGGCCCTGGTCGTCCATCGCCGCGGCATCTCCCAAATGACCGCCTGGCGACTGCCGGAGGAAGATCACGTGGCCCTGATCACGGGACTGCGCACCCAGCAGCTCTACGACGATGCCATCCTCGTCATGGCCGAGTACCTGAAGCTCCACAACCAGCGCGAACCGCTGATCCGCCTGGCCCTCGGCCAAGTCCTGCTCCAAAAACTTCACCGCCCCGCTCAGGCCGCGAAAGTCCTCGCCAAAATCGTCCCCGATGGACTCGAGCCCGCCCAGCAACAACAAGCGGCCTCGCTGCTGGCCAAAGCCCAACAGCAGGCGGAAGAAGACCCGTACGAAGTCGCGGGAGAGGATTGGTAGCGGCACCGGCCTGGTCAGGACAAATGTTCTGATTCACATTTTTGCGGTAACGCGCGAGCAAAACTTACGTTGACCCACCTCGCCGCAAGTCCCTGCCACGCCTGAATTTGCGCCGCGGGCACTCGCTGCAAGTCCCTGAATCAAGGCCTGAATCAGCCCTGTTTTGATTCACACCCGGGCGATAAGTCCTTGCGTAGCAATCCTTTGCAGCGTGAATCAGAGGGCCTCCAATCCGTCCGCGGCTTTCCGCTGCATCCCACGGGAAAATTTTCTGTGGTGCAAAAGTCGACCGTGCTCGCTTACTAAATCCTTGATTCCACAGAACTTGCGAAAAGCGCGAGGATGACTTTTGCACCACCCCCCTCCTCAGTTGAGGGGGATGAATCTGGCGAAACCCGTTGGAGTCCCGGCTTTAGCCGGACTTCAACCCCGAGAGCCGCCTCAAGGCGGGAACTCATCACACCACTACAACCGAATTGGAAAAGATCACACCGTCCCTGGCCCCAGTTGTGGCACGGTCTCCCGACCGTGCCACCAGCCCGACCGCAGGTCTCCACATGGCCTCATCCAAGCCGCCGCCAAGAGGAGACCTTCGGTCGACCGTTTCGGCGGGGACCGGAGTCCTTCGCCGTGCAAGGCAATCACTGCGCAGCTCCGCCGCAATATGCATAATTGTACACGTACGCTATTGGCACAGGCAAGCCCTCGGCAGCCAGAATTCGGAAGATTTTTCCGGTGCCCTAGAACTGGGTAGGTTTGAGCGAGCGGCTGACCATCCCGCTACAATGCCCCCATGAAGTACAGCCTGCGGAGCCTGATGATCGTGGTGACGGTGGCCGCCCTGCTCATTGCCCTCTGGGGGGAGAATTGGCGGACCTGCACAGCGCGGCAGCGCGAGCATGCCCAGCAGGCAGACCAGCTCGACGAGAAGGGGCTCGCGAAAGTCCAAAAAATATTGACCACCCGATCGGGTTCTGTTTTCATGATCCCTAAGCTGACCCAAGAACGCCAGCGGCAGGTTCTTGCACACCGCTGCCTGGCCTTGGAATATCGCCAGGCCATTTGGCAGCCGTGGAAGCGGTGGTGGATCGAAGAACTCCCCCCGCAGGATGCCCAACCTTGAAACTCTCCATCCGCGATTTGCTGCTGGTAACGCTCGTGGCGGCTGTCTGTGTGGCGTGGTGGCTGGACACACTGTTGTGGCCGGTCTCACGACCGTGCCACTAGCCCGACCGCAGGTCTCCTCTTGGCATCGTCCAAGCCGCCGCCAAGAGGAGACCTTCGGTCGACCGTTTCGGCGGGGCCCTCCGACCCTCGCCGAGCAATGGACGGATGGTGCGTGGGCATCTCAACTCCCCAAGTCTCAGGCACCATCCCGGAATCCACCCAAAAAGTGAGCAGGTCCACCTAACGACCCATGACCTGCTGTTGGCACAAGCAAGTTCCCAGTAGACAGAATTTGGAAGATTTTTTCTGGTTCGTTGGAACTGGGTCGGGAGACCTGCGCCGAGCACGGGAAGCGGCCTCGGGCTGGAGGGTGCCACGGTAACTGGGAATTCGCGGGGGATTTGTGCCCGTGAATTGGCCCGACTCGGCAGTGGCAAGCCAAGGGGAGAATGAGAACTGTAGTGTCACGCCGCTGTCACGAGCCAATCTACAAGTGCCGCCCAATCACATCTCGAACGATGCCCTCAATTACGCTATTTTGAAACTTCCAACCGCCGAACAACGCGAAGACTGGCGCAATTAGTGAATTTACTACTGGTGCGAATGCGGCAGTGACAAGCGGCATCGTTGCCGAAGTGGTTATTGTGTCCTGAACACTCGCCGACTCAGAGTAGAATTGCCGCTCGCGTTGGGACCAAGAATACAGGTTGCGGTTTCCTATACCTCGCCAGCGACAGGCGAAACCAAGCGCGGTTGACTGCTCATCGCATCCCAGTGCGCGGGCAAAGTGCGAGCCAATTGACACAACCTCCGCCACTCGACCAGCGTGCAAGGCGTAGTCGAAAAACTTTCGGGGCGGAATGCTATCTTTCTCGTGCGCGTCGTCTTGCAAATTGCGAAGGTGGTAAAAGCGCCCCGCCGGCTCCGCCCGCCAAAAGTCCAAAATCTCGCCCATGAATTCCGTCTTGATGAGTGCTTCCCAGCCGCCGTCGTCAACGTATGCCGAATCGAGTGGGGCCTTGCCTCCCCTCGCGTCAATCCAGAATGACCATCCGGAATGCCTTGGTTTGTTTACTTGAAGGCGATTGTAGAAGTCCCTATCAGCGTTGTGGGGCGGAATCGTGCCGTCAATGACGATTGCGGTTTCAAATGTCGCCACGCCTTCCGCATTCCATCCTCGCTGTTTCGTTCGACGCTGGAAGCGGCCGAAGCCTTCATCTAAATAAGCCGTCACCCTTTCAGTCAGCGAAGGGACCGGAGGGGCTGGAGACAAAAAATCGTGTAGCGCGCCTACATCCCCGCCTGCGAGATGGCGGCGGAAGAAAGCCCCAATATCGGCTTCGCGGTTGTCGTGGCACGTTCTGACCAGCCGTTCCCAGTCAGGTATCCGAGGTTCCGTCGTGCTGACAGTGTGATTTGACGAAACTGAGCGCACGTAAATCGCGTGGTCTCTGACGACTGCCTTGCCACTAATCATCAAGTCTGATTTGGCGGCGCAGGGCGTTCTAACCCCGCCCGGAACACAGATAATCGGGTACTCAATGCCGTCGTGCGTGGCAAACTCAACCGTGACAGCAATGGGCTGCGAAGCGTATTTGGAAATGATCCGTTGAACAACATCCGGGTGAAAGGTGGAACGAACTGCGGTCGGCGCGCCGTCGGCGGGCTGACCGCCGTTTTGAAATCCGATGACTAGGTAGCCGCCGTTCGCATTGAACAGCGCGATGCAGCCACGGGCGATCTTCGCCATTCCTTCTGGCGATTCGGGGTCAATCCACTCCTTCAGTTCGGTATCCAGGGTCTCCCGTGGATTCTGGATGAGCCGCTGTAGCTCTTGCTCGGATAGTGCCATCGGATTTCTCCACTTCCATTGGATAGCGGAATGACACCCTCATCAACCTAGCGGTTCGGTACAATTACGAGCTGCATCACAGGAATCGAGCAATGACAGAAGAAAACCCCAAAGTGTTCATTTCCTATTCGTGGGACGATGATCCGCACAAAGCGTGGGTCAAAGCGTTCGCGACTCGGCTACGTACGGACGGCGTGGACGTGACACTTGACCAATGGGAGACAGTGCCAGGCGATATGCTGCCCAGATTCATGGAGCAAGCAATCCGCGAGAATGCTTACGTTCTCATCATTTGCACGCCTAACTACAAGAAGAAGTCCGATAACCGAGAGGGCGGAGTAGGCTACGAAGGGGACATAATGACGGGCGAGGTATTCACCACAAAAAACCATCGCAAGTTTATTCCCGTTTTGCGACGAGGTGATTTCAAATCAGCATCTCCTGGCTGGTTGACCGGAGCGTACGGCATCGACTTACGGGCGGACCCGATTAACGAACAACAATACGGCGACTTGACGGCAACGCTCTACAAACGCCGTGAGCAAGCCCCGCCGCTCGGAAAGACGCTTTCACCTGCTCCGCAAAGGTCTCTGCGCGAAGCCGTCAAAGAGTTTTTGCCGACGAAGGAACTGCCCGCAGACGACTTTGTTCCGATTCAAATTACGGGCATCATCATTGATGAGATCGGCGAACCTAAGAACGATGGCTCGCGCGGGAGTGCCTTGTACCCGATCCCATTCAAGTTGTCCCGAAGGCCCACGCACGAATGGGGGGAACTGTTCAAGAGGAATTGGGATCATCCGCCTAGTTACACGACCCAGCATCGCTCCGGCATTGCAAGGGTTGAAGGCGACAAGGTCATTCTCACGCGGACGACGATTGAGGAGGTTGAGAGTGTCCATCGTGCGACGCTAAGACTTGCTCTCGACGAAACGAACAAGCAAGTTGCCAAGATAGTTCTCAAGCGAGCAGCGGATCAGCAAACTGAAAAACAGAAACAGGACACTGAGCGGGAACGTATCAGAAAGCTCGCCGAGAGTATGGAGTTCTAGAAACGCTGGCAAGGTAGCCGAGCCGTCAGGATCAAAACGCATTCACAGTCCGCATTGCCTATCGGAGCATTTTTTGATTCGAGGAAATCGAGTGCCGCGATTCGTAGAGTTTGATCTCGCGGAGATACTGCCGCATCATCGAACTGTACGACCGAGTGACGGCCGCACGACGGGAGGGGGTCAGGTCCGATCGGGATTCAATTTCGGCAAGACGCCGCTGCAAACCCTTACGGCTGCGCTCGCACCGAAGGTGCCTGGCAGGACAGCCCAGGGCACCGCCCGGGGAAGGCAAGGCCAAAATGGGATTGCACCCCAACGGGGTGCGGCAGGCCCGGTGCACCGTGGGTGCCCGAACGCCGCCGGCGAGGGTTGCCGAATTCATCGCCCAACATCGGACCTGCCGCACCCCTTTGGGGTGCAAAACCCGACGCGCGACATGTTACCCAGGGCGTTGCCCTGGGCTGTCCTGCCTTGTCCCTTCGGGACGAAATCTGCGCCGCCGGCGCGCCCTCCGCAATGTTCGTCGCAACGCCCTCGGCTAGAATTGCTGCATCATGTTTTCTAACCCGACTCCAAGCGGAGAAAGACCATGCCTCAATCGCTTGCCAAGATTCTGGTTCATCTGATTTACAGCACGAAGGGCCGGCGACTGCTGCTGCCGCACGAGCCCTTTCCGGAATTGCACAAATACGCTCGGGGAATTTTCGCGGAACAGCAGTGTCACATGATCGAAATGAACAACGTCGCCGATCACGTGCATATTCTGTTCGACTTGCATCGCACGGAGGCGCTCGCGGACGTGGTCATGCACGTGAAGAAGGGGACATCGCGTTGGCTCAAGGAGCAATCGCCGCGACTGGCCCGGTTCGATTGGCAGGACGGTTATGGGGCGTTCTCGCTGGGCCAATCGCAGCGGCCGGAAGCGATCCACTATCTGCAGAACCAGCAGATCCATCACCAGACCACTCCCTTTCAGCCAGAGTTTCGCCAATTCCTGCAGGCGTATGAAATCGAATACGACGAGCGTTACGTTTGGGATTGAAACGCCTGGAACCTACGCCAATATCTCCCTCACCACCTTCCCATACACATCCGTCAGCCGGTAATCCCTTCCGGCGTGGCGGAAGGTGAGGCGCTCGTGGTCGAGGCCGAGGAGGTGGAGGATGGTGGCGTGCAGGTCGTGGACGTGGACTTTGTCCTGGACCGCGCGGAAGCCGAAGTCGTCGGTGGCGCCGTGGGCCAGGCCGCCGCGGACGCCGCCGCCGGCGAGCCAGGTGGTGAAGCCCCAGTGGTTGTGGTCGCGGCCGTCCCCTCCTTCGGACGTGCTGGTGCGGCCGAATTCGCCCCCCCAGATGACCAGCGTGTCTTCCAGCAGGCCGCGGCTCTTGAGGTCGGCGAGGAGGGCGGCGGTGGGGCGGTCGATGTCGGCGGCGAGGGTTCGCGTCGTCTTGTCGTGACCCGAGTGCGTGTCCCACGGCTGGCCGTTGCCGTAGTACACCTGCACCAGCCGCACGCCCCGTTCGACGAGGCGGCGGGCCAGCAGGCAGGAATTGGCGAAGTGCGAGGTTCCGTATTCCTCGCGGACGCGGGCGGGCTCGCGGGCGAGGTCGAAGGCCTCCGACGCGGCGAACTGCATCCGGAAGGCGGTCTCCATGGAGCGGATGCGGGTTTCCAGCGCCGATTCGCCGGCGTGCTGGGCGAGGTGCTGCGTGTTCAGCTTCTTCAGCAGATCGAGCTGCCGCCGCTGCTGGGCCGGGCTGAGGTCGCCGTTCTGGATGTTCGGCAGCATCTTGCGGACATCAAGGTCGGAATGATTGATGTACGTCCCCTGATACTCGCCGGGCAAAAAGCCGCTCGACCAGAGTTCCGAAAACCGCACCGGCCGCCCAGGGCAAAGGACGACGTAGCCGGGCAAGTCTTCCGTCTCACTGCCGAGGCCGTACAGCATCCACGAGCCGAGGCTGGGGCGGGTCGGCGTGATGGTGCCGTTGTTCATCAGGAACAGGGCCGGGCCGTGGTTGGGATTGTCGGTGTGCATCGAGCGGATGATGCACAGGTCGTCGATGTGTTTGGCCGTGAGCGGCAGCAATTCGCTGACCGGCAGGCCGCACTGGCCGCGAGGCTCGAATTTGTACGGCACCGCCATGCAGCCGCCGGTGGCGTTTTCGGTGCGGAAATTCACTTCCTTGGGCCGCTGCCCCGCGAACTGGTTCAGGGCCGGCTTGGGATCGAAGAAGTCGGCCTGAAACGGCCCGCCGTTCATGAAGAGCTGGATGATCCGTTTGGCCCGCGGCTGAAGGTGCGGTTGGAATTTGGGAGCCGGGGATTTTGCCGCGTCGTTTCCGAGAGCGCCTTCAGCCGCCAGGAGTTGGGCGAGGCCGCACATTCCCAGTCCACCGCCAAGGGCTTGGAGAGCCTGGCGGCGGGAGCAGTCGGGAGTAGTATTGATGTTGGTCATGATTGATCGTCGCCTTTCGCTCCGCGAAAGTACGCGACTTTCGCGGAGCGAAAGGCGACATTTAGTCTACAAACAGCAACTCATTACTGGCCAGCAGCACTTGGACGTATTCTCGCCAGTGAGCTTCGGCGGACACACCGACCTCCGCATTGCTCGACACAAATTCCATTGCTAATGCCAGCTCATCCGCCGTCGGCTCACGTTGCAGCAGCGTCTGATAGACAAGGCGAATGCGGGTGGCGGAATCGCTGCCGACTTCCGCTTGCAAGCGCGCCACAAGGGCCTCGCTCCGTTGCCGGATGTACGGGCTGTTGAGAACGAATAGCTGTTGCAACGGTGAAGTAGTCGGCACGCGGGCGCTGCTGGAGACCACCGGGTCTGGAAAATCATGCAGCCGCAGCAGGTCCGAGAGCTCTCGCCGCTTGACGGTGCCGTAGAGCGTGCGGCGACGGTTCCCATTGTCCGAAAGTTCCTGAGCCGCTCCTCCCATCGCTTCGTCCAGTTCTCCCGTCGCGGAAAGCATCGCGTCCCGCCAGGCTTCCACGTCCAGTCTGCGGACGGACATGCGAGACAGATAGATGTTTTCTGGATCCTTCGTTGCTGTGTCATCGCGACTGCTTACCTGCTGATAGGTCGCCGACATCACAATTTGCCTGTGTAGCCACTTGATCGACCAGCCGTGCTCGATGAAGCGAGCGGCGAGATCGTCAAGCAGTTCGGGATGCGACGGTTTCTCCCCCTGTATGCCGAAGTTGCTGGGCGTGTTCACGAGGCCCCGGCCGAAGTGCTGCTTCCAGACGCGGTTGACGAAAACTCGCGCCGCAAGTGGAGCGGAATCGGTCACAATCGCTTCCGCGAGTTCGCGGCGACCGCTCCCTTGCTTGAAAGTACTGCTCGAGTCTTTTGCCAGCACGGAAAGAAAACGCCGCGGCACTACGGTCCCGATATTGGCCGCATTGCCGCGAATTTGCACGCAGACATCCTGCGGCTGGTCCATTTTGTATTCGATTTTTGTCCGGGAGGGGCCGTCGGGAAGAACCTGGATGCTCGCTTCAATGACGCTATAGGCCAGCGGTGTCTCGTAGTGCGGCGTAGTCCGTTTCACTTCGGCAATCTGCTCCTCGAATGCTTTTACCTTCTCGGCCATCCCCTCCGGCGGCGGCTTCTGATCCTTCAGCTTCTTGATTTCTCCCTCGAGTTCCTTGACTCGGTCGCGTCCCTTCTGAGCCGTCGCGGCCAAATCCGCCGCAATGATCGGCCGATCCTCCAGCCGAATGCTGGCGAGTACGCCGGCGAGGGCATAGTAGTCTTGCGTCGTGACCGGGTCGAACTTGTGGTCATGGCAGCGGGCACACGCCACCGTCAGTCCCAAAAACGTGCCGCCAATCGCATCGATCCGCTCTTCCCATTCTTCGGCTACTACCTGCTTGATGACGTTGTGATCGAGCTTCAGTTCCTTCCAATACGTGGGACTCAGTCCGAGAAATCCAAGCGCCGCCGACTCTTTTGGTTCGAAGTTGGGCAACAGATCAGCCGCGAGCTGCTTGCGGACAAAGTCGTCATACGGCAGATCGCCGTTGACGGCCTGCACGACCCAGTCGCGATAGAGCCAGGCCCGCGCCGGCCCCTCGCGCCAGGATTCGGGGACGTCGCAGTAGCGAGCGAGGTCGAGCCAGTGCCGGCCCCAGCGCTCGCCATAATGGGGCGAAGCGAGGTAGCGATCCGTCAACCGTTCATAAGCGTCGGGGGAACTTTCGGCAGCGAAGTCACTGATTTCATCCAGCGTCGGTGGAAGCCCGAGCAGATCAGACTTTAGCCGCCGCACCAAGACTGCTTTGGAAGCGATAGGAGACGGCTGTAAACCATGCTGCGATTGAGCGGCCAAGATGAACGGATCAATCCGCTGGCGCGGCCAGGCAGGCTTCATAGTTTCGGCACACGCCGGCAGCGGCGAGATCTGCACCGGCTTAAATGCCCAGTGCTTCCGCCCCTCTTCAAGATTGATCACCCGCTTCGCGACCACTACGCCATCGGACTTGGGAAAAAATGCGCCTCGCTTGACCCATTCCTTCAGATCCGCCACTTTCTCCGCCGCCAGCTTGCCGGCTGGCGGCATTTGCAATTCCTCCGATTCGTATCCCACGCCGATATTCAGACGGCTTTTGTCCGGCTCACCGGGAATCACAGCCGCTCCGCTGTCACCGCCGGCCATGAGTCCATCACGGCTGTCGAGCCTCAGCCCACCCTTGAGTGGATTGGTCTTGGCGGAGTGACACTCAAAACAGTGCTCTGCCAGGATCGGGCGAATCCGCTTCTCAAAGAATTCCTGATCCGCAGCCGACGCTTCTTCGGCGCGGAGAATCGCCGGCAGCGCAATCATTAGCAACAACGAAACGCTTGCCAGAAGTCGCGTCAGATTCATCAGTCGCATAGGACCAGTTTACCAAGGATGTCGGTCATTCGCCTACGAATGGTGGCCTACAAACTGGATCCCACCAGGTACTTCTTCAGCTTCCGCTCATCGACGGTGACTCCCAACCCCGGCCCGTGCGGCACGGCGATGCAGCCCCCCTCAATCGCAAACGGCTCGGTGATGAAGTCATCTTCCAAGCCGTAGTAGGTGCAATCGTTGGCCAGCGGAAAGTTCGGGCTGGAGGCGACCACATGCAACATGGCCGCGGTCTTCAAACCAAAGTCGTGGGCACAGTGGAAGACGCACGTCACTCCCGCCGCTGCCGACCAATCGCCGATGAGCTTGCAAGCCCATAAGCCACCGCACTGATAAGTGTCGGGGAGCAACACGTCAGCGGCCTGCTTGCAAAGAATCTCTTGCACGCTGGCGAGCGTCGTCACGGATTCATTCAGCCCCAGCGGCGTTTTGGTCAGCTTCCGAATCCGCGCCGAATCGTCGATCAAGTCATCCGGCATCGGCTGTTCGAAGTATTCGAGCTCATACGGCTCAAAATCGCGGGCCAGTTGCAGAGCCGCCTCCGGAGAATAGCCCGTGTTCGGGTCGACACGGAGCTTCAACTTATCGCCCACCGCCTCGCGAATCGCCCGCACCATCCCTAAATCCTCTTCGGCCCTGCGGCCACCCTTCATTTTCAGCGTGCCAAATCCTGCTGCCACATATCCGCGGGCAATCTCCGCCGCCTTCTCCGACGTTTGAATCCCCATGCAGCAAGCCACTGCCACTCGCTCCCGCACCATCCCGCCCAAGAGCCGATACAACGGCTGGCCGCAGAGTTTGCCGAGCAGATCCCAGCAGGCCATCTCCACGGCACTTTGCAGATACGGGTCGGTAAACAGCTTGTCGGCATAGAGCGACTCAATCGCCGTCGCATCGCGGCCAATCAGCTTCTGCCGGAAGTCGCTCGCTTCCCGCCCGGTATACGGCGTCCGGTTATGAAACGCCATGAGCTGCGGAGCTTCCCCCCAACCAACCAGCCCTTTCTCCGTCTCCAGCCGCACCAGCAGCGCTCCGGTGCGCGAAGTCGCCACGTATCGTGATTGATAGGGTGCAACTGGCGGCTTTTGGGGGACGTCGATGGTGAAGGTGTCAACCTTGGTGATGCGCATGAGTAAATCTCCAGGCCAGCGGATATACTGCGGTCCAGCCCCTTTGCCCCCTCGCCCCCTGGGAGAGGGCCGGGGTGAGGGTGTAGCACCTCTCCCAACAACAAGAACCTAAACCCTCACCCTAACCCTCTCCC
>SXOA01000138.1 GCA_005778405.1 Planctomycetaceae bacterium
CACCAAGCCCGGCTCCCGCACCAAGCCGCTACCGGGAGTGGTGCCGGTGATTCTCGACGATCAGCATAATCCGGTCGCCAAAAACACGGGGGGCATGCTCTGCATCGCCCAGCCGTGGCCGGGAATGCTCCGAGGCATTTGGGGGGACGACGAGCGGTACGTGCAGCAATATTGGACCAAGGTGCCGCACCATTACCTGACCGGCGATAACGCCCGCCAGGACAATGACGGCTACTACTGGATCATGGGGCGCATCGACGACGTGATCAAAGTCAGCGGCCACCGGCTCAGCACCATCGAGGTCGAAAGCGCCCTCGTCAGCCACCCACTCGTCGCCGAAGCCGCCGCCGTCGGCCGCCCGCACGAAATCAAGGGAGAAGCGATCGCCGTTTTCGTGACTCTCAAAGGGGGCGAAGCCAATGACAAGCTCAAAGCGGAGCTCAAGGCCCACGTCCGCAAAGAGATGGGGGCTCTCGCCGACCCCGACGACATCCGTTTCACAGCCGCCCTCCCCAAAACCCGCAGCGGCAAAATCATGCGCCGCCTGCTCCGCGACATTGCCGCCGGCAAAGAATCGACCGGCGACACCAGCACGCTGGAAGACTACAGCGTTCTGGCGAAACTGCGGGATGATGAGGAATAGTGGGGTAGGCTGCCAGCCTGCCAGGTTGCGATCGTCGTATAATGAATGCCAGTTAAACCCGCCATGCGCGAGAAGCCAAAATGCGATTAGCCAGTGCATCATCAATCGTTCTCCTGTTTGCCGTCTTAGCGGGCTGCTCATCTTCCCCCACGCCCAATGCCGGCACCAGAACCGCGACCGGCAAGGCGGGCGAAAAAGGCCCTGCAGAAACCGTTAAGCCGGCCAGCGCGGAGGAGCCCGAGGCTAAGACCGCGGCGGAGGCATTGGAAAAGTCCGGAGCCAAGCTGGTTCGCAAAGAGGGACAGGTCGTGCGGGTGGAGCTTGGTCCGGAGGGGAGCGACGCGGACCTGCTGCTGCTGAGGGATCTTCCCAGTTTGGAATTCCTGCTCGCGGATAAACGGAGCGTGACCGACAAAGGCTTGGAATCGCTGGCCGGGCATCCGGGGCTCAAAACGCTCGACCTCACTACGAGCGGCATCACCAACGCCGGCATGGCCCATCTGGCCAGTCTTCCCAAGCTGGAAGAGGTCAATCTCAAACGCTGCGACATCACCGCTCCCGGCTATGAAGCGCTCGCCAAAATCAAATCGCTCAAACGGATTCGCGCCCCGCAGACGCACTTTAATGGAGACTGTCTAGCCGCGCTCAAGGACTGCGCCTGGCTGGAAGTCCTCGACTTGCAGGATTGCAACGAGGTTCCCAAGGACCAGTGGAAGACGCTCGAGAACTTCAAAAACCTGAAATTCCTGCGGCTCTGGGGGCCGACGGTGGACGATTCGACCCTAGGATTCATCTTGGAAGCGAAGAATCTCAAATCGCTGTACCTGGAGTCCACCGAAGTGACTGCCGCGGGGCTGGAAAAGGTCACGGTGCTGGCGGGTGTTCAAACGCTCTCGCTCACCAACGCCAAGAACATTTACGATGCAGAACTGGAACCGATTGGGAAATTCAAGGAACTCACCTCGCTGGAACTGCGGAATTGCGCGCTCAACGGCAAAGGGCTGGCTCATCTCACCGGACTCAAAAAACTCAAGCTGCTTGATCTCTCGGAAACTTTCGTCAAGGACCAGAGGCTGGAGTACCTGGCCGGCCTGACCAACCTGGAAGACCTGAACCTTTGGCACACGCAAGTCACCGATGCCGGCCTGGTTCATCTCGCAGGGCTCACAAACCTCGAGCGGCTTAATCTCGATCAATGCAAAATCACCGCCTCGGGGACAGCCCATCTGCGGGGCCTCACGCAGCTTGAATTCCTGCACATCGGCAGCAGCACTGACAAGTTGGATGACGCGGCACTCGAACCGCTGGGGGAGCTCAAGAATCTCAAGACCCTTG
This sequence comes from Planctomycetaceae bacterium, assembly GCA_005778405.1. Taxonomy (GTDB): domain Bacteria; phylum Planctomycetota; class Planctomycetia; order Pirellulales; family Pirellulaceae; genus SXOA01. The sequence continues at coordinate 1,979 of SXOA01000138.1, forward strand.
TCATTACCTTCCTGCCGAACGTGACCGACGAAGGGGTGAACAAGCTCAAAGCCAAACTCCCCAGCCTGACCGAAATCCGGCGGTAGCGGCGATGATTTGTATCCGCCGCATGACCGCGCACGATCTGCCGCTGGGCATGCGGCTGAAGAGCCAGGCCGGCTGGAATCAGACGCAAGCAGACTGGCGGCGGTTCCTGGCGATGCAGCCGGAAGGGTGCCTGGTGGCGGAACTGGATGGCGTGGCCGTGGGGACGGGAGCTGTCACGGCGTTTGAAAGCGTGGCCTGGATTTCGATGGTGCTGGTGGAACAAAGCGTCCGCGGACGAGGCATCGGCAAGGCTTTGCTGAACCAGGCGCTGGAACTCGCGGCCGAACTCGGCTGCGCGTCGATCCGCCTCGACGCCACTGCTCTGGGCCAGCCGCTCTACGAATCGCTGGGCTTTGTGCCGCAGTATGAGTTGACAAGGTATGCGGGAGTTGCGGGGCCGGTTGGTTCGACATCATCGTCCGCTCCGATTGCGGTTCGTGTCGCCCGTTCAGCCGACTGGCCAGCCATCTTGCACGTTGATAACGTCATCACCGGGACGCAGCGAAGCAAATTCCTCTCTCGCCTGTTTGCCGAAGACCCGGCCGCGGTTCGTGTTTTCGAGCACGGCCATCGAATCACCGGCTACTTCACCCTCCGCCACGGCAGCGACGCAGTCCAGCTTGGCCCCTGCATTGCCGAGACGGACGAAGCCGGCAGCGCTCTGATCCTCGATGCCCTGAGCCGTTACGCCGGCAATCGAGTTTACTGGGATCTTCCTTCAGATCATTTCGCCGCAGTTCAGATTGCTAAGTCGGCCAGCGTATCGCCTCAGCGGCAGTTCCTGCGGATGTGCCGAGGCGTGGGCGTGAACGAAAACAGGAACGGGCTTTGGGCCAGTTCGGGACCGGAACTTGGCTGATGGAGCAGGTATACTCACCGTCTAACATTTTCCAGCGTGCTCAAATCAGCAGGAGCATTTTATGACACGTCTCGTCTTCTCACTCGCTCTTCTCGTCCCCTTTACCAACATTTCCGTAGCGGAACTCCCCCAGCCCACGCTTACGCCCCTCCATGTCACTGCCGACCTCAACCTCGGCGAGTCGCAGGAGGTGACGCTGACCAATGGCAAAAAAGTCGCCGTCAAAGTCCTCGACCTGATGGAGCAGCGGGATAGCCTGCGCGGGGCGGTGCGGAAAGCGGAAGTGAAGGTGCTGGTGGATGGCAAGGAGATTACGCTCGTCTCCGCCAACTACCGGCTGCCGTTCACGATTGGGGAAGTGCAGATCGATTGCCCGGTGACCAGCGGCTACACGCAGCGGGCGACAAAGACGACCGGGGGGCTCGATGTGTGGGGGCTGGATAAAGCCGTTCGCTTGCGGCTCTGGCCCAAGGCCTCGCCACTGGTCAATCCGGGGACGTTCGTGTATCCCGCGAAGCAGCGGTGGTTCGCCAGCCAGACGCAGATGGCCAATGAACCGGTCTATGTGGATGGCGGCGAGAAGCCGGGATTGGACGCCAGCATCTACTACCACTATGGCCTGGATATTGGCGGAGCCGAGGCGCTGGTGGATGTGGACGCGGCGACCAGCGGGCTCGTTGTTTCGGTCGGCAAGGAAGTGCTGCCGGGCTATGCCGATACGCCAGTCTCGCCGCGGTACGATGTGGTTTATATTCTCGACGACCGGGGCTGGTTCTATCGTTACAGTCATCTGCACACGATCCTGCCGGAAATCCGCCCAGGCACAAAAGTCAAACTCGGTCAGAAGCTTGGGTTGCTCGGCAAAGAAGGAGGGAGCGGCGGCTGGTCGCACCTGCATTTCGACATCAGCGGCCGGCAGCCGTCAGGGCGATGGGGCATCATCGATGGCTATGGGTTCCTGTGGGAAGCCTATCTCCAGGAGCACAAGCCGCAACTTCTTGCCGTCGCCCGTCCACACCACTTCGTCGCCGTGGGAGAAAAGGTAACTCTCGACGGCAGCCGTTCGTGGTCAGCCACAGGATCGATTGCGTCGCACGCGTGGCTTTGCGCCCCCGGTATAAGAGCAAAGACGCCGACGGTCGAGCGGACCTACGACCAGCCGGGAGTCTACAGCGAGGTCCTGCGAGTGACCGACAGGGAGGGGCGCGTTGACTACGACTTCGCCATCGTCAACGTCGTGGACAAGGAGCATCCAGAAGCTTTGCCCCCGTCCATTCACGCCGTCTATGCGCCGACGATGGGCCTGAAGCCCGGCCAGGAAATCAAGTTTCTCGTCCGTACGTTCCGCACGACCGACGGCGAGGAAACCTGGAACTTCGGCGATGGCAGTGCTCCTGTGATCGTCAAGAGCGACGGCAACGTGGTCCAACTAGCCAAAGACGGGTACGCGGCAACGACCCACAAGTTCGAGCAGCCGGGAGTTTACCTGGTCCGCGTTTCCCGCACGAACCAACAGGGCTTCATCGCGACAGCCCATTTGAAAGTGTTTATCGAGGGACCGGCGGAAAAGTAGACCGACTCACGATCTACTTCGCCACGCCATCCCGCTTGGCAATCCGCAGGGCGAGCGAGGCACCGCTGTTGAGCGCCCCTTCCATGTAACCGACGAATTTGTAGCAAGTGTGCTCACCGGCAAAGTGCAGCCGGCCAATGCCGCGGTGGAAAGTCGGACCCAGCGACGTAATCTGGCCGGGAGCGGGGAACGAATAGCCCGCCATCGTCAGCGGATCCTTCGGCCAGTCCATGAACCGGCTCTTCTCAAAGTTGTCCTTGTAGCCTTTGAACAGCTTGTCGAGCACCTCGGCATACTTCGCGTCACGCTCGGCGGCGGGAATCCGCAGGCAAGCTTCCGCCTGGGCCGCTCCGGAGAAGCTGATCTGGCAGGCGGGAGTGTCGGCCTTTTCCTTATCCTGGTTGTCGGTCGCTTCCCAGTTCTGGCTGACGAAGGTGTCGGTGAGCGAGTCGGGCATCTGCTTGTTTTCCCGCCAGTAGCGACCTTTCACCACGGAGAGATATTTCACGGCCACGCCAAGCTGCGTCTGCAGCGAATCGGGAAGCTCGGGAGAAAACTCAATCTTCGACCAGGTGGTCGGCGGAGCCGCCAGCACCACGTCGTCGGCTTCGATGGTCCGGCCGTCGCTGCATGTGATGACCACGCCGTCGTCAGTCACCTTCACGGTTTTGGCTGCCAACTTGAGGCGGATGCTGTCGGCACCAATGGATTCGGCCAGCTTCGTGGCCAGAGCCTGGTTTCCTTCGGCACAGCGGTAGACCTCGCTATCGGTCCAGTATTTTTCCAGCCCGCCCCCTTTGATGACCGTGAGCATTCCGAGGTAGCTCGCCTTGGCATTGGGAACGGCGTTGTCCGATGCATTCTGAATGTCAATCGCTTTCTTGGTCAGATCGTCCACCTTCAGGGCCTTGATCCAATCGGCAAAATTCCGCTTGTCGAGCTCCGACGCCATCGGGCTCTTCCACGGCTCTTCGGGGTCGATTTTTTCCGCCTCGGGATTCATGGTGGCCATCGCTTCTTCCATGTCCTTGTAGAGTTTTTCGACAGCATCATCATCGAGCATTTTGCCGCCGAGATAGACCGGCATAGAGGCATCCTCCTCCTCGGTCACATCGTTGAAGGTCAGCTTGAACTTCTCCTGATAGGCGACCCAGGTGGGATGGTTCGAGCCGATGAGCTCCGCGCCCCCTTCCACGACCTTCCCTTCGACCAGATCCTTGAAACTGAGGACACGTCCGCCCACCCGGTTGCGGCCTTCCAAAACCGTCACCTTGTAACCCGCGCTCTTCAGCTCATACGCACAGGCCAGTCCCGCAAAGCCGCCGCCGATGACAATCACCCGCCGGGTGTTTCCCGGAGCAAACGCCCGCGCCGCCCCGCTGCTGAGCAGCAGGCCAGCCGATGCGGCCAGCGTTTGCTGCATGAACCGCCGGCGATCCTCGCGGCTGGTGGGATTGGCACGGTGGGCGAGGCGGGCGAAGAAGGAGCGGGAGGACATGGGGAGCTTTCGAGAATGGAGCGTCGAGAAAAGAATTTGGAAATCTCAAATCTCAAACAAACTGGAAGTGTGAAACTAGGAATACAGAAACAATACCGTTTCTGTATTCCCCATTCGACATTCAAATTTGTCTGAGATTTGAGATTTCCGATTTCATTGTGCCTTCGGCGGGGTCAGAGACCCTCGCCGAACCTGAGAACTCTGGGCAGGCTGGAAGCCTACCCCACTTTACTCGTCGTTGATGGGTCCGGTTCCCAACAGCCAGAGCTTGAAGAAGTTCACCATCTGAGTCTTCGTCAGCTTGTTGGCGTTGAGCGAGTAAACGATCTTGCTCTTGGCCGGGCTGTCAGTGCCGGAGATGAACTGGTCGACGTAGGTGATCTTGCCGGTGAGGCAGGGGATCGAATCATCGACAGCGAAGAAAGCCTCTTCGGCGCTCAGCTTGTCGAAGACGGCAGTTTCAGTGGTGGCGGGCTTATTCTTCCCCTCGTTGAAACGCAGGTTAAACTCGTATTGCCCCTTGCCGTTGGACTTGCGGTTTTCGTCCTCCACCCACTTCACCGAGCCGGACATCACGTCCTCGACGTCTTTGCCATTAAGGTTGTATTTGAATTTCACCCCGTCCGCCAGCCAGTTTCCCGTTTCATAGTCGTAGTCGAGCCGGCCGCTGACCGTCGTGTGCGGATAGTTCGGCGAGGGACCCTTAGCGAGCTCCACATCTTCAAACCGCATCGGGTCCACCTTCTCGACCTTGATCTCCACGGTCTTGTTGCCGATGAGCCGCTTGTAGGTGTAAGAGGCCAGCCCGTCGTCCTTCTTGCTCTTGCCGACGAGCTTGCCGCCGAACTTGTCCACGAAAGCCTGCTGGCTGCCGGCAGCGTCGATGGCAATCCGCAGGGGGCTTTCTCCCTTCGCGCCGCCGGCAATGTCGTACACGCCCGTGGCGGTAGCAATGGGAAGGGTACCGACCCATTTGCCGACGTTCTTCTTCTCGTCCAGATTTCTGGGATTGTAGACCGCCAGATTCACGTCAAAGCCCAAGGCCGCTTTCTGCTTCTGGCTCTTGATGACCTTGGTGAACAGATCACCTTGGCGGGTAATCTTGCCGCTGTACTCGGTCGTCTTGCCGACCACCATTTTGAACGTGTACGTGTCCTTGGCCCCCAAGGCGGGAGAGCCCTCGACATACGTGCCCGCCGTATCCAGGTCGGTACGGGTCTTGAAATCGATGTCCATCGTCCCGGTGATGGCCCCTTCCTCGGTAACAGTGGCTTCCTGCGCCCGGGCGAAGGAAGCAACCAGCGCCAGCCCCATAACAAGACTTGCGTGTACAACCAACACTCGCAGCGTTCGTTTCATCTCTCGCAACCCTTTCATGAAAAAGATAGACCGACCCTCAACCAAAAACGGGTGGCAGACAACTCGACCAGTGACTGCCCGGCACACTTCGGAGCGAAGCTTCTGGGCAATATACGGCGGACGCCTATCGGCCGCAATCATCTCCCCTCCAGGTTGATTAGGGTATTCGCCGGCGGGATAGGAATCTTGGCTTCTTTCCGCGGCAGGCCGGCAGCTTGTGACGCGAGGCTTTCCCGGCAAGAATCCAAGTGTGCGAGCGAACTACTGCCGAAGCCTCGATTTCTTTACCCTGCGGAGTGCCGGCCATGATGACAGCCATCTTTGTCCTGTGTGCGGTGATCGGCGGCACGATTCTGGTCTGCCAGTTCGTGCTCACGCTCGTCGGCTTCGGGCACGATGTTGGGGAATTGGCTCACGATGTTTCCGTCGATGTGCATACCGACACTGGGGCGGACGCACACGACGGAACCGACCATCACGCCGACGAGAGCGGCCAGCATGGTTCGTCGTGGCTGTTCGGCGTCATTTCGTTCCGCACGCTCGTGGCCGCCTCTGCGTTTTTCGGCCTCGCGGGACTGGCCTCGGATTCCGCCGGCTTCGGTTTGCCGTTGCAAATGCTCATCGCCATCGCCAGTGGCGCGGGAGCCATGTTCGCTGTGCATGCCCTGGTCAAGCAGATGGGGCGGTTGACGCAGGACCAGACGCTCAAGGTGCAGCGGGCCATCGGCCACGTCGGCACCGTCTACATCCCGATTCCCGCCCAGAAGGCCAGCGCGGGAAAAATCCAGCTCAGCCTGCAAAACCGGGTGGTGGAATATGAAGCCATCACCGGCGGTGACGAAAAGCTCCCCACCGGCTCCAAGGTCCGCGTCATCGCCGTGCGGGGCTCGGTATTGGAAGTGGAACCAGTGGGTAGTGGGTAGTGGGTAGTGGGGAGAGGAGGACTTTGCACCGCTTTCATTCGTCATTCGAGTTACGTATACAATCCGTGCATGCCTCTCTTTCCTCGTTTTAATCTTCCCCATCTCGGCCTCGGCGTCGGACTGCGAAGTGTCCACTTTGGGCACATTCTGCAGCGGCAGCCGGCGGTGGATTGGTTTGAGATCATCTCCGAGAACTTCATGGATTCCCGCGGGCGTCCGCGGCAAGTGCTGCGGCAAGTGGCGGAGCGATACCCCGTGGTGATGCACGGCGTGTCGTTGTCGATTGGCTCAACCGACCCGCTCGACTTTGACTACCTTGCGAAGCTCAAGGCGCTGGCGAAAGAATGTAAACCCGCCTGGGTATCGGACCATCTCTGCTGGACGGGCGTTGCCGGGCGGAACACGCACGATCTGCTGCCGTTGCCGCTGAATGAGGAGTCTCTGCGGCACGTGACGGAGCGGGTGCGAGACGTGCAGGACTATCTGGAGCGGCCACTGGCGCTGGAAAACCCCAGCTCCTACATCACCTTCGCCGCTTCCACCATGAGCGAATGGGAATTCCTCAGCCGTCTCGCCGCTGATGCCGACTGCGGCCTGCTGCTGGATGTGAACAACGTCTACGTCTCCAGCGTGAACCACGAGTTCGACCCGGCCGAATACCTTCGCAACTTGCCGCACGAGCGGGTCGTGCAGTTCCACCTCGCCGGTCACACCCACCTCGGCACCCACTGCATCGACACTCACGACGGCCGCGTGGTCGGAGCCGTCTGGCAACTCTACCGGCTCGCCCACGAGCTCACCGGCGGCGCAAGCACGCTGCTGGAATGGGACGCCAAAATTCCGCCGTTTCCGGAACTGCACGCGGAGGTGCTGAAGGCAAAGGAATATCTCGAGCGGGAACTTCCGCCGCTAGTAGTGTCCTCGGAACAGGCCTGGCAAGCCGATTGGTCTCCTGCGGTTCCCCATCCATTGCACTTGCTGCCGGCCGAAGTCGCTTGACAATTCACTCCATGTCTTACCTTCCTGCGTCCCCATTTCGGCTAGACGCCCTATGACCTTGTGCATGGCTGCTTTCTCGTAAGCCGCGTGTTGCCACGCTATTGCCCCGTGCTGTTTTTCGCTGCACGAACGCACTCAGGCACCACCTCAGCGGGTCGGGAGTCTTCGATGAATGCCCGTTGCGGGTCAGGGGGTGCGAGGTCGAGTGAGGAGTTGCTCTGTCTTCTATCCGATTGGACACCGGAGCCATGCCTTAAAAACTCCAACTTGGTATCAGTGTTCACTCCGCGACAGTGAACGCTTCTGTCGGCTCAGTTTTTTTGAATCGCCAGGGCCTCCGGCAGCAGCTGGTGGTGCAACCAGCGGACGAAGCGGTTGGCCACGTCAGCGACGACGCAGACGTGCTTGCCGCGTGGCTTGGTCATTTGGGCTGTGTTGGGGCCATCGGACGGTCCTTCTATTTCCTTTGAAAATAAAGAGTTGGACTGTCCACAAAAAGCCAAGCACGTCACAGTCGCTCAAACCGGTGCAACTCCTCGGCGATTTCTTCGATCTGATAGGATAGACTCAGGCGGCTAACTTCACACCTGACTCAAAGTGGGTGAAACATTACACTCACTACTCATCACTCACTACTCCTCACTCACTACTCATCACTCACTAATCACTACCTCTCCCATGCCCCACGTCATCTTCCTCTCGATCCCCGGTCTCCGCTCCTCCGATCTGGCCGCGATGCCGAACCTCGCCAAGCTCACCGCTGCCGGCGATCGGGCCACGCTTACTCCCAGCTTTCCCGCGGTCACCTGGCCGGTGCAGGCGAACATGCTCACGGGCAAGCTGCCCAGGGAGCATGGGGTCATTGCCAATGGCTTCTACTGGCGAGACAAACAGGAAGTGGAGATGTGGACCGCCTGGAACGACAAAATCACGGCTCCGCAGATCTGGGACTTGCTCCACCTGAAAGACCCGAAGCTGACGAGCGCTGTCTGGTTTCCGATGCTCAGCAAAGGGTGCGGTGCCGACTATATCTGCATGCCCGCCCCGATCCACAATCCCGACGGCAGCGAGTCCCTCTGGTGCTACACCAAGCCGGTCGAGCTGTACGGCACGCTGCGGGACACCTTTGGCCACTTCCCGCTGATGAACTTCTGGGGCCCGATGACCAACATCAAGTCCACCGCCTGGATTTGCGATTCCGCCGGCTACGCGATGGAGCAGTTCCGCCCCAACTTCTGCTACCTCTATCTGCCACACCTCGACTACGCCGCCCAGCGGACCGGCCCTGACAGCCCGCCCGCCCAAAAGGCTCTGGTCGAGCTCGACGAAGTCATTGGCAAACTAGCCGCCAAAGCGGAGCAAGCTTTCGCCGGTGAAAAACCGCTCTGGCTCGTTGCCAGTGAATACACCATCACGCCAGTCGATCACGTCACCTTTCCCAATCGGCTGCTTCGTCAAGCGGGCCTCTTGCAAGTCAAAGACAACGGCGGAGAGCTCATTGATTTCCAAAGCAGCCAGGCCTGGGCCCTCGTCGATCATCAGTTCTCGCACGTCTTCGTGAAAAAGGCCGACCCCGCCACGATTCAAACCGTGGTGCAGATTTTCCGCGGACAGGAAGGAATCGCCGAAGTCCTGGCCGGCAGCGAGCGGGCCAAATATGGCCTGGACCACGAGCGGAGCGGCGAAATTATCCTCATCTCAACGCCAAATAGCTGGCAGGCCTATTACTACTGGTTCTACGACGACAAGGCCCCCAAGTTCGCCCGCACCGTCGACATCCACAACAAGCCCGGCTACGACCCCGTCGAGCTCCACTTCGACATGGCGACCAAGAGCATTCCACTCAACGCCAATCTGGTGAAAGGATCGCATGGAGCGCCGGCGACGAGTGATGAGCAGAAGGGAGTGCTGCTTTCTTCGCAGAAAGGGATGCTTGCCGGCTCGCAGGTGAAGGATACGGATGTGTGCGGACTAGTACTCAAGCAATTCTGATCGCTTCACCATCTCCAGCCAAAAGATCGAAGCCTTACCATTCTCGTTGCTTTGATTTTGGGTTTCGTAGCTCTTGCTCGATGGCATCAATGGTGCCTCGCATCGCATGTTCCCAGTCGAGTGGGTGTACCGCAGTATGCTTCCCATTCTTGACGATCACATACGGAAGAACTGGTTCTGACAGCCCCAAATCCTGGAAATAGGGGTCCAATTCTCGTGACGGAAGACAGTGGAAACACTTTGCTCCATGATGGTGCATGAGCACGCGAAATTCCGGAGTTTCTAGCTCGTACCGCCACCGCCCAAAGTTGGACGTGATGTTTGGATTGCCACAGACCAGAATCACTTGCTTGGCCGAGGAAGGGGCCGTCTTGATCTCCTGGACGGTGCAATCGGACCAGGTAATTTCGCGGTAGGGAACCAGGGCGCGGGAATAGATGCTCATCCCAGCGCTGATTCCAAGTGCGACCAGTGCAGTCAGAATCAATAGATGCTTGAGGCTATACTGCCATCGCATTGGCTTATTCATACAGCGCCACGCACTTCTCCAACCTCGCCCCTTTCTCTTCGGCGAGAGCATACTGCTTCGGCCCGTGCATTGTGACGCCGGCATGGGTGCCGTCTTTGGCAAGCACGTAGAGCCAAAGGTTAAACTTTGGCCGCCCGTGCGCGTCGAGCTGATCCGGCCGCGTTTTGGTGGCGATGCGGCGGAGCATTTCGAGCCCGGCTTCCTGCGGAGAGCGGCCGCTGCGGAGCAGCTCGATGGCCGCGAAAGAGGTGACGTTTTCCAGGTTCGCTTCGCCGTGGCCAATGCTGCCGCAGGAGCCGACGTCGTTGTCGGCGTAGAGGCCGGCTCCGAGGATTGGCGAATCCCCCACCCGCCCCGGCAGCTTGAAGGCGTGGCCGCTGGTGCTGGTGCAGCAGGCGAGGTCGCCGCTCGGGCTGAGAGCCGAGACATGGATCGTCCCGATTTTGCCGTGACCAGCTGGGCCGCGGAAATGGACGTCGAACCACTTCTTGACCTTGGGATCAACACTTTCCGGCAACGGAGCCCGCCAGTCGTCGATTTGCGACCTGGTCCGCTTCCAGTGGAGCCAGACCTGCCGGGCATGTTCGGTTAGCAGGTTTTCCTCCACAAAACCGTTGGCCCGAGCGAACTTGAGAGCCCCTTCGCCGACCAACAGCACCCTGTTGGTCTGCTCCATGAGGAGCCGGGCGACCTGCGACGGATGCCGCACCCGCTGGAGGGCCGCTACTCCCGCTCCGCGGTGGGTCTTGCCATCCATCACGGCCGCATCGAGCTCGACGACCCCCTCCTCATTCGGAATGCCGCCATAGCCGACGGTCGTTTCCTCCGCGTCGTCCTCAATGATCTCCACTCCTTCCACCACCGCATCCAGCGGGGCCACTCCCGCCTTCATCCGCTCGAAAGCTCGCTGGGCAGCAACCAGACCATTGTGCGAGGCGATGACTTTCATGGAAGTTCCGGTTCCGTTAAGTTGAAGGCAAGGAGCAACCCATGATGGACATTCCCCCGTTTCACGGCAAGCTGCTGGCCATTGGCATCGCGACGGAAAAGGAACTGCCGCTCAGGTCGGTCGATTCCATCGCAGCGACGGCGGGGTGGGGATTGACCGGCGATCGCTACGCGGAGGGGAAGGGAGTGGGGCAGCATGGTCCCGCTAGGCCGGATCAGGAAATCACACTTATCGAGCAGGAAGCGATCACAGCTGCCGGCCAGGTATACAAGCTCTCGTTCACCCACCTCGATACCCGTCGCAATCTGCTCACCGCGGGTGTCCCCCTCAACCACCTCGTCGGCAAGACCTTCACCGTCGGTGAAGTCCTGCTCCGGGGCATCGAGCTCTGCGAGCCCTGCGGCCATCTGGAGAAGCTGACCTGCGTGGGGATCAAGAAATCCCTCATCCATCGCGGCGGCCTCCGGGCCCAGGTCGTTCGCAGCGGTGTCCTGCGAGTCGGCGATCCAGTTCTGCCGGCGGAGTGAGCCCCGTTGCCGCCGAAAAAAAATCTTCTAAAAAATAGGTGCGCACCTATTGACTGTGACAACAGGATGTCCGTATGAATTGGTCATTCACGGAACCGGCCAAAGGTCTCCCTCGTGGGGCCAAAAAATGGAAAGGAGGTCGGGCCAGAAGTCAGCAGCTCGTCATTGGGCTGGCGACGAGGAATAAGGACTTAGGACGTCACGAGCGATTGGGAAAACAGGTCGTCGGCTTCCTTACGAAATGCATCAAAATGCATCACTGTGCATCGGAATCAGGAAAGTGCATCATCGCAAGTGGTTGCAGGATAATCGTTTATGACAATGCACCAGGGTCAACAGATGAAAAGGGGGGTTTTCGAAAACTGCATCAGAACCAGTCGTATCGGGTGGGTGATCTGGGTTGAGAGATTCCCTGTCAACCAGAGGCACCAGCGAGGGGGGATGCTCCTTGATCTCTTGCTGGCACATCGGGTTTGAGGTGCATTTACAACTCGCGCCTGCGTCCGCTAAAATGCGAGGTTTCCGCGCCGCGAAATGGATGTGCCTTCGCGGCGCAACTGATTGAAGGGATTGATTTTAGGAACAGTTCGGAAGTTAGCCGGGAAGCGAGAGCTTTTCGGCCCGGCTGCCGGCTTGTCGTTATCTTCTTACCAAAGATGTTTGAGTCTCTCCAAAACCGACTGCAATCCGCCTTCAAGACCTTGGCCGGCAAAGCCAAGCTCACCGAAGGAAATATGCGCGATGCGCTGAAGCTGGTGGAGACGGCGCTCCTCGAAGCGGACGTCAGCTATGACGTTGTCCGGGACTTCATCGACAAGGTCAGCGAAAAGGCCCTCGGCGAGAAGGTGCTCCTCGCGCTCAACCCAACACAGCAAGTGGTGGCGATCGTCCAGGATGAGCTGACCAATCTGCTCGGGCCGGTGGATCCTTCGCTGCATCTCAAAAAGGACCTCAACATCTTCATGCTCTGCGGGTTGCAGGGGTCGGGGAAAACGACGACCTGCGGCAAGCTCGCCAAGATGTTGCAGGACAATAACATCAAGCCCTATCTCGCCGCGGCGGACTTGCAGCGTCCGGCGGCTATTGAGCAATTGCATGTCATTGGGCGGCAACTTGGCGTCCCCGTTTATTCAGAACTTGGGGCGACCGACCCGGTGAAGGTCTGCCAGGATGCGGTTCGCAAAGCCAAGGAAGAGGGGGCCCAGGTTCTCATTCTGGATACTGCCGGTCGCCTCGCCATCGATGCAGAGCTGATGGCCCAGCTCCAGCAGATTGAGAAGCGGGTGCAGCCGCATCAGGTGATGTTTGTCGTCGATGCCATGACCGGGCAGGACGCGGTCAACAGTGCCAAGGCGTTCAACGAGGCGCTGGAGCTCAACGGCGTCATCATGACGAAGCTGGACGGCGACACCCGCGGCGGTGCACTGCTCAGCGTCAAACACGTCACCGGCGTTCCGATCAAATTCATCGGCGTCGGCGAACACCTGGATGCCCTTCAGCCGTTCCGCCCCGAGGGAATGGTCGGCCGAATTCTTGGAATGGGAGACATGCTGGGGCTGATCGACGAAGTCCGCAAGGCAGTGGACGTCAATCAGCAGGCGGAGCTGGAGAAGAAGCTCGCCGCCGGCGATTTCACGCTCGATGACTTCAAGGTCCAGCTCAAGCAGGTTTTGCAGCCGGGATTGATGACCCGGATGATGAGCATGCTTCCGGGGATGGGGGACCTCAGCAAGATGCTGGCGAACACGGACGCCGAAGGAGAAATGGGCCGCAAGGTGGCAATCATCGACTCGATGACCGCCAAGGAAAAGAAGACCCCCAAGATCATCGACCAGAGCCGCCGGAACCGGATTGCTCGTGGTGCCGGCGTGCAAGTGCAGGACGTGAATCAGCTCGTGAAAGAGTACGACCTGATGGCCCCGATCATGAAGAGCATGGCGGGCAAGGGAATGGGAGGGAGGATGCAGGCCATCCAGGACCTGCAAAAAAACCTGATGTCGGACCCATCGGGTAAAATGGCCAAGCCCAAGGGGGACACCGGCAAGCGGTTGTCCCCCAAGGAGCGGATGGAGCTGAAGAAGAAGCGGGAGAAGGAATTGCGGAAGAAAAAGCGGGAGCAGCGAGGACAGTAGTTACTCGTTCCCAAGCAGAGCTTGGGAACGATAAAACGAGAACATACACGACAATTCAATTTACTTTTCGAGGAGTTTTTACGTGACAGTTCGCATTCGGATGAAAAAGATGGGAAGGCATCGGCGGCCGTTCTTCCGCCTGTGCGCGATTGATTCGCGCTGCCCACGAGATGGCAAAGTGATCGAGGAGCTTGGTTATTACGACCCGCTTGTGCGGGACACCGATGCCCGCGCCATCCTCAAAGGAGAGCGGATCGCCTACTGGATTTCGGTCGGTGCCCAGCCTTCGGTGAAGGCGACCGCACTGATTAAGAAATACGGCCTGAACGGAACGCACGCCGAGGCTCAGAAGGCGGCCCTGGAGAAGATCAAAAGTCACCGGCCCACCGCGCCGGCTGTCTACATTCCGCCGCCGAAACCACCGGAGCCGGAACCTGTCGCCCCTGAAGCTACCCCGGCAGAAGGAGTGGTTGCGGAAGCGCCGGCTGCGGAAGGTGCGGCTACGTAGGATTCGTGGTGTGGGAACATGCGATTTGACGTGCTGACCCTGTTCCCCGAGATTTTCTCGGGCTACCTGAGTCAGAGTTTATTGAAGAAAGGAATCGATGCCGGGCTGCTGGCCGTGCACCTGCACGACATCCGCCGCTGGACCACGGACAAGCACCAGAAAGTGGACGACCGCCCTTTCGGAGGCGGGCCCGGAATGGTGATAAAGGTCGAACCAGTGGTTGATTGTGTAGAGGCGGTGCAAAAGCTGGTGGAACCAGCGGGAAAGTTGATTTTGCTGTCTCCCCAGGGGAAGCGGCTCGATCAGGATTTGGTGAAGGAGTTGGCGGCGGAGCCGCGGCTGGTTTTGGTGTGCGGCAGGTACGAGGGATTCGACCAGCGAATCATCGATGTGCTGCAGCCGGAGGAGATTTCGATCGGCGATTACGTTTTGAATGGCGGCGAGGCGGCGGCGATGGTGGTCATCGACGCTTGCAGCCGCCTGATACCGGGAGTGCTCGGCGACGAGCAGAGCAGCCAGGACGATTCGTTCAGCACCGAGAGTGGCCAATTGGAATTTCCGCAGTACACGCGCCCGCGAGAATTTCGCGGACTGACGGTGCCGGAAGTCCTGCTTAGCGGCGATCACGGAGAAATCGCCCGCTGGCGGCAGGAACAGAGTTATTTGAAAACGAAAGAGCGGCGGCAGGATTTGCTGGAATAGTTCCACACCAACCCGAAGCGCCAGCGAGGAAGAGTTCTTCCTCACTCACGCATCGGGTTAGTAAACATAGAAAGGTAGATGTCATGAACAACAAGTTTCTCGAGCTCGTCGAAAAGACGAGTCTGAAGGCGGATCCCCCCCAGTTCGCAGTGGGTGACACGGTCGACGTGCACACCCGCATCCTGGAGGGTGAGGACGAGCGGATCCAGATTTTCACCGGCACGGTCATCTCCCGCAGCGGATCGGGGACGCGGGAGATGTTTTCCGTCCGCCGCATCGTCTCGGGCGAAGGGGTGGAGCGGAAGTTTCCGCTCCATTCCCCTAAGATCGCTAAGATCGAAGTTAAGAGGAGCGGCACCACTCGCCGCGCCAAGCTCTACTATCTTCGCGACCGGGTCGGCAAGTCGATCAAACTGCGGGAACGGAAGGAAACTGGACCTAAAGGAGCGAAGGGAGCCAAGGGAGCTGAGGCAGCCAGAGCATAAACTCGAATGACGAATTCCGAATGACGAATGGGGAATTCTCGTGTCGCTATTTGCTGAACTGCGAACGAAAGTCAAGTCCTGGCTCGGGCCGCGGTCGCTGGGACAGCGAGGCGAGGATGCGGCAGCCAAGTTCCTGCGGAAGCTGGGATACATCATAGTGGCCCGCGGCCATCGGGACCGGATTGGCGAAATTGACTTGGTGGCCGTGGATGGGCGGACGGTGGTCTTCATCGAGGTGAAGACCCGCACGTCTCAGGACGCCGGCCATCCCGCCGAGGCGGTGGACGAAAACAAACAGCGGAAGCTGACGAGGCTGGCGCTGGCGTACCTGAAGCGGCACGACTTGCTGGAATGCAGCGCCCGGTTTGATGTCGTGGCGATTACGTGGCCGGACGCTAAGTCAAAGCCGAAGATTGAGCATTTCAAAAATGCTTTTGAGCCGATTGGGGTTCAAGGGATGTTTAGCTAGAGTAGAACCATGCAGCCATTCACCACCCATACCGGTCTCGTTTGCGCGATGGACCGGTCGGCCGTTGATACTGACCAGATCATTCCCAAGCAGTTTCTCAAGCGGATTGAGCGGACCGGCTATGGGCCGTTCCTGTTTTATGATTGGCGGTACGAGGACGACGGGAAAACGCCGCGGGGCGATTTCGAGCTCAACCGGCCGCAGTTTGCCGGGGCGAGCATCCTGCTGGCCCGCCGCAATTTTGGCTGCGGCTCCAGCCGCGAACATGCCGTCTGGGCGATTGAGAACTACGGCTTTCGGGCGGTGATTGCGCCGAGCTTCGCGGACATCTTCTACAACAACTTCATGTTCAACGCCACGCCTCCGCCATCTCCGGTCATAACCGGCGCCGCCGTCAGGCGGCCGGCGCGGTCGGCTTCGGCGTTGCGCAGCACGATCTCGCCGATTCCCAGGCCCAGTGCCGTGCCCGCGACCATGTCCGATACCCAGTGCCGGTGTCCCCGGATGTTGGAGACGGCCAGCAGGCCGGCCAGCCCATAGGGCGCCCAGCTGTCGCCGTAGAGGCCCGAATAGACCCGGGCGGCGGCGAAATACTGGGTGAAATGGTAGGAGGGCATCGAGGTGCCATAGGCATCCGGCGCGACCGAGATGCCG